>CBFCWN010000003.1:0-104894 GCA_965601515.1 uncultured Myxococcales bacterium | reverse complement strand
GTCGAGTAACGCGGAAACAGGGTCCGTCCTGACGATAGCGGTGGTTACCGCTGAAAACTGCCCGCGCCACGGCATTCGCTCGTATACGTTCCGCGATGGCGGGTCATCGGAACATCACCACGACGGATCGCTACACTCACAGCGCTCGAGAGGACGCTGAGAGGGCACCGAAAGCGCGTCTCGGTGAAAACGGCACAACGACTGGCACAAAAACTTCAACGGCTCAGGAGGGTGTCGGCTATCGATCTTGCGTAACCCCTCGCATACGCTACACAACCGCAGCTCTGGCCGAGTGGCGGAATTGGCAGACGCGCCGGATTCAAAATCCGGTGTCCTTTGGACGTGTCGGTTCGAGTCCGACCTCGGCTACCAGGAGCGGGACACGCGGGCCCCAATCGCGCTAGGCGTTCGCAGCGTGCTGCTGCATGAGCTCCTGGAGCTCACTCGGCTTCTCGTCGAGCTGACCCTTCCGAGTCTTGTCGATCTCTTCGATGAGCTGCCGGACCTCGGGCTTGTCGCGAAGGTGGTCGAGCAACAGCGTGCTCGCCTCCCCGAACGCCTTTTCGTAGGTCAAAGCCTCGCGCACGCGGTTGGCGATTCGCTCCCGACCGGTTTGCAGGTCGTTCTCGAGCGCCTCGCTGTAGCGCTTGAGCTGCGCGCGAAGCTCTTCGATTTGCTTACGACGCTCGCCCGCGACGTCTTCCTTGATGCGCGCGCGGCGCTCGTAGTCTCGTGATACCGCCTCGAGGGTATCGACCTTGGCCCGAGCGGCGCCGAGCGTCTCGAAGCTACGACGAACGCGCTCGATGTTGGCTCCGGCGTCCTGCACCTCGCTCTGAGCAGACAGGTACTCTCGCTGCGCCCGCTTCCGCTTGAGGATCAGCTGGCTGAGCATGTCGCGCTCAGCGGACGCGTCGCGGAGCGCTCGCGACTCTTCGCCGGCGAGATCCTCCACCTTACGACCAATCTCGGCCCGGAGCGCGCGTCCACGCTTCTCGATGGACTCGAGCTTCTTCGAATGGCTCTCGAGCTCTCCCTCGAGGCGGGAGGCACGCGACGCGAGCTCCCAAATCTGGTCGGCCGCGCTTTGCACTTCACTCGGCGAGTTTCCATCGGGATACGCACGCGCCACCGCACGAAGGAAGTTTGCAGCGGTCCGGCTCCACTCGACGACGCCCGGCGTCTGCGCAGGAGGCGGCGGTGGTGGAGCGGCAGGGGCAGTCTCGGTTGGCTGGTCCCACTCGCGAGACGGCAGCGCACGCTGCATTTCTTTCAGCTCTTCCTTGAGATGATGTCCGTCGCGGAAGCGGTTGGCGGGGTCTTTCTCGAGAAGCTTGAGGATGATCTCCTCGGCCTTCTCCGGAATCTCGGCGCGATACTTTCGCGGGCTCGGGGCCTTCGCTTTTCGCTGCATCTCGAGGAGCTCGTCCCGATCGCCGGAACGGAACGGAAGCCTGCCCGTGAGCATCTCGAAGAAAAGCACACCAAGCGCGTAAAGATCGCTCGATGCGATCGCATCCTCGCCGCGCGCTTGCTCGGGCGACATGTACTCCGGAGTTCCGAACACCGCGCCCTTCGGTGCGAGGCGCGGGTCGCGTGTGAGCGCCGCGAGACCGAAGTCGAGGATCTTCACGAAGTCCTTACGACCGCCGCGACCGGTGACCATGATGTTGTCGCTCTTGAGGTCGCGGTGAACGACACCGAGGTCGTGAGCACGCGCAAGCGCCGCCGTCATCTGCTCGAGAATGTCGACCGCGCGCGCAATCGGCATGGGACCTTTGGAGATCTGCGACGAAAGCGAATCACCGATGAGGTACTCCATCACGAGATAGAGCTCGCCGTCTTCGGTCTCGCCTACGTCGTGAATATCGACGATGTGCGCGTGGTCGACTCGATTGGCAGCACGCGCTTCGCGCACCATCCACGCACGAAGGTGCGTTTCTCCGCGAAGGTCCGGCCGAATCAACTTCAGCGCGACGACTCGGTCGATGAGCACGTGCCGCGCTCGATAGACGACCCCCATTCCACCTTCGCCGAGCTGCGATTCGAGTCGATAACGACCCGCGATCACCTTCCCGAGAAGCGGATCCTTCGATTTCCTGGTACGCGATGCCTTTCGGACAATCCCCATGGTTCCCCCCACCTAAAGGACCTTTGAATGATAGACACGAACGAGCCTCGGCCCCAAGTGTTCCGCTGACGCTGAAACGGGGACTAACCTGACATGTGTGCCCCTCCGCGCGTATGCTTCGAAGGTCGGTCACGAACGGGAGGGATGTGTGACGGAAGAGCGGGCGCCACTCGGCCCGTACCGCATTGAGCGCCGCTTGGCGGCCGGGGGGATGGCCGAGGTCTTCGTTGCACGTCGTGAAGGACTTCACGGTTTTTCTAAGCGCGTCGCGTTGAAGCGCATTCTTCCCCAGTTCGCGAGCGATCCCGACTTCGTCGGCATGTTCATCGACGAGGCACGGCTCGCTGCGATGCTCGAGCACCCCAACATTGTTCAGGTGTTCGACTTTGGGACGATGGGCGACGAGCTCGTCCTCGTGATGGAGCTCGTCGACGGGTCGAACGTCAGCCGTTTATTGCGCGCTGCGCCACACGATTCGCCGATCCCCTGGGACGTCGCGCTCCACATCGCCTACCAAACGGCCCAAGCTCTCGAGTACGCGCACCACGCGGTCGATCAGCACGGCGAATCGCTCGAGTTCGTTCACCGCGACGTGAGCCCGGCAAACATCCTGCTCACTCGTACCGGCCACGTGAAGCTCACCGACTTCGGCATCGCGACCGTCCGCAGCCGCGCGCCCACCACCGAAGACGGGCAGGTGCGCGGCAAGCTCGGATACATGTCGCCCGAACAGGTTCTCGGAAAAGACCTTACCGGCAAGAGTGACGTCTTCACTCTCTCGACCGTTTTGGCCGAAATGCTGATCGGAGAGCCTCTCTTCCAAGGTGAGAGCGAGCTCAACGTGCTTCTCCAGATACGCGACGCGGACCTGCGCGTTCTCGCTCGATGCGAAAGACGAATCCCGCAGGACATCCGCGCGGTCGTTCTTCGCGGCCTTCAGCGCGATCCCACGGAGCGTCCGACCGCCGGTGCCTTTGCTGAAACGTGCGCCGAGGTGATGCGTCGTCGTGGCATGGGTCACGGTCCCGACCGCGTTGCGCGGCTGCTCGCCCATCTCGAACTCGTCGACGGAGACGTTCCGGAGGTGTACCTTCCCGATGCCGACGTCCCCTCGCTCGTCGACAGCGACCTCATGCAGCACGCACACGCAGCCGACCGAGTGATCGGACCACAGGCGGTGACGTCGCCCACCATCTACCGCGTCCAACTTCCGGACGGCAGCGTCATGGGTCCGATGAGCTACCCGCGGCTCATTCAACTGATCACCACAGGCGCCATCGACAGTCGGAGCTGCCGCATTTCGAAGTCCGACGGCTCATACCTCGAACCTTCCCATCTTCCTGAGCTCTCGCGCTTCGTGACCTCGCCGGGCCTTCAGTGGAAGCTCGAAGAGCTCGCGCAGGCAGAGAAGCAAGGGCAGCTTCGGGCCGCCACGCTCCTTCCCGTCGTGTACGAGATCGTGTCCCGTCGCGAGACAGGCGTGCTCCATCTGTGGCAGCGGAACCGACGCAAGAAGATCTACTTCGTCGATGGAAAGCCGGAGTTCGTGGCTTCGACCGACAAGTCGGAGCTCCTCGGCGAGCATCTCGTCGCCACCGGTCAGTGTCTTCGCATGGAGGTGGAGATGGCCCTGGCGCTCCTTCCGAAGTACGGCGGCCGCCTTGGCGACGCGCTCGTCGGCCTCGGCATCCTCAGGCCGGTCGAGCTCTTCCGAGCGATCGGCGATCAGGTGCGTGGTCGACTCATGGAATCGTTTCGATGGCGTCGGGGCGAGTGGGCGTTCGTCCGAGGAGCGCGCAGTCACGAGGAAACCTTTCCGATGGGCCAAGACCCCTATGAGCTTCTCCGTGACGCCGCCCGCGAGGCCCATCTCGAGGAGATCGAGTCCGTCCTCGAACCGCTCCGCGAGCGGGTCGTCGAACGCTGCCACGAAGGCCCCGCGCTCTCCGCATTTCGGCTCGAGCCGGCCTGGATCCGCGTGCTGGACGAGGTTTCGGGAGACACGACTCTGGGCGGACTTCTGGCGAGGGAGGGCGCGGCGGGTGCCGATTTAGAGCCGGTCTACCGCGCGCTCTATCTGGGACTTGCGTGTGGCCTGGTTCGGGCCAGAGTGAATCCTTCGGAAATCCCCTACCGAGAATCGTTCAGCGCCTGAGCTCTTCGTGTCCTTCATCCAACTGACCGCCCCTGATCAATCGCCGACGCCAGTCCTCGTCGAGGTGCCGCACTCTGGCCTTCTCATTCCCGACGACGTCGAGCCGCAGCTCGAGGCGACCCCGAGCGCAGTGCTGCGCGATTCCGACATCTACGTCGATCGGCTCTACAAGCGAGCCCCCGAGAACGGTGCGACGCTACTGGTCGCGCGGGTTTCTCGCTACGTGGTCGATCTGAACCGCGGGCCCGACGAGGTCGACGTCGCAGCCGTCCCGCGACACCCCAAGGCCCGTCACATCCCGGCCCGGGGCGTCGTGTGGCGAGCACGTACCGATGGAACTCCGTTGCTACGCGCGCCCCTCAGTGAGGTCCAGTTCCAGCACCGGATCGACCGCTACTATGCGCCGTACCACGAGACGCTCCGTGAAGCGGCGGCGCGCCTTCATCGGCAGCACGGGCACGTCGTCATCCTCGCAGCGCACTCGATGCCTTCGACAGGACGACGACAGTTCGGAGGCCGTCAGCTGAGGCGCGCCGACATCGTTCCCGGTACGCGAGGCCGCTCCACTGCCGATGGCCGCATCATCGATCTGGTGGACGCCCACTTTCGAGATGCGGGCCTCACCGTGAAGCACGACCAGCCGTACCGCGGCGGATGGACCACCGCCAACTACGGAGCGCCCAGGCGCGGTCAACACGCGATACAGATCGAGCTCAACCGGGCGCTGTACGTCGACGAAGAGACCAGCGAGGTAAAGAAGGGCGATTTCGAACGGCTTGGACGCGTGCTCGACGGACTCGTCGGCAAGCTAGGTCAGTTGATGCTCGACCAGGCTCAGTTCGCGACGGGCTGATCGACGACGCCCGACTCGCTCGACCGCACCTCGAGTCGGTAGCGACTGTTGGCGGTCTGCAGGTAATACGTGTCCTGCCCGTTCTCGCCGCAGAGCTGAAGAACACGCTTCACCGGAGTGGTGACGTATTCGTGAAGGCCGTCGGCGAACTCGATGACCACGACGGAACCCTTGCGGGGTGGACGCAGCAGGCGCCCAACGACAGCTCGACCCGACTTCCGGCCAACTTTGCGCAGGACGACTTCCACGTTTTCGAACGTAGCACACCTGCATGTTCCGGCAAAGCGCACGCGGAAAAATCCAGCGTTTCCGTGCACCTGCACCCTTGTGTGTTGCGATACGTTTTCCGGCCCGCCACCGCGGCAGCTCGCCTCGCACGCGCGGCAAAACGCCGCGGCCGTCGGCACCGGAATCCTGAATTCCTCTGCGTTTTCGCGTTCGCTGTTTCGGGCACGGAACATGCAGTTGTGCTCAGCATGGCAACGTCGACGCAACCGACGGCTCTGGACCGATACCGCGCTTCGCTACGGCGGGTCGAGATCCTCGATGCCGAAGCGGAACGCGAGCTTGCTCAGCAATGGGCCGACGGCGACCAACGCGCAGGGGCGGCGCTGGTCGAGTCGAGTCTCCCGTTCGTCATTTCGATCGCGCGCGAATACCGTCGTTGGGGGGTTCCGCTCGAAGACCTCGTGCAGCAGGGCAATCTTGGTCTCCTGAAAGCGGCATCGAAGTTCGACCCCGAGAAGAACTGCCGACTCATCACGTATGCAGCGTACTGGATTCGCGCGGAGATCCGCGACTACGTCGTAAGGTCGTACCGAATCGTCCGACTGGGCACGACGCGCACCGAGCGTCGCGCGATGCGCGCCTTCCGTCGTAAGGCGGTCGAGTCACCCGAAGCACTCGCAGAGGAGAGCGGCATGCCGCTCAACCGAGCGAAGCAGCTATGGCCCCTTCTCACGCGGGGAGATACCTCGCTCGATGCGTCGGTCTCCGATGCTCCCGCGGTCATGGAGCGATTCAGCTACAAGCAGCCGACGCCTGAAGAGGACGTCGCTCGGTCCGAAGCCGTGCACCAAGTTCGAGAGGAGCTCGACTCCGCGATGGCGAGTCTCACCGACCGTGAGAGGCGCATCATCGAGGCGCGCATCCTCTCCGACGAGCCCGAGACTCTCGAGGCGCTCGGCAAGGAGATGGGCGTGAGTAAAGAGCGAGTGAGGCAGCTCGAAGTTCGCGCACGCCTGAAGCTTCGGGACAAGCTGTCCCACCTTCGACACGCGGCCTGAGCTCCGGCGCTCGAGCTTGACTCGGCACGACAAGCATCCCACCCTCGCGCGGGTATGCGTCGCGGCCGTCTTTTTGCCTGCATACTCGGGGTATTGGGGACCTTCGTGACCCTCGAGGGGGCTTCCGGGTGCAAGAGCGCGCCGTCGTGCCCCGCGAGCGTTCGAGTCGACCCCGCGCGCGCGCTCGCGGACCACGAAACCCGCCGCCAAACATGGCGCTCCCTGACGGCCGAAGCGCGCGTCACACAGTGGGGGCAGGGCGGACGCATTCGCGGCACGGTGCTCATGTTTCTGCAGCAGCCCAACCGCGTGCGCTTCGACGTCATGACGGCGGTTGGGCCCGCCGCTGTCCTGACCAGCGACGGCGAGCGTTTCCAGCTCAGCGATCTTCGGGAGGGCACCTTCCTCGAAGGACAAACGTGCCCGTCGAACATCGCGCGGCTGCTCGGGATTTCGGTCGCGCCCGAAGAGGTGCTTCTCCTGCTGACTGGCGACACGCTGGTGATCGAAGGGGCCGCGCAGTCGATGCAGTGCCGCGACGGTCTCTATGTGGTCACGCTCGAAGAAGAGGAGGGTGGCACTCAGGAGATCGCGTACTCGATTCCGGAAGAAGACTTCGAAAAGCCGGCCGCCGACCAGCGCCTCATGCTTCGCCGATCGACCCGATACGGCTCGGACGGCACCAAGCTTTGGGAAGCCACGTACGACGAATACGCCGACGTTGACGGCCGTTCGTTTCCGATGAAAGTGCGCTTCGTCGACGAGGTCAACGGCGCCGACACCGAAGTGCGCGTGAAGTCGGTGTCCGTCGACCCGAACGTGCCCGCGGACGCGTTCACGCAGAAGCCCGCCGCCGGGATGACCGTCGAGATCGCGACGTGTCCATGAATGCCGTGGGAAACCGAACCGATGGTAAGGTGCGGCCCGCATGACCGAACCGCTGCTGAGTCTGCGCCACCTCGTCACGGCATTCGACACCGACGAGGGCTATTTCCGAGCGGTCGATGACGTGTCATTCGATGTGATGCCCGGAAAGACACTCGGTGTCGTCGGTGAGAGCGGCTGCGGGAAGAGCGTGACCGCGCTCTCGATACTGCGGCTGATTCCGAGTCCGCCCGGATTCATCGAAGGTGGCTCCGCGGTGTTTCGAGGCAAGAACCTTTTCGAGCTGTCCGAAGCAGAGATGCGTCGCATTCGCGGGAACGACATCTCGATGATCTTTCAAGAACCAATGACGTCGCTCAACCCCGTGTATACGGTCGGCACGCAGATCGTGGAAGCGATTCGCCTTCATCAGAAGGTCAGCCGTAAGGCGGCGAAGGCCCGTGCGATCGAGCTCCTCGATCTGGTCGGTATTCCCGCGCCTGCCGAGCGCGTCGACTCGTATCCGCACACGCTTTCCGGGGGAATGCGTCAGCGGGCGATGATCGCCATGGCACTCGCGTGCGAGCCGCAGCTTCTCATCGCGGACGAGCCAACCACCGCACTCGACGTGACGATACAAGCGCAGATTCTCGACCTGCTTCGCTCGCTTCAAGACGAGCTCGGCATGAGCATCATCTTCATCAGCCACGACCTCGGCGTGATGGCCGAGTTCAGCCACGAGATTGCCGTCATGTACGCTGGAAAGGTCGTTGAACACGCGGATACCCGGGAGCTGTTTGCGGCGCCGCGCCACCCTTACACTCGAGGGCTTCTTCGAAGCTTGCCGAGTCAGCGCAATCGGGGTGAGCGACTCCCCACCATTCCAGGCATCGTGCCTGACCTGCGCGCACTGCCTTCGGGCTGTCGATTCCAGGATCGCTGTGAACGGGTTACCGATGCGTGCCGCGTCGAGGAGCCCGAGCTTCGGCACGTCTCAGAGACCGACGTCGCCTGCTTTCATGCGGAGGAGGTCGCGTGAGCGAGGCGCCTCTGGTGAGAGCGCAGTCGCTCCGCAAATCGTTTCGCGGACCCTCGCTCGGTTTCGGAAAAGGGCATTCCGAAGTTCGCGCGGTGGACGGCGTGACTCTCGATGTGTTGCCAGGCGAGACAGTGGGCCTCGTCGGAGAGTCCGGCTGCGGTAAGAGTACTCTCGGGCGCTTGCTGCTTCGCCTGTACGAACCCACGGGCGGTCACATCTACTTCGAGGACACCGACATCACGGAACTGTCGCAGTCGGAGCTTCGCCCGTTTCGACGACGCATGCAGATCATCTTTCAGGATCCGTATAGCTCGCTCAATCCGAGGATGACGGTTCGCGCGGCGCTTGCGGAAGCTCTCCGCGTGCACGGCCTGGTCGGCTCCGCCACCGAGGAGGAGCAGCGCATTGCAGCGCTTCTCGAACGAGTGGGCCTTCGCCCCGAACACATGCGCCGCTATCCTCACGAGTTCTCCGGAGGCCAACGGCAGCGCATCGGAATCGCGCGCGCACTAGCCGTCGAGCCGCGCTTCATCGTGGCGGACGAGCCGGTCAGCGCCCTCGACGTCTCGATCCAAGCTCAGATCGTGAACCTGCTTAGCGATCTGCAGGAAGAGCTCGCGCTGAGCTTTCTGTTCATCGCCCACGACCTGCACGTGGTCGAACACGTGAGTCGGCGCGTGGCGGTCATGTATCTCGGTCGCATCGTCGAGCTCGCCACGGCCGAGCAGATCTACGAAAACCCTCGCCATCCCTACACGCAGGCGCTTCTGAGCGCCGCCCCGGAGCCCAACCCGGAGGCGCGCAAGAAGCGCCTCATCCTGGAGGGCGACGTCCCGAGCCCGCTCGATCCGCCGTCTGGCTGCACCTTCCACCCGCGCTGCCCGATCGCCGAAAAAGGCCTTTGTGATCGAGAGGTTCCCGGACTTCGGACTCTCGGTGCGGGTCACGAGGTGGCCTGTCACCTCGCCCAGTAGCGGTTGCTCCGCCGACAGCCCGTGCGGTACCTAGATAAGATGGCCGATTCGAACGACGAGCTCTCGGTAGAGGACTTCTACCGAAGCTTTCCGGCGGGCACGACGCTCTACTACGCGGGAGCCCCGGCCGAGTCGCTGTACCTCATTCGCGAGGGTCGCGTCCGGCTGTGGAAACGCTCGCGCGGCGTGGAGCGCACGACCGGGGTGTTTGATGCGGGCGACCTCGTGGGTGAAGAGGCGCTGGTCGAGGGGGCACATCGTACCGCGACGGCAGAGGCCATCGAACCCGTGACGGCGCTCGTCATCGAAAGCGACACTTTCCGCGCACTTACCCGGAAGAGGCCCGCGCTCGCCGATGCGGTGATGCAGCAGCTGGTCGAGCGGCTCCGGCGCACCGAAGAGCAGATCGAGAGCGCGCGGACCTCCGACCCCACGCTCCGGGTACTGAACACGCTCCTCCAGGCACTCGATGCAAACGGGGCAAACACGTTCTCATTTTCGCTACTCGAATTATCCGATCGAACTGGACTGGACCTCGATCCGGTGAAGGCGGTGCTAGGTCAGCTGCGCGATCGAGGCTACGTCGAGCTCGGCGAACAGTCGGTTACTATTGCGGATCGGGCGCCGCTGCGCGCTCTTCAGGGGTTGCTCGGCTTGAAGGAGGACGTCCGGCACGCGCTCGACTGTCGGTAATCCGACACCACGGTTCTTGACCCGGCTCGCGGGGCTAAGTAGACCCAGGACGTGGTTAGATTGTGGGGATGGGTCGTCTGCGCACTCCTCTGTTTGGGCTGTGCAACGACCTCGACGTCGGGAACTCCGGATAGTGAACGCTCGATCAAGGAGTTTCAGCTGGCCGCGGGGCTTCGCGACGAAGGGCAGACGGCCGGCGCGATCACACACCTCCGCAAGGCGATCGAGCTCGATTCGACCAACGCGGAGGCCCACCTGCTTCTTGGATTCATCCAGATGGAGCGCGCGGACTACCCCAGCGCGGAGCAGCATCTGAGCACCGGGATCGAGCTGCTCGAAAAGCAGCAGCGCGACGGCTCGATGCTCGCGGAGGCGAGAAACATCTACGGCGTATGCCTGATGGAGCTCGACCGATACGACGAGGCCGTCGAGGTGCTCCGCGCGTCCGCGACCGACGAGCTGAACACCGCGCCACACCTCGCATGGGGCAACCTCGGCCTGGCGCAGTTTCGTCTCGGCGAATACCAAGAAACCGTCAAGTCCACGATGGAGGCGGTTCGGCTACAGCCAAGGTTTTGCGTCGGGTACTACACCATGGGTCAGGCTCTTTGGCAGATGCAACAGCTGAAGGATGCCGAACGCGCCCTCGTGAGTGCGCTCGACGCCGATCCGTCGTGTAGCGAAAGTCGCCAGCTTCAAGGCGCCTGGCGTCTTCGCGGCGAAGTTCGCGCGCGGCTTGGCCATCGTCGCGATGCCATCGCCGATCTCGAACGGTGCGTCGAGCTCGACCCGTACTCGAACGACGGGCGCATGTGTCAGTCGCTGCTGGGGATGTCGCGATGAGTCGTGACTCCATCGGTCGTGTGCTCAAGCAGGAGCGTGAAGAGCGGCGCGTCTCCATTGAGGAGCTCTCCAGCACCACACGCATTCCGCGCAAGGCTCTCGAGAGCCTCGAACAGGATCGCTTCGAAGACTTACCGAGCGGCGTGTTCGTACGCGGGTTCATCAAGGCGTATGCGTCTGCCGTGGACATCGATGCGGACGAGGTCCTCGCCCGTTTCGACGAGGAGCAACCGACGAGCGCAGCGCCTCCTCCGCTTGCTTCCGTCGAGCACAGGCGCGGATACGGCGCGATCCTACTGGCTTTGGGGATGGCAGCGCTCTTCGCGATCATCGTCGCGACCTTTGCTCTCGTGCGGCGCGCGCCTGCACAGCGCGATCCGATTGAGCTAAGCTCCGCGCAGCCGTGCCAAGTCGAAGCCGCCAAAGTCGAGCGCTCCTATTGCGATCCGTCGACTACCGCGACTCCGATCGGATCGTCACGCTCCTGACCGAAGACGAGGGGAAGATGTCCGCCTTCGCACGGGGAGCCCGTCGCAGCCAACGACGCTTCGGTGGTGCGCTTCAACCCTATGTGCTGATGCATGCGGAGTTCCGTCCTGGGCGTGGCGAGCTTTCGCATCTCGAGCGCGTTTCGGTCGAGCGTTCGTTTCACGGCATCCTCCAGAGCCTCGACGCCATTGGCGCCGCGGGAGCAGCGATGGCCGTGATCCGTGAGCGCGTCCCGGACCACGAGCCGGAGCCGCTCGTCTTCGACGCCGCCGTGCGATTTCTCGACGCGCTTCATGAAGGAGCGCCGCCCGAGGAGTGTCTTCTCTCGCTGCAAATCAGGGTGCTCAATGTTCTCGGCTTCGCACCGACCCTCGACCAGTGCGTCGCCTGCGGGAAGATACCGGCCCCGGGACGTGCTGCGTCGTTCGACGCTGCCCGCGGCGGCATCGTCTGTCGAGCGTGCGGTGGAGGGCGCCTGGTTCTTTCGTCCGGTTCGCTGTTGCGTTGGGCTGCGGTTCAGTCGACGGTGGAGTATCCCGAAACGCCCTGGCCGGAGCCCGAGCGAGAACAGATTCACGATGCGCTCGATCAGCTCGATGCGCTGCACGCGACCACCGCCGTTCGGGAACGAACCGGGACGGCAGCGGGCCGCTGGGAAGGTCGATCATGAGCGCTGAAGACGCACCGTACCCCGTTGAACTCAGAGCGCCGCACGGTGCGCGTGTGATGGAGATCGACTGGTCGGATGGTCACCGCAGCGTGTACCCGCACGAGATCCTTCGGGGCTACTGCCCCTGCGCTCAGTGTCAGGGACACGAGGGCCCCATCGCATTCGTGGAGGGTGGCGATCTGGAGCTCAGCAACATCGAAACCGTCGGCAACTACGCGCTGCGATTGGCTTGGCGAGATGGTCACCAGACGGGGATCTACAGCCATCGTTTCCTTCGCCGCCTGTGCAGCTGTTCATCCTGTGTTCCGGAGGACCCGAAATCGCGCTCGTTCTGGCGTGAATAGAACGCGTCCCTCGCGCGATTGCTCTGTTACCATGAAGGCGGGGGGATCCAGTGGCACTTCACGCTCTCATTGTGGATGACAGTAGCGCCGTGCGCGCGTTCGTCCGTGCGTCGCTCGAAGAGCGTGGTTTCGCACGGGTGGAAGAAGCCGAGACCGGCTTTGAAGCGCTTCGCCTGTTGGCAGCCAACGCGTTCGACATCGTCATCGTCGACGTCAACATGCCCGACATCAACGGGCTCGAGCTCCTCGGGTTCATGCAGAAGAGCCCACGGCAGCAGGCTGCGCGGCGCATTCTCATCAGCACCGAGGTGGGGAAG
This sequence comes from uncultured Myxococcales bacterium, assembly GCA_965601515.1. Lineage (GTDB taxonomy): Bacteria > Myxococcota_A > Polyangia > Polyangiales > Houyiibacteriaceae > SG8-38. The sequence goes on along the minus strand of CBFCWN010000003.1, from coordinate 92,236 downwards.
GTCGACACGCAGCGGGGTCTCGAGCTCGGCGCGGACGCATTCCTGAGGAAGCCCTTCGAGGTGGAGGAGCTGAGGGCACTCGTCCGCGAGCTCCTGGCGGGGGCCGAGGAGGCGTCTCGGTGAGCGATCCGCGGGACAACGTACAGCAGGAGTTCTTGGCCGAAGCGCAAGAGCTCGTCGAGTCGTTGTCGCGCGACCTGTTGCTACTGGATGAAGCGCACCATCGGGGTGAGCGCATCGAGCCGGCCCTGATCAACGAAATTTTCCGAAGCGTTCATACGCTCAAGGGCATTGCGGGGATGTTTGGCTACCAGCACGTCGGTGCCGTGGCTCATGCCCTCGAAGACCTTCTCGACGATCTTCGACTCGGTCGGACGGTGGTCAACCAGGAGCTGCTCGACGTGCTGTTCGACTCCGTCGAGCGTTTTCAGCGACTGCTCTCACGCGAAGACCCGCAGTCGGCCGTGGAAGACGGGAGCGTGCACGACTACCTCGCGGCGATTCGGGCGGTCGGCGTCGGGCCTTCGGCGCCCGAAGGCGATCCGCTCGACAGATACGCCATCGAACCCGAGGTGCTCGCGGTTCTCACCGAGTACGAGGAGCATCGGCTCCGCGCATGCATCCGCGAGGGCCTGCTGCTCTATCGACTTCGAGCCGCCTTCGAGCTTGCCGCGATCGACGATTCGATCGAGCGCCTGCGGGACGATGCGCAGGAGGACGCCGAGATCATCACCTACCTGCCCAGCATGGAAGGCGGAAACGAAGACACGATCGAGTTGGTCGTTCTACTGGCTAGCCGCGTGCCCGTAGGCGAGCTCAAGGCTCAGTTCGAGGCCCGCTACGGGACCATCGAGCCGATCGAAGAGCGGACGCACCTCCCGACGTTGCCTCCGCACCAAACGTCGATTCCGGCTCCCGCCGCAAGTATTCGGACACCCTCCGAGGACGACAGCATGCAGGCGTCGATCCGTTCCGTCGCTGACTCAGTTCGTGTCGACATTCGCAAACTCGACCATCTGATGAACGTCGTCGGCGAGCTCGCCCTCGTGCGAAGCGCCGTCACTCGTGTCGTCGACCATCTGCAGGGGGAGACGGTCTACCGGCAGTCGATGATGGACCTCGACCGAATCGGCAGAACATTCGAACGCCAGCTCTCCGAGCTTCGAACCGGCATTCTCGACGTTCGCATGGTCCCGCTCGGCCAGGTGTTCAACAAGCTTGCGCGAATCGTTCGCCAGGCCGCGCGAGAGCATGACAAGCAGGTGCGGCTCGTAGTGACTGGAGCGGACACCGAGGTCGACAAGCTCATCGTCGAAGAGCTGACCGACCCGCTGATGCACCTCGTGAGAAACGCCATCGACCATGGCATCGAGGCCCCCGATACTCGCGACAGGACCGGCAAGCGCTCCGAGGGCACCCTTGCGCTCAATGCCTACCATAAGGGGAGCAACGTCGTCATCGAGGTCGAGGACGACGGAGGCGGGATGAACGTCTACAAGCTTCGCGACACTGCGGTGTCGCGAGGACTGCTCTCCTCCGACGTCAGTCAGGAGCTTACGCGCCAGGAGCTGCTCAACCTGGTGTTTCTTCCGGGCCTCAGTACGAGCGGTCAGGTGACCGATCTTTCCGGTCGGGGGGTCGGGATGGACGTCGTCAAGACCAACATCCTTCGCATGGGCGGCATGATTTCCATCGCTAGCGAAGAGGACATCGGCACGAAGATCACCATCACGTTGCCGATCACCCTCGCGATCATTCGCGCACTCATCGTGACCGTTGCGTCGCGGACGTTTGCGCTGCCGATCACAGCGGTCCGTGAGGCGATTCCCTACACCCGTAGCGAAGTGAAGACCATCCAAGGTCGCGAAGTCATCAGCCTTCGCGGCGAGACGCTTGCGATTTGTGACCTCGCGCAGCTGTTCGGCTTTCGCGACTCCCCACCCGAGGATGGAGGGTTCGTCGTCGTCGGCGCGATGGGCAACCGTGAGCTCGGTTTCGTCGTGGATGAGCTGCATGGCCAAGAAGACGTGATCATCAAGTCGCTTGGCAAGAGTCTGTCTTCGGTCAAAGGCTTCGCCGGGGCCACGGACATCGGGGACAAGAAGGTAGCGCTCGTGCTCGATGCTCCGGCACTGTTCAGCGAGTATTTCGAAGGCCCTGACGCGCTGCGGACGCTGGAGTCGCGACCATGAGTGCGACGACCGAACGCGCCACCCTCACGCCGGACCCAACCAGCGATACGGGCGCCGTGCCTGTGCTCGCCGTCCGCGCCGGCGAAGAGGTCTATGGTTTTCCGCTTTCGTCGGTGCGCGAGATCCTCGTGGCGCCTCCCATCGCAGAGGTTCCGCGCGCACCCGATGCCGTCCTCGGGGTGATTTCGGTTCGCGGGCAAATCGTCACGCTGCTCGATCTGCCGAAGACGCTCAACCTTCAGGCGGAGCAGGTCGTTCCGTATGGCCGAGTCATTCTCATCGACAACGAAAGCGAGCTCATCGGCGTGGCGGTCGACAGCGTCATCCAGGTCTACCGGATGGAGCCCGCGCAGATCGAGTATGCGAGCAGCATGAGCGCCGAGCTTTCCGACTACGTCGTGGGCGTCGGTCGAATCACATCCTCAGACAAAGACGCGGAGGACGAGATGATCATTCTCATTGACCCCGTTTCGCTGCTGGGAGGGTAGGGTGAGCGCGGGTCGAGCGTACAGGGCTACGATGGCCAAAGACCTCCTTCGGATCGAGATCGGCGGGGTGATGTATGCGCTTGAAGTCGGGCGCATCCGAGAGATCGTCAACCCGCTTCCGCTGATCGCGTTGCCGCATGAGCGGGCCTTCGTACTCGGTGTTGCCGACTACCGAGAAGAGGTCGTGCCCATCGTCGACCTTCGACGCTTCTTTGGGCTCGACGAGGGCGACGCGACGCGGAAGACCAAGTGGATCATCGTCGAGAGCCGCCATCGGCTCGTCGGCCTCGTCGTCGATGGTGTGATCGACGTGTTCTCCTCGGCAGGGGACCGGCAGCGCGCCGTACCCGTGCTGGACGAACGTCACGTCGAGCGCGGGATCACCACGGCCTATCGTCACCAGAAGCAGCTCGTGTTCCTGCTCGATCCCGATCGCTTGGCCGAACCCGCCATGCAGATTCCCGCGAACGAGCTTTCCGTCCTGCCTTCGGAGGCGCCGTGAAGAGCGATCAGTTGGAACGCGCGTTTCATTCGGCCGATCCGGACGTCCGTCGTCAAGCCGTTCATCGCATGAGCCTGCACCCGAAGGGCACTCCGCTCGCCCAGGTGCTCGAGGCGTTGTCCGACAGCGACTGGCGAGTTCGCCGTGAGGCGATCGCGCTCGCTGCTGCCCAGACCTCGGATAAGCAAAGCCTGGTCGACGCACTCATCGACCGTGTCGTAACCACCGACAACATCGGCCTTCGGAACGCGGCGATCGAAGTTCTCGGCATGATCGCGCAGGGGCAGGCCGAGAGGTTTGGCGTGGCGTGTGACCGCGCAGAGCCCGGCGGTAGGAAGTTCCTCGTCGAGGCGATGGGGAAGACGCGCGACCCACAGATGGTGCCCAATCTCGAGGATATCCTTCGTGGGGACGACGCCAACGCGGCCGCAGCGGCGGTCGAGGCGCTGGTCTGTATCGGCGGAACGCGTTCAGAAGAGCTCTTGATGGAACGGCTCCCTACGAGCGACCTGTTTCTTCGAACCTCGATTGTCGAGGGGCTGACGCGGCTCGGTACTCACGTTCCTTGGTCGGAGCTTCAGCCCGCGGTCGAAGACGCGATCGTGCGTCGAATCTCTGCGGAGCTCCTAGGGCGCACCGGCGATCCTCAGGCGCTCGAATTCCTTCTCGAGCTGGCCACCGATGCATCCCCCCAAACCTCATCGGCCGCGCTTCGCGCAATTGCGACGCTCGCGCAGCAGGCCGAGTCGGATCGCGAGGAGATCGTCGAGCGTCTCGCCGCCTCCACCGACTCTTTTCGGCTCGCTCTCCACGAATCTCTCCTTCACGGAGATACGCCCACGAGGCAGGGTGCTTCGTACCTCGCGGTGCTGTGCCGCGATGACAGCTCGCTCGAGGCGGTGCTTCACGCCGTCGCCGACGATGTCGTCGGATCCGAGGTCATCGAGGCGCTTCGCACCTGGGGTCCGCAGCTCGTGGACGCACTCTTGATGTTCCACACCGGTGAGCCGCGCGTTTGGGCGATTGCGCTCGAGCTCGCGGCCGAGCTCACCGACCGCTACTCGAGCGAGGTAACGCCTGCCGTTCGTGATCGAGTTCGCGGGCTAATCGAACGCGATCTGATCGATGCGCCGGACTCGGTGAAGGCCGCGGCCGCAGAGAGCCTCCGGTGGTGGAGCGATCCGAGGGACTGTCGCACGCTGGTTTCGTGCCTCGACAGCGAGTCGTTCGCCGTCCGTGCCGCTGCGACGAGCGCTTTAGAGTTCCTGGTCTCTCGGGTCCCGGAAGCCGTCGAGACCGCTCTCGCTTCAGCGGACCTCGATGGACCGGGAGGCGCGGATATCGCCCAGGTGTTGTCCCGGCTGGGCTCGGATCGAGCGGTCGACGTCCTGAAGCGTGGTCTCCACGCCGGCGACGCTCGGACGCGACGCGCAGTCGTCCAGGCCCTCGCGATGGCCAACGCGACCGATGTTGCCGAGCTCATCGGATACGCGATTGCGGACGAAGACATCGACGTTCAAATCGCTGCGGTCCGTACGCTCGGGCAGATGACCACGCGTGAGGCGAACATGCCGCTTCAAACGGCGCTCGACTCACCGTTTGCGCCGATTCGGGCCGAAGCGGCACTCGCGCTCGGACAGCGCGACGTCTCCAATGCGATCCCGCGGATTCGTGAGCTCTTGGAGGACGACGAGCCGGTCGTCGCCGCAGCCGCGCTTGACGCGCTCGCATGGCTGAGGGACGACGTCGTGGCACAGGCGGCCACCCGTGCGCTCGAAAGCGACAACCTCGAGATGTTCCAGGCGGGCCTTAGAGCAGCGCGAACGTTGCCCACGAACCACGCCGAGCCTCTCGTGGCGCTTGGTCTCGAGCACCCCGCGTGGAACGTTCGCATGCTTGCGGTGAAGCTTCTGCTCGAGCTCGATAGCGCGAGCGCTCGCGAACGCCTCGAACGGGCAAGTGAGGCCGAGACCGATGGCATGGTTCGCCATGCGATCGAGAGCGGCCTGCAGTCGGAGGCATGAGGTGACCTTGCTCAACGACGCGGGGCTGACGCTCGATCTCAAGGACTTTCGGCTTCTCCGAGACCTCGTCAACGAGTTCTGCGGGATCTACTTCGCGGACGACTCGGCGTACATCGTTGCGCGACGGCTTCGCGAGCGTCTCCGCGACCTTGGTTTGAGCAGCTACGACGAGTATTACCGCTACCTCCAGTACCACCCGAAGGCCGACGCAGAGCTCGAAGCCGCCGCCGAGGTTCTCACCACCAACGAGACCTATTTCTTTCGCGAGGCCTACCAGCTTCGGGCGTTCACGGAGGAGATTCTGCCCGTGGTTCGAAACCGCGCTCTCGCTCGAGGCGCTAAACGGCTCGACGTGTGGAGTGCCGGCTGCTCGAGCGGTGAGGAGGTCTACACCATCGCCATGCTGATCGACGCCACCGGAATGTTCGAAGGTTGGGACATCCGCGTGTTCGGAAACGACATATCGCGTCGGGTGCTTCGAAAAGCCCGCGACGCAGCGTACTCTTCCGCCAGCTTCCGGGCGATGATCCCGGAGTACGAGCGCTACTTCATCGACACCGAAAAGGGGCGGCAGGTCCACCCACGAATCCGCTCGATGTGTCACTTCGGGCACCTCAACCTGATGAACCATCGGCGGGCCGCGATCGTAGGACGCGTCGATGTGGCGTTTTGTCGAAACGTTCTCATCTACTTCGACGACGCGTCTCGGCGAAAGGTGCTCGAGTCGATCTACCAGCGCCTTCATCGCGGAGGCTATCTCTTGCTCGGACACAGCGAGTCGCTCCTTCGCTCGAGCACCGCGTTCGAGATTGCTCAGCTCACGACCGACATCGTCTACCGCCGGCCCATCCCGTTCACCGAGCTCCCGCCCAGGAGCTCGACGTGAGACAGCTGCGGGCGCTGGTTGTCGATGACTCGTCGCTCAACCGACGAATGATCGCCGCGATGCTCGAAGAGCTCGACGCCGTGGGCGACGTCCGCCTTGCGCGCGACGGGGCGGAAGCGCTGCAAGCTGTGGAAGCCGACGCGCCTGACTTCATCACGCTCGATCTCGAGATGCCGAGGCTCGATGGGTTTGAGTTTTTGCAGCTCCTCATGGACCGTCACCCGATTCCCGTCGTTGTCGTATCGGGCCGTTCGGGAAAGGAAAGCGTCTTCCGTGCCCTCGAGCTCGGCGCCATCGATTTCATCGCCAAGCCGCAGGACGAAGCAGCCCCGCTCGAAAGCCTTCGGAAACAGCTGGTCGAAAAGGTTCGCGTGATCCAGCAGTTGTCACCGCTGGCTCTTCGGCAGACGTCCACTGGAAACCTCGACCTCGAGTCCGACGGACAACCCGGCTCGTCCCGTCCGAACGAGCCCTCGGTGCTGAAACGGCCACCGAGCCGCGTGGTCGTGATCGGCGCATCCACCGGGGGACCGAAGGCACTCGTCACGCTGTTCCGCCACCTTCACGATGACATCGACGCTGCGTTCGTGATCGCGCAGCACATGCCACCGCGCTTCACGCGAACGTTCGCCGAACGTCTCCACCGTACCGGCGTGTTCCGCGTGTCGGAGGCCAAGTCCTTCGAACGACTTGCGCGAGGCTATGCCTACGTTTGCCCAGGGGGACGATGCATCGAGGTGGTCCCATCGGATCGCGGTCCTGCGATTCGCGTCGTCGCTCCGGAGCGTGGCAGCCACTACGTCCCCTCTGCGAACCAGCTGTTTCGCTCGGTCGCCAGAGTCCTTGGTGATAAGGCGATTGGGGTTGTTCTGACCGGCATGGGGGACGACGGCGCAGAGGGCGCGTCGATGATTGCCGAGCGCGGCGGTAGCGTTCTGATCGAGGAGCCCGAGACCGCCGTGGTTGCCGGCATGCCGCTCGCCGTGCGTCGCAAAGGCGTCAAACATCAATCACTCGGCATTTGGAACCTAGCGGACCGAATCGCCGAGCTCACTCGGCCGTCATGAGGATGACTAACTTTGAGCGCGCCATTTCCTATCGTACGATGGAGCTAGCATGGGACAGTATCGCTGCCTCGTAGTCGAAGACTCCAAGACCATGCGCGCCATGCTGGCGGAGTCGCTTGCCCGAATTCCGGGCATGGAGGTCGTCGAGGCTGAGAACGGTCTTGCCGGCATTCGCGCGCTCGCGACTCAGAAGTTCGACTTGGTGCTCACCGACCTCAACATGCCGGTGATGGATGGGCTCAAGCTCGTCCGGCACGTGCGGGGAGATCCCCGGCATGAGAAGACTCCGATCGTGATCATCACAACGGAGAACGCGCCGCACGACCGCGACCGTGCGATGGGCCTTGGAGCGAACGCCTACATCGAGAAGCCGATCCAGGCGCCCCGTGTGATTCGAGCCGTGAAGAGGCTGCTCGAAGTCTGATGAGTGAGAGCGGCCGAGCGTCCGATGGCAAAGGCATTCTCCATCCGGAGGGAATGCGTGCCGCGAGAGATCTTTCGGCAGGGGTCGTGCACGAGGTCAACAACATTCTCGGAGTGATCCTCGGCAATACGCACCTCGCCCGGAAGAATGCATCGGACCCTGCCGCAGTCGAGAAATACGTTGCGGAGATCCGAGCTGCTGCCGACCAGGGGCGTGAGCTGATGAGGCAGCTCGGCGTGCTGGCGAGCGAGGACCCGCTTCGAGCCCGCTCACTTTCACTGAACGACCTCGCGACCAACGCGGTGTCGGATGTTCGCGTCGACGTGGAGCTCGACCTGACGAGCACCGACACGACCGTATCGCTCGACCTCTGGCTTGCCCAGGAGTGCCTAGGGGCCCTCGCTCGGTTCATGGCGGAGTCGTCGTCGGTCACGTCGCTTTGGGTCGTCTCCCGTGTCGTTGGGAGCGCGGTCGCACTCACGTTCGAAGACGACGGTGGAAGCCTCACGCACAAGGAGCTCCGTTCACTGTTCGCGCCCTTCGCCAAAGCCGAGCGTCGACCCAAGCCAGGGGTCGGCCTGTCGAGGCTTGCAGACCTCGCGGCTCGTTTCGAAGGTCACGTCGTCGCGACGAATCGCGAGCCGCACGGACTCCGCGTCGTCCTCACGCTGCCGGTGTCTGACGCCTGACGCCTAGGACACGGTCCAAGTGTGACCCTGGCGAAGAAGCGCGTCGAGATCGGGCTTCCCGAAACGCTCGACCGCCATCTCGCGCTGCGTGGCGGCTGATTCGTTGTACACCGGCCCCGGCTCTCGGTAGAGCACGCCGAGCGCGACGACTCCGGGAAGATCGGTGAGCATCCAGGCCAAAGAGGCGTTGGTTTCGTCGTGAACCGCGATGTCGGCTTCGGTGATTCCGTCTTCGCCGAGCGTCACGATTTCGAAGCCTAGGGTTTGCGGATTGAGCCGTAGGCCCTTCTCCGCGTTTGCACCGAAGAGCATGGGCTTTCCGTGCTCGAGCCACAGCTGGTGTGCGGGACCGGTCTTTCGGTCCGTGATCATCTCGAACACGCCATCGTTGAAGACAGGGCAGTTTTGAAGGACCTCGACGAACGATGCGCCGTCGTGCTCACGCGCGGCCGACAACGCCTTGGGGAGTTTCTTCGAGATGTCGTACGAGCGCGCAACGAACGTGGCGCCGGCGCCAAGCGCAAACCGCGCGGGAACCACGGGCTGGTCGATGGACCCGAGGGGGCTGGAGGGAGTCACCTTCCCGACCTGCGAGGTCGGTGAATACTGCCCCTTGGTCAGACCGTAGATTTGGTTGTTGAAGAGCAGGATCTGCAGGTCGACGTTGCGACGTAGGACGTGCAGCAGGTGGTTGCCGCCAATGCTCAGCCCGTCGCCGTCGCCGGTGACGACCCACACGTCGAGCTCGGGGTTAGCAAGCTTGAGCCCCGTCGCGATCGCGGGCGCGCGGCCGTGGATCGTGTGGAAGCCGTAGGTGTTCATGTAGTACGGGAAGCGGCTCGAGCAGCCGATGCCCGAGATGAACACGGTGTTCTCGGGGGTCGATCCGAGTCCGGGAAGGGTGCGCTGCACCGCAGCCAAGATCGCGTAGTCCCCGCACCCCGGGCACCACCGCACCTCCTGATCCGAGGTGAAGTCTTTGCGGGTGAGGTCTTTTTTGGGAGGGTTGGGACTCATGATCCATTCCGTAGCCGCTCTTCGACGGCTTCGATGAGGCCGCCGACTCGAAACGGCTGACCAGTCACTCGAGCAAGACTCTCGGCGTCCACGAGATATTCCGCGCGGAGCAGCTTCACGAGCTGCCCGTTGTTGAGCTCGGGGACGAGAATGCTGTTGAACGATCGAAGGATGTCGCCCAGGCCTTCGGGAAGCGGCCAGATGTGGCGGAGGTGAAGATGCGAGACGCAATGGCCGCGCTCGCGAAGCGTTGTGACCGCCTGATTGATCGATCCGTAGGTCGAGCCCCAGCCGACGATCAGCAGATCACCTTCGGCTTCCCCCTGGTCGACCTTCGCGCGCTCGAGGTTGCGGGCGATGCCTAGGATCTTCCGTTCGCGAACTTTGGTCATCCGATGATGGTTCTGTGGGTCGTACGAGATGTGGCCCGTGTCGCGCGCCTTCTCGAGACCACCGATGCGATGCTCCGTGCCGGGTGTGCCGGGGACGGCCCAGACTCGGGCGAGTGTGTCATCATCCCGCAGGAAGGGCTGGAAGCCTTCGGGATCGTCGTAGTGCTTCACCGGGAAGGGGGCGAGCTCGTCGAAGTTCGGAATCTGCCAAGGCTCCGAGCTGTTCGCGACGTAGCCGTCGGTGAGAAGCATGACCGGGGTCATGTACTTCACCGCGATGCGCACCGCCTCGATCGCCATGTAGAAACAGTCGCCGGGCGTCGCGGCAGCAAGGACGCAAAGCGGCGCGTCGCCATTGCGACCCCAAACCGCTTGAAAGAGATCGGACTGCTCGGTTTTCGTCGGAAGACCCGTCGATGGCCCTCCGCGCTGAACGTCGACGATGACCAGAGGCAGTTCCGCGGCGATCGCGAGGCCGATGGTCTCCGACTTCAGCGCAACGCCTGGACCTGAGGTTCCGGTGACCCCGATCGCGCCTCCAAAGCTCGCACCCACCGCGGCTCCCACGGCCGCGATTTCATCCTCGGCCTGAAACGTCGTCACGCCGAAGTTCTTGAGGCGTGCGAGGTGGTGAAGAAGGTTCGACGCCGGGGTGATCGGATAGGACCCGTACATCATGTCGAGCCCGGCTAGTCGAGCGCCGGCGACGAGACCCCACGCGGTTGCCTCGTTGCCATTGATGTTCCGGTATTCGCCGGGGGTCAGATGAGCGGCAGGCACCTGGAACGCATGGATGCCGTGCGGCAGCTCCGCGTTTTCACCGTAGATGTGCCCGGCATTCAGTGCCGCGATGTTCGCTTCTGCAATCTTCGGCCGCTTCTCGAACTTCTTCTTGAGCCACGCAACGGTTTGGTCGCGCTCGCGGCCGAAGAGCCAGTACATGAGACCGAGGGTCCACATGTTCTTGCATCGGTTCGCTTCCTTCGACCCAAGACCGACCTCCTTCACCGACGCCAACGTCATTTTGCTGATGTCGAGCGCGAGGATCCGAAAGCGGTCGAGCGAATCGTTGTCGAGCGGGTTTTCTTCGTAGCCCGCCTTCTTGAGATTGTTCGCCGTGAACGCGCCCGTGTTGACCACGAGGAGTCCGCCGGGCTTCAGCACCTCTTCGTTCACCTTCAGCGCGGCCGGGTTCATGGCGACCAGCACGTCAGGTCGGTCGCCTGGCGTTTGCACGCTGTGGGCCGCGAAGTGGATCTGGTAACCCGAGACCCCGTAGGTCGTGCCGGCGGGCGCGCGAATCTCTGCGGGGAAGTCCGGGAACGTTGCGAGATCGTTTCCGGCATCCGCGGTGGCGGTCGTGAACTGACTGCCCGTCAGCTGCATCCCGTCGCCCGAGTCGCCGGCAAAGCGAATGACAACAGAGTCTAAGGTTTCGCGCGGGCTTGGCTGAACTCGCGCGGCGGCGGATGTTTCCATTGCTCGATCGTCGATTCTAGTCCCGTAGGAGGCAAAGCGCCCGTCCTTCTAGGCTGAAGTGGGACGCGTACTAGGGTGAGGGATTCACGTCTGCAAGGCGTTTCGAGCGGTTGGACGCGGCCCGCCTTGGGCTCCATTCTCTTGTCATGGTCGAGGTCAAGGTATGCGGGATCACGACGGTGAATGACGCAGCGCGCTGTTTGGAGCTTGGCGTGGACGCGATCGGCCTCAATTTCTGGTCCAAGTCCCCGCGTTCGACCAACCGGAAGACGGCTCGCGACATCGTCCGAGCGGTGGATGGGCAGGTCCAAACCGTCGCGGTATTCGTGGATGCGAGCCTCGCCGAGGTCACCGAGATCTTGGAAGAAACCGGCATCGAGTGGGCTCAGCTTCACGGGTCCGAGTCTCCTCAAACCGTCGAAGCTCTCCTTCCGCACGCCTACAAAGCGATCGGGGTCAAGGACGGCTCGGCGGTCGAGCTCGCTCGGCGGTACCCCGGGGAGCACCTGCTGTTGGACGCCAGTGTACCCGGCATGCCCGGCGGCACGGGACGAACGTTCGATTGGACGATCGCGCAGGCCATCGCGCGCGAGCGGACGCTCACCCTCGCCGGGGGGCTCACGCCAGAAAACGTCGCAGAGGCCATTCGGACCGTTCGACCGTTTCGCGTCGATGTCGCGTCAGGAGTCGAATCGTCGCCCGGGCGAAAAGACGCGGAGCTCGTTCGAGCCTTCGTCGAGGCGGCCAAGAGCGCCTCGTGATAGCCTCCCGGCGCCTGGGAGGTTCTTATGAAGTTCGTTGTGCTCGCGTCGCTATCCGTCATCGCTGCTCTCTCGTTTGCCGTGGCTGGCACTCCGTCGCAGACGGAAGCCGATAGCCACACGGCTGCCTGCGAGACCTGCGGCGAAACTCCAAAGGCCGAGTGCCCGCACTGCGCAGCCGGCGAAACGTGTCCGCACTGCGACAAGGGCGAGGCCTGTCCTCACTGCGGGCACAAGGGTCACCACGGTCACGACAAGTGGGGCCAGCGCGCGTACGAGTACAAGTGCGTGCGTCCGTCGAAGAAGCCCGACGCGATGACCGCGCAGTTCAACGGCCTCGGTGCCAAGGGGTGGAAGCTGAAGCAGGCCGATAGCGGCTTCTGGTGCTTCGCAAGAATGAAGCAGAACTAGGCGCGAGCCTTGATACCGTCGGCGATGTAGCTCGCCATTCCGTACACGGTGACCTGAGGGTTCACCATGATGGACGACGGGAAGATGCTCGCGTCCGGCACGTAGACGTTGTCGAGGTCGTGACAAAGACCACCAGGGGAAACGACGCTCTTGGTCGGGTCCGCGCCCATCCGCATGGTGCCCTGCGGGTGGTACGACGTGAGTCGGTATTTGTTTTTCCCGTTCTCGAGCGCGTTGATCACGGAGTCGATGTCGGCTTTGCGGTCAATCGTGGTGCGACGTGTGGTGGGGAGGAACACGCGCTTCGCTCCCGCGGCGAAGTAGATTTGCGCCATGCCACGGAGGGCTTCTCGCATCCGCTCGAAGTCACGGTCGTCGACGTCGTATTCGATGCGTTTCCGGGCCCCATCCATGTAGACGCGGCCGACGTTGTGGTCGTGAATGAGGGCTACGGCGGCTTGGAAGCGCTTGCTGCTCTGGACGAACTCCACGTAGTCAGCGCCGACGCCCCCGTCGACCCACGTGCTGTTGACCAGGGGGCCAACCATCCCAGCTTCCAGCAGGTAGCCGGTCCCGAGCGGGTCGTCGGTGTTGCCCGCGTGCGCACTAATGCTCGCACCGACCCAGGCGTAGACGTCACTATCGTGCTCGCCCAGCATCGCGAGCGAGGGGTGACAGGCGAAGTTGAGACCGACCTGCCCGCTGCTGTTCGCGAGCTGGTTGCGCTGGAAGAGAAGGGGGGTCTGAATTGGTCCGGCAGCGACGACGACGAGGCCGGCTTCGACACGCACTGGTTTTTCGACACCGCTGGAGTCGGTGGCGACGGCTTCAACCGCCCGAACACGTTTGCCGGCAACGTCGAATCGCTCGGCGCGTGTGCTGCTCAAGATTCGCGCGCCATGCTCGCTGGCCCAAGGAAGGTATGTGACCAGCATCGATTGTTTGCGATCGGTCTTGCACCCGGAGATGCAGTGGCCGCTCAGCGCGCAGTTCTTGATGTTGCGGCTGGTCGGCGACGCGGGGATGCCAACCTTCGCCGCGCCTTCGAGCAGGAGCCGCCCGTTGTAGTTGACTTCGTGCGGCTCGTTTTCATGAATCCAAAGGTTGCGCTCGACCCGGTCGAAGTAGGGGTCGAGGGTTTCCGCCGTCAGGTTTTCGAGGCCGTGCTCGCGCTGCCAATGCTCGAGGACTTGGTTCGGCGGACGGAAACAAACCGCGGCGTTGACCACCGTGGAGCCCCCCACGCAGTATCCCTGCAATACCGAGAGGTCGCCGGTGACGTTGGTTTGGTTGCCCGCGTCTGCGTAGAGCAGCTCCATCGCGGTTCGCGTGTGCTCCTTGAACTCGGTGGATGGCACGTACGGGCCTGCTTCGAGCACGACGACCCTGGCGCCCGAGCGTGCGAGCTCGTAGGCCATCACCGCGCCAGAGGCTCCCGAGCCGACGACGACGACGTCTGCTTGGAGCGTTGCCCCGCCGGGCGGAAGGTCGTCGGGCTGCGTGATCCGCAGAGTCGGGAGGGCATCGGTCATGCAGGGGACTCCTCGACCGGCATGGGTGCGTTTCCGAGATACGGGATGCCACCCTCGATCGAGACCGGGCCCTGGTAGCCGATCGCGCGCGCCGCTTCGATGTCCTGCCAGTACCCCACGAACGTGAGTTTCTTCAGAAGGTCGACGACTCCACGCTGGATGGTGACGCCGTCTTCCCATCGACGGATGTACGCTTGGCGGTCTTCGACGGACAGCTTCGGGAAGCTGGTGAAGTGAAATCCGATGACGAACGGCCCGTAGTTGAAGAGCTTTAGGCCCGTTCGGACTTCGTCGAGCGTGGGCTCGTCGAGCGAGGCAAGTGCTCCGGCGATGTTGTCGACCACGGGCACTTCCGAAAGCGGTCGAAGTGAGGTGCCTTCCGTTGGGATCAACGCTTCGGCGAAACTCTGAAACAAGTCGCGTTCGTCTCGAGTGAGATCGACTGGGGCGACACGCGTGAGCGCCGCGCTCGACCATGCGGGCAACACCCACGCACTCGTGCCCGCGAGGAGACCTAGCTTGTTGAAGGTTCGTCGCGAGATGAGCGGCGGCATGATGATGTTTATATCACGCGGCGGCGGGACTCCGAAGCATCGTCCAGGACGTCCGAGCGGTCATCCGTTGCGACCTCGGTTGCTTGCCGTTCGGCTGATACGGTTTGCTTGGCCGCAGGCTGTTCGCGCTCGCGGAGTCCTTCGTCGATCAGTGCCTGTGTCGCGTCTGTGACTTGGCGATGCAGCTTCGCAACGACCTCGGGATCGTCTGCAGCCTCAGGACCGTAAGGGAGTCGAATCGGGTCACCGATGATGTAGCGAAGATCCGAGGGGAACGGGAGGGGCCCGAGTCCCATGTAGAGAGACGGGACGTACTTCTCGCCGAGGAGCTTCGAGACGACGCGACCCACGCCAGTCTCACGGACGCGGTCTTGCGAGACTACCTGCACGTAGAGTTCCTCGTTGCCGATGCCGGCGATCGGAAGAATCGGCTTTTGGGCTCGGAGGGCGGTTCGGATGAAGCCGTGGCTGTTCTCCCACTCGAGGCGATAGGCGCTCTCGGGGTCGTGCAGCGCCTCGCGTGCTCCGCCGGGGTAGACGAGGACGAGCTGGTCGTCCCGAAGGAGCTCGACCGCCGCCTCCGGGTGACCTTCGATCCCGCCAAGCTTATGGGCCCAATCGCGAACGAACGGTGCGGCGAACACGATTCGGTCGCCGAGCGCGCGTACAGGACGCCCGGTCGCGTCGAGGACGAGTGACAGCAGTACCACGAGGTCCATGCCGAAGTGCCCGTGGTTCGTCACGATGAGCGCGCCCTCGGTCTCCGGAATGTGCTCGACGCCCGTAATTGTCGGCTCAAACCACTGGCGGATGAACGAGACCCGTTTGAGCAGGCGGGCGTAGGCGCGGGGGTCGAAGAGTGGGATGTCGGTGTCAGGTCGCTCGGACATATGCATGCACGAGAGAGTCGTATGCGCTAGAGGCCTAGTCATGCAAGCCGCCGAATCCATCTCTGGTCGATATGGCCCCTACGGGGGTCGCTATGTGGCCGAAACGCTTATGCCTGCGCTCGATGAGCTCATCGAGGCGTATCGCGTTTCGCAGACTGACAAAGGCTTTCAGGATGAGCTCAACTCCCTGCTTCGGGACTACGCGGGACGGGAGACACCGCTCTACTTCGCATCGCGCCTCACCGAGGAGCTGGGCCCTCGCATCTGGTTGAAGCGTGAAGACCTCTGTCATACCGGCGCACACAAAGTGAACAACACCATCGGGCAGGTCCTCCTCGCGAAGCGGATGGGCAAGACGCGCATCATCGCCGAGACAGGGGCAGGTCAGCACGGCGTCGCGACGGCGACCGCATGCGCGCTGATGGGACTTCCCTGCGAGGTCTACATGGGCGCCGAAGACGTGAAACGGCAGGCGCCCAACGTTCAGCGCATGGAGCTCCTCGGGGCGACCGTCCACGCGGTGACGTCTGGTTCCTCGACGCTCAAAGACGCAATGAACGAGGCGCTTCGGGACTGGGTCACCAATGTCCGTACGACGCACTACTGCGTAGGCTCCGTGGCTGGTCCTCACCCCTATCCGATGATCGTCCGCGACTACCAGGCGGTGATCGGAAAAGAGACGCGCGCGCAGATGCTCGAAAAGGCGGGGCGACTACCCGATGCCGTGGTGGCGTGCGTGGGAGGCGGCTCCAACGCAATGGGCATCTTTGCTGGGTTCATTGAAGACCCGGGCGTCCGGCTGATTGGTGTCGAGGCCGCGGGCGAGGGCATTTCGAGCGGGAAGCATGCCGCGCCGCTGTGCGCGGGCGGTGTGGGCGTGTTGCACGGGGCGAAGAGCTACATCCTTCAGACTCCGGACGGGCAGATCGTCGAGGCGCACTCCGTGAGTGCAGGTCTCGATTACCCCGGAGTTGGCCCTGAACACGCGTGGCTCAAGGACACCGGACGCGCGGAGTACGTCTCCGTCACGGACCAGGAAGCGCTCGACTGGTTCCAGAAGCTCTGCCGGACGGAGGGCATCATTCCGGCGCTCGAGACGAGCCATGCGTTTGCCTACCTTCCGGCGCTGGCCGACGAAGTTGGCAAGGATGCCGACCTGGTCGTCTGCCTCTCGGGTCGAGGCGACAAAGACCTCGAGACCGTGATCCAGCAGCTCGAGGCCAGGAGCTGAGCCAGTGGGGCGGATCGCCGACGCCTTCACTCGGGCCAGCGCTGAGGATCGTGCTGCACTCGTCATCTACATCTGTGCGGGTGACCCCAATCTAGAGGCCACCGTCGATCTCGTGGTGGCGGCCGCCGAGGCGGGCGCTGACGTCATCGAGCTCGGGGTTCCTTTCAGTGACCCAACGGCCGATGGTCCCGCGATTCAGCGCGCTGCCGAGCGAGCGCTTGCGGGCGGAACCACCCTGGTGGGTGTGCTCGATACGGTCCGTGCGATTCGCAAACGGACCAACGTACCGATCCTGCTGTTCGGCTACTACAACCCGATTCTCGCGTACGGCGAGTCGAAGCTCGTCGACGACGCTGCCGAAGCTGGGGCCGACGGCTTTTTGGTCGTGAACCTGCCGCCCGAGGAAAGCGGGGGCCTGCGAACGCCGGCCATCGAGAAAGGGCTCGACTTCGTGCCGCTGGTCGCGCCGACCAGCAACCCCGAACGCATTCGGCAGGCCGCGCAGGCGGCGACGTCGTTCATCTACTACGTCTCGATGACAGGCGTGACAGGGTCGAAGGCTGCTGACCTCGACAGCGCGTCGCTGCGGGCTGGAGCGCTGCAGAAAGAGATCGCAACGCCCGTTGCGCTCGGATTCGGTGTGAAGACCAAAGACGACGTCGCCACGGTCGCGCCTCATGCGGACGGCGTGGTCGTTGGCAGCGCGGTCGTTGGCGTGATCGAAGAGGCGCCCTCTCACGAGGCGGCCGTCGAGTCGGTACGTGCCCTCGTGTCGGAGTTGGCGCAGGGGCTTTCTCGAAGCTAGCGCGCCGAGGGAACCGAGTTGGGCCTTGCTTGGGCATCGCGCCCTTGTGGGAGTTCACTTCGGACGGTAGTGTCCGCTCATGCCCACCATCGATGTCATTTCCGCCAACCTGCCCGTCCTTCGTGATTCCCACGAGCGGATGGGTCAGCTCGACCTCGCCGAGCGAGTCGGCGTATCGAGACGCACGATCGCCCGCATCGAAAACGCCGACGTCGGCGATCCCGGCATCGACCTCATCGCAAGAATCGCGGAGGAGCTCGGCGTCAGCCTCTCGCTCCTCGCCACGGAAGAGCTCCAGCTGATCACGCTCCCACTCCCAGCCTCCATCTGCGCGCGCCTAAACACCGAAGAAGCCCCAGCCCTCCTCGACAAAATGATCGCCGCCATCAAATAGGGGACACGCAGCCCCCCCAAAACCTCAACCATTTTCAACCCTTACGAACCAACCCGCGCGATTTGCAAAACGCGGCTCGGCTGGCACCCGCGCCGGACTACTTCGCTTTGGGAGGGGCTCCGTGTCCCCGGGCGAGGCTCGTGCGGGCGGCGTCGGTAATCGTTTTGCGGAGTGCATCGTCCTCGACCCGGCTTAGGGCGCGGCCCAGGTCTTCCGGGAGGGAGGCGAGGTGGATGGGGTCGGGGGGAGGCGGTGATGGCGCTTCGCGTTTCGGGAGGTCGGGGAGCGGGCCGACTTGGAAGCGGATCTTTTCGATGCGTAGTGCGGGGGCTTCTTCTCGGAGACGTGTGAGGAGGTCGTCGCTCAGGTAGTGCAGCTCGTTTGCCCACACAGACGACGTCACGTGGACGATCAGCACGCCGCGCGTGAGCCTGACAGGGCGCGCGTGTTTCAGGATGCGAGCCGGAACCGCGCGCCCCCACCACGCGAACACCTTCGCGGCTTCGAGCTGGTCGGGCGCTGGGTACACGCCTTTCAACACCTTGGAGACCGATTCGAGCTGGCCCTTTTTTCGCTTTGCCACTGCGCTAACCGTCGAGGCTCGCCTTGTAGAGCGCGAGCAGGTCTTCCTCGGTGCAGGGCCGCGGGTTGAGCTGATGACATACGTCTTTGTAGGCGAGGGCGGCGAGCTTTGGCAGGTCGTCCTCCGAGATGCCTTGCGAACGCAGGTCGCCGGGGAGTCCAATGGACTTTCGAAGCGCGCGTACCGCGCCCGCACACTCAAACGACAGCGTATTGGCGTCGGAATCGCGGACGCCGAGCTGTCGCGCGACCTCCGCGATGCGTTCTGGAATCACGGCTCGATTGTAGTCGAGGACGGCGGGCAAGCAGAGCGCGTTTGCGAGGCCATGGTGGAGCCCAAACTCGGTCGAAAGCGGGTGCGCGAGCGAATGACACGCCCCGAGTCCCTTTTGGAACGCAACCGCCCCCATCATTGCCGCGGTGAGCATGTCAGCCCGCGCACGAAGGTCGCTCGGCTCTTTCGTCGCCGTCGCCAGCGAGCGGTGGCAGAGACGAATGCCGCCGAGCGCAATCGCGTCGGCCATCGGATGATCCCCCAGCGCTGAGTAAGCCTCCACGCAGTGAGCGAGTGCATCCATGCCGGTCGCGGCGGTCATGAAGGGCGGCATGGTTTTCGTCACGACGGGGTCCAAGATCGCGACATCGGGGAGCAACGACGGTGCGAAGATGACCGTCTTGGTGTTGGTGGCCTCGATGGTGACGACGCCGCTTCGGCCGACTTCGCTTCCGGTGCCGGCCGTGGTCGGAATCGCGATCATCGGCGGCAGCGGTTCGACGATCTTGGTGCTTCCGCCGACCGCATCGTCGTACTGCGCGAGCGGCTCGGGATGCGTGGCCGCGAGTCGAACCAGCTTCGCCACGTCGAGCACGCTGCCGCCTCCTACCGCAAGCACGAGGTCCGCGCCGAAGTCCACGAAGATGCTTGCAGCCTCGAGCACTTCGGCTTCGAGCGGATTCGACGAGATGTCGAGCGCGGATGCATGTGGCAACCCACCGGCGTCGAGCGCCTCACGAATCGGTCCAAGCAGCCCCGCCGCCTCGATACCTCGATCGGAAACGAGCAGGACGCGAGTCGCACCGAGCTGCAGGGCTTCTCTCGCGCACTGCTTGGCCGCGCCTTCGCCCGCGACGATCCGTGTCGGAAAGCTCCAAAGAACCAAGTCCCCTTCGCTCATTCTCGGCCCACGCGCCTCTCCATGAGGGCTTGAATAGCATCATTCGGACTCAAGCGACCTTCGGAGACTGCGGCGAAGGTTGAGGAAATCGGTGTTTCGAGACCGTGTCGGCGCGCGTGTTCCATCATCTGCTGCGCGACCTCGAAACCTTCGACGTATGCGCCGATTTCACCGATCGCGGTGCCAAGCTTCGTGCCGCGCGCCAAGGCCTGCCCCAATCGGGACTCCGGACGCTGGTCGCCCGCGACGGCAGCGATGAGGTCGCCGAGACCAGCGAGACCCATGAAGGTCGACTCCTGTGCGCCCAGCGTGACGCCGATGCGCGAGATCTCGACCATCCCGCGCGTCGCAAGCACCGCGAGGGTGCCGGGCTCGATCCCGATCTCCTGCACGTAGCCGAGAACGACCGTCAAGAAACCAACGGTGGCGCTCGCAAGCTCCACGCCGATGACGTCGGGGGTGTCGTAAATGCGCAGCTCGGAACCACCGATCGCTTCTCGAACACTCGCCGTGATCTCGGGGAAACCCGTACCGAGGATCGCGCCGCTCGGTCGGCCCTCGGCAAGCGCGTCGGCCACGAGAGGGCCGGCGAGCGCGCCGATCCGTCGACAGACGGTCTTTTCGCGCACGACCTGGGTAATCGTCTTGAGCTCGGAGCCGACGAGACCGCGGCTGATGTGAACTACGAGGTGACGTCCATCGATGACTTCCCCGAGCTGGTCCGCCGCTTCGACCGCATGTCGTGCAGGCACCGCGATGAAGATCAGCTCGCAGTCGGCAAGCACGCCGATGTCCGTCGAGGTGTGAATCGGGTCGGGCAGGTCCCGCGGCTTCCGACTCCAAAGTACCACTTCGTGTCCGTGTCGCGCCGACGCGAGCGCAAGGGCGCGACCGAAACCTCCGGCACCCAGAATACCCACGCGCATACTCATCGGTGAGCCCCCAGTTTTTCGATTTCGCAGGCCGCCGGGAGCTGCTCAGGCGTGGCGATCTCCTCGGCGAAGGGCACGAGCCGGTTCTGATAGTAGAGCAGAAGCGCGGGATCGCGGAGGACGACGCGGCCACCCTCGAGGCTTGCCGCGGTCGAGTCGTGATAGCCGTTCCACAGACTCAGCGCGTGCTCGAGGAGGTCGCCCGGCGAATCGTCGCGCACGACGTCGCTCACCCGCACTCGCCCCTGTCGCTCGAGCTCGAGCAGACGCCGGGTCGTCTCGCCGAGGGTGGCGATCACGTCCTCGTGGTCGAGCGCGATCTCTCCTCGAAGCCGAAGTCGGGCGAAAAGGTCCATCCCGGGCGTCGCTTGGACCAGCGCCCGAAAGAGCACGTGGCCAACGACCTGCGTGCTCATCAACACCGTATCCGCTTCGTATCGCTCCGCGAGTACTTCCCCGAGCTCGCGCGTGTACGCAGCATCGCGGGCAGCGTCGGCGACCGGCTTTCCGCGACTCTCGACGTAGCCGCCGGCGTCGATGATGCGGCCCTTGGGCGTCATCGACTGCCCGGTCTCGTCGACCTCGTTCCCGAACGGGTCCATCGGCTTCCCGAAGCGAATGACGCACGCCCCTCGCATACCCACGACCTTCCGGAAGAACGCGACCCAACGATCGATCTGCGAGAACTCGTCGTCCTCGATGATGTAGCGCGCCTTGCCTTCTTCGGTCAGCCAATCGCGTATCAGCGTTTCTGCCTCGAGCACCAGCGCATAGTTGATGGTCGTCGGGACGAACCATACGGGCCGGTCGATGCGACGGATGCGATTCGTCGTGAATGCTTCGACCGCCGACCCCAGAAGGCCGAGCTTCAGGTGGCGCTCGATCATGCCGGACCGACTGCGCGTTCCTCCTGGAAAAAACAGCGTGTGATACCCCCGCTCGATGGTCACCTGCGAGTAGAGCTTCAATACGTCTTTATATAAGCTGACGCGGATGCGACGATCGACTCGGTACGCGCCGAGGTTGTGCATGAAGAAGCTGATGATGGGGTTGGTGAAGAGGTTCTTTCCTGCACCGTAAATCGCCGGAGGGAGCCCCGAGATCTCGATTGCCTGGGCGAGTACGATCGAGTCGAGGTTCGACGAGTGGGTGGGTACGAACACCAGGCTGCCTCGACTCTGCAGATTCTGCAGGTGCTCGACGTCCCCCTGGACTTTGAGGACTCGCTCGAGCGCTTTCGGCGCAGGCGCCATGAGGTCCTTCGACAGGCGTCGCGGCTCCATCACCCCGCCGATGAGTCGCGGGATCGCCTGGCGGGCAAACCGGTAGACGCGCGGATCGAAGTTGCCGGCCACGTCGCGCGCCATGTTGGTCACGATCGTATGCAGCACGCGACGCTGCTCCATGTCGTCCATCTTGCCGACGCGGCGGATCATCGAGCGCCAGTAGCCGAGCCGGTCGCGCGCCTCTTCGTCACGCTGCTTCTCGAGCCGACGGATTTCGTGGTACGCCGCGTCGTTTAGGGCGAGCTCGAGTCGACTTCGGTCGGTTTCCAGCTCCGAGCAGATCCGGCTGACGACATCTGACACGATGTCGTCCCGCTCGCTGTTGAACCAGAAGATCGAAGGGTCGCTTGGACGCGGTACGTATGGCCGGAGGTGCGGCAGTCGAAGAGGACGTTCTGAAAGCAGTCGTTTCAGCACTTTGCTCCTTATACCGCCTCGAAGTAGCGTCGCAGCTCCCACTCGCTCACCGAGCGGTTGTACTGACGGCACTCCCAGTCACGCGTACGAATGTAGTGATCGACGAAGCCGTCCCCGAGTATCTCGCGGGCCGACTCGCTCGCCCGGAGCTTCGCCACGGCCGCTTCGAGGGTGAGCGGCAAAGCAAGCGCGGCCTCGCCCGAAGCCGTGGCGTCGCCGCTGGTCTCGGGGGGCGGCTTGATCTTCTGCTCGATCCCATAGAGGCCTGAACCTAGGCATGTCGCCATCGTGACGTAGGGATTGATGTCGGCCGCGGTTTGGCGAAGCTCGATCCGCGCCGCGCTGTCACTTGGGCCAAGGATGACGCGCGAGCCACACGTTCGGTTCTCGATGCCCCACGTCGCGTTCAGAGGCGCCCACAGCCCTGGCACGTAGCGCTTGTAGCTGTTGACGAACGGCGAATAGAGCGCGGTGAGCTCCGGCGAGAGCGATACGAGGCCCCCAAGGTAGTGAAGCCCCGTCTCACTCAGACTGTCGCTCCCCGCCGCGGCGAAGAGGTTGATTTGGTTGCCGGCGTCGAAAAGACTCTGGTGAACGTGCCCGCTCGAGCCCGGAAGGTCCGCACTCCACTTGGCCATGAACGTCGCCGTGAGATCGTGTCGGGCGCAGACTTGCTTGATGGTGGTCTTGAAAAGCGCAGCTTTGTCAGCGGCGGCCAGCACGTCGTCGTAGCGAATCGCAGCCTCCCACACACCGGGTCCGGTTTCGGTATGGAGGCCCTCGATCTCGATGTCGTACGCTTCGCAAGTATCGAGGATGTCGTCGACGAGCGGCTGAAGCTGCCCCTCCCGAAGCCACGAGTAGCCGAACATGCCGGGACTCAACGGGTCGAGGCCGCGAAAACCTTTCTCGTGAAGCGACTGCGGAGTTTCTTGGAAGACCCAGAACTCGAACTCGGCGCTGAACACCGGGCTAAAGCCCGCGTCGACGGCGCGCTGACGCACCCCCTTCAGAAGGTTCCGTGGACACGCAGGGTGGGGCTCACCGGTTTGCGTGTAGAAGTCGACTAAGAAGTGGGCGGTGTCGGGCGCGTCAGGCAAGACGCGAAACGTCGACGGATCGATCTTCGCGAGCGCGTCGGGGTAGCCCGTACTCCATCCGGTGACGGTCGCGTTGTCGTAGAGCTCGTCGGTGATGTCCCAGCCGAAAATGACGTCGCAGAAGCCGAAGCCCTTTTCGAGCGACGACCAGAACTTCGCGAGGCTGATGTACTTCCCGCGAAGCACCCCGTCGACGTCGAAGCCTCCGACTTTGACCTTTCGGATACCTCGTTCTTCGAAGTCCCGACGCAGCTCTTCCGACATGCCGTCTATTTAGACGGAATCACGCGATGAACCAACCCCAAACCCACGACGAAGAGTACCGCGACTGAAGCGTGGCCGAGAAGCTCGTGTGAAGTGCCAGCAATGGAGCAGTGCGCTTTGAGGACGAAGTTCCCCGCCACGCCTGCAGCCGCTGCCGCTACGAGGCTGCCGAGGGCGTTCCCCCGATCCACGAGCCGAAGCAACGCGTAGACGGGCACACCGAGAAGAAGGCCGACGCCCATGCACGCGCCGGCCATGAAACCGCCGCCGTGGTCGTGGGTACTCGCTGCGGCAAGGCCTTCAGGCACCGGCCAGAACGCCGCGACCACGGTGGCGGCGACCGCGACGCAAGCAAGGGAGATCGACTGCCACCGTGGAAGCTCGGGCAGGTGTACGGGCCGGGTCACCATGAACATCGCAAGGACGATCAGCAGGCAGAACGCGACGAGGCTCGCCGTCCACTGCATGGTCTGCGCCTCTTCCGCGATGACCGGGAACATGAACCAGCCGGCGAGGGCAAGCCCTACGAACACGACCAGAACGATGGCCCGCCGCGCGAGCGTCGAGCGACTCCGCAGGAAGCCCGCGATGGTGTGATCGCTCTCGTCGCAACGCGACTTCATGCTCGCGAACATCTGCTCGATGAGAGCCTCGTTCGTAGGCATTTCGCCTGCGTCCAACTCACGCAGGCGTTCGCCGAGACCGGCATCGGGTCTTTCGCTTGAAGTCGTCATTCCTCTCCACGTATTTCCGAAACCAATAATTGTTTCAAGGTTGTGTACGCGCGATGGGCACGAACTCGCACCGCACCCTCTGAAGTGCCAACAATTTCCGCTATTTCCGCGTATGGGCGTTCCTGAAACCAGTGGAGCTCGATCACCTCTCGCTGGCTCACCGGGAGCTTTTCGAGAGCCCCGTGGAGGAGAGCCGAGCGCTGCCGAAGCTCGATCGGCAAGAAGTCCGCCTGCGGCGCCGCCTGAGTGTCCACCTCGAGATCGGTCTGTTTCCGGCGCTTGGTTCGCCGCCAGTGTTCTCGGACGAGATTCATTGCGATCGTCATCACCCACGGACGTAGCTTCGACCCTTGCCGGAAGTCGTTTCGCGCGCCGTGAAGTCGGAAGAAAGTTTGCTGCACGATTTCTCGTGCGAGCTCGTCGTCGCGTAAGTGGCGTCGGGTGAGCCTCAGAAGAATCGGCGCGTAGCGTTCGAAGAGGTCGCGGAACGCGGCGTCGTCGCCGCGAACGTACGCGGCCATGAGCTCTTCGTCCGTCGGCCCGCTAGTCGGCACTGGCCCCCTCCGTAGAGTGGGGCTCGAAAGTCGACTCAAGCGCTTCACCCGGTAGCGCGTTGTGCCAGGAAGCAAACAGCACGAGCGTTCCAAGCAGCAATAGCAGAAGCGCGGGCAGCAGCCAGCGGGGCCGGCGGGCGGAGAGCTTCGCACGTTTCGGGACCGCTCCGGAGTGCATCCGGGGAGGCGGTCCGCTCAGCACCGTCCCAGGAGGATGCAGGCTGCTCCTTTGAGTGGGTGGAAACGAGGACGCAAGAACGGGAACCGGGATCGAACCGACGTACGAATTCATCATCCAGGGCGCGATGTCCTGCGTCTCCGGGTTTCGCTTCGACGACTCGATCTCCACCCAATCGAGCGCGGCTCTCATGGCCGCGGCGCTTTCGTAGCGTTCTTCGGCCCGCGGGGAGCGCGCGCGGGCGATGACCTCGTGCAATCCGCTCAGGTCCTCGAAACCCTCTTCCCCCTCCCAACCGACCGGCGGCGCACCGAGCACCATGTGATGAAGAAGCGTGCCCACCGAGAAGAGGTCGCTTGCCGGAGTGGGTGCACCTCCGACCAGCTCGGGCGCCATGTAGGGAATCGCAAACTTCCCAGAGCCGGTACGGCGCCTGCTCGACTCGGGCGTTGCGCGAAGGAGCGAGAGAGCGCCGATGCCGAGCACGCGCGAGTGCAAGCGGCCGCGCGAGTCGCGCGACACGACGACGTTGTGTGGAGTGAGGTCGCCGTGAACGAGCCCCCGAGCATGACTCTCTTCGAGAGCATCGAGGATTTCCGTTCCGAGCCGCAGTATCTCGATCGAGCTGAGCGGACGAGCCTGAAGGAGGTCGGACAGCGGTCGACCGCGCGTGTCCTCGAAGGCGAGATATGGGACCCCATCGATCGCGCCCGCGTCGAGCACCTTGGGCACAGCCCTCGACCGCACTTGGCCAAGGCGCTGCGCGAACCGGGCGAACGCCACGGCCGCTTCGGGGGCGCGGCTCACATCCATTGGAAAGACGCCGAGTACGACCGGGGTTCGCTCGGTTGCTCCCCGGTAGTAAGTGATCACCCCGCCCCACGGAAGTGCGCCATCGACGGCGTACCGACCCGCGAAGAGCAACTCCGGTCGAGTTTGCGCGCCGCCGCTCGGAAACATCGAGCCGAGAATAGACGTCTTGTGGTTCTAGCGCGACTCTTTAGCGTGCGTGCTGGAACGCCTGTCCGCGCGTGAGCACTTCGCCGTCGGGCTGCCGGGTCAGCTCGTAGGCGCGCGACGTCTCCGATGTGGGCCACGTCTCCATTCGGACGAGCTCCCCAGCGTGGGCTTCTCGCACGTACTCGACCGTCAAACCGTCGAGCCTGCCGACGAGTCCCGCGGTCGCTCCTGCCTTGGCGGCGAACCAACGCGTGTCATCGATGTAGTCGACGTAGCGCGCTTGGTTGACGTGCTGGAAGCTGTCTTGGTCGCTCGGTCGTACGGTCCACTCGCGTGACCATGACTCGTTCCGAGGGCCGTCGGGGAAGGGGCTCACGGCCGGCGCCACCAGGTCGTCGGTCACGTACGACTCGACGATGGGGTCGACCGGGGCCGGGCCGCTTGGTCCGAGATTGACGACGGTCATCCGCGCACTGGCCGCAACGGCGCCGTCCCCCATGCGGACGATCCGGTGGCCGAAGTCGAAGCTGGTTCGGCCAACCCGAGCGACCCACGTCGTGATCTCGATGTCCTCTCCGAAGCTCAGCGGCGCTTCGTACTCGTATGTTCCTGCCCGCGCGACGCCTCCGGTCATGAGGCCGCGAAGCGCGTACCCCTCCATGGCGAAGACGCGCCATCGAGTGTCTTCGAAAATTCGACTGAGCCATCCAGGTGGCACGGACCGGCTCGCGTCGAGCTCGATGCCTCGGATCGTGTAGCGGATCGTCGGTTGGGTTTCCGGCATGGCGCAGCGAAACGTAGCAGCCGCCTAGCGATCAAACGAGCGTTGTCTTACCCTCACGACGTGCCGGATGGCCTGCAAAAATGTTTCTCCGAGGCGTCGATCAACGGGCTCACGCTTCGCAACCGGCTGATCAAAGCCGCCACCTTCGAGGGGAAGTCTCCCGGAGGCGTACCAAGCCACGCGCTGACCAAGTTCCACGAGCGTATCGGCCAAGGCGGCGTCGGAATGACGACCCTCGCGTACTGCGCAGCCGAGGCGGACGGGCGCATTCACGAGAACATGATGTACATGCACGAGGGGATTCGTCCGGAGCTCGAACGCTTCCTGACCACCGTGCAGGCGACGGGCGCCAAGGCGTCGGGTCAGCTCGGGCACGCGGGCTCATTCACGAAGAATCGTGACTTCACGGGCAAGCGCCCACTCGGTCCCTCGAAGGGCATGAATCCTCTTGGAATCACGTACGGGCTCTCTCGGGTCGGAGAGATGACGAAGGCCCAGATTCGAGAACGGACGGAGATCATCGGACGTGCCGCTGCATTCATGAAATCGGTCGGTTTCGATGCCATCGAGATCCACTTCGGACACGGATACGGCATCAGCCAGTTCATCAGTCCGAAGACCAACAAGCGCACAGACGAGTACGGAGGAACTCTCGAAAACCGAATGCGGTTCGCGCTCGAGGTCCTTGCGGAGGTGCGGAAGAACGTTGGTGACGACTATCCGCTGCTCGGTAAGATCAGCATGACCGACGGCGTTGCGGGCGGGGTGACCTACGAGGACTCTATCGAAATCGCGGCGATGCTCGAGGCCGGCGGCATCGACGTCATCATCTGCAGCGGTGGCACGAGCAGTATGAACCCGATGCTGCTCTTCCGCGGTGACAGTCTCGTCCCCGGGCTCGTGAAGCACGAAAAGAGCCTCTTGATGAAGGTCGGCATTCGACTCTCTGCGCCGTTCATGTTCAAGAACTACCCGTACGAAGAGACGTATTTCCTCGAGCACGCCCAGCGCATTCGGGATCGAGTACAGTGCGGCGTCTGCTACATCGGTGGTGTGTGCACCAACGACAGCGTTCGACGTGTGATGGACGCGGGTTTCGACTTCATTCAGCTCGGTCGCGCCCTCCTCTTCGATCCGGATTTCCCGAAGCAGGCGCAGGCGAGACCCAACTACAAGAACGGCTGCAGCCACTGCAACCAGTGCGCGACTCTCATCGAGGCACCGGGAGGCGTGATTTGCGTCGAGCGGCCCGCCAACTTCGCCTAGAGCCCAACGGTCAGGCCAAACGTCGGCGGCCGTGGGGTCGTCCGGCGCGGATCGAGCGAGGTCTTCGCGAGGTGATGCCTTGCACTTGAGTCGCATGGCCTCCTCGGACAACACGGTCGGTCCAGCCTACGCTCTGCGCGGAATTGGCCAATTTTACACGAAAAACTTGCAATTCTAGCTCAACCCCCTATAGTCATCTTCACACAGGCGCTGTCCCGCAGTTCGATTCACATCCTGCAAACAGCTCCATCCAACCCGCCGCTTCGTCACTCACATGACGTGGACACTGACGCGGCTACTTTCGTCGAACACGAACCCGGCGACGCCTTGCGTTCGTGTGTGCGGACGCGGCCTTTCATCAAAGGAGACACATGCAAAACGAAGCCCGAATGCAGCCTAGAGACACCAAACCGACAGTCGCGACGAATGTGACGTCGGCGGTCAAAGCTCTTCGCATTGAGCTCGATCGGATGATTCAAGACCTTCGAGTCAAGACGAAGGGGGCGAGCGCAGAAGCCCGACACACCCTCGATGTTCTCGACGAGGAGGTGAAGCGCTTCGGAGGCGAAGTCGCGAACGCGTCCGAAGAGACGCGCGCTGATCTCGAAAAGGTCGGCGCCGATCTCCGAGCGCGCGTTCAGAAGCTCGTCAATCAGATCGCACTTCCGAGCTGAGCTCAGCCGTCTCGAGACGGCCATCCATTCACCCATCACCACTTTGAAAGGAACATGCATCACTCATGACAACCAAGTTCAACAGCCACGTAGCCTTACCCGACGACACGAAGGAAACCCTCGTCCGAACTTTGAATACAGCCTTGGGCACCACCAACGACCTCTACTCGCAGGTCAAGCAGGCACACTGGAACATCAAGGGGCCGCAGTTCTTCGCGCGCCACGAACTCTTCGACACGATGGCCGGTCGTCTACGCGACTTCGCCGACGACATCGCGGAGCGCGCCACCACGCTGGGCGGATACGCAGCGGGTACGACTCGTTTGAGCGCGTCCGAGTCGACGCTCCCTGAGTACGACCTTCGGGCCGTCGACGGGAAACAGCACATCAAGGTGCTCGTCGACCGCTTCAGCGACTACACCAAGTTCATTCGAAAAGCCATCGAAGAGGCCTCGGAACAAGCGGACCCGGCGACCGAGGACCTCTACACTGAAATTCTTCGAGGAACCGAGCTCGATATGTGGTTTCTCGAGAGCCACCTGAACGTATAGCCGATGTCCGTTCGAGACATCTCTGAAGACATCGGAGGCAAGGTCGCGAGCTGGGTAGACCAGCTCGCGCTCATGCTTCCCAACATCATCGTCTCACTACTAGTCCTTGGATTCTTCTGGTTCGCCGCACGCCTCGCCTGCTCGGCAAGCGACCGCGCGCTGCAGCGTTTCGACACGAACGAGGCCGCGCGTGGTTTGCTTTCGAAACTCCTCCGTCTCACCATCCTCGTCGCTGGCATCATGGTCGCACTTGGCGTCATGAACCTCGACAAGGCGCTGGCCTCGATCCTGGCGGGTGCGGGCGTCGTGGGTCTTGCTCTCGGGTTTGCCTTCCAGGACCTCGCGGGCAACCTGATCAGCGGCGTCGGGCTCGCTGTGCACCGAAAATGGCCCTTCAAGATAGGAGACCTCGTCGAAACCAACGGTGTGTTCGGCAACGTCGAAGAGATCCACCTGCGAACGTCGCACATCAGGACCCTGGACGGAAAGCTCGTCGTCGTACCGAACAAGCACGTCTACCAGAACGAAGTGGTCAACTACACGGTGTCGGGTCGTCGTCGTGTTGACGTCGAATGCGGCGTTTCGTACGGCGAAGATCTGAGGCAGGTCGAGCGGGTCGTTCGCACCGCCCTCGAAAGCGTGTGTGGGCAGACTTCCTCGCAAGACGTGCAGATCTACTTCAAGGAGTTCGGCGCGAGCTCGATCGACTTGGTGGGTCGTTTCTGGATCGATTTCCGCAAGCAGCCGGACTTTCTTCAGGCCAGAAGCGATGCAATCGTTGCCGTGAAGGAAGCGTTCCACGCAAACGACATCACGATCCCATTTCCGATTCGTACGCTGGATTTCGGCATTCGCGGTGGCCGGCGACTTTCCGAAGAACTGCCAACGCTGAGGCTCGCGTCCGAGAAACACGCTGAGATGAGCGTCGAACGGGAGGCTTCATGAGCACCGCAGGTCGAGCCGTCCGCCAGCGACAAGCAAGAAGACGTCGACCAAAGCCCGCGGCCGCGCGAAAGAAACGCGTGCCGCCGCGGCCGAAAGTGGACGAACGACCTCATGTGCTCATCTTGGGGAAGAGCGCACTTTCGAAACGCGTTTACAAGCTACTCACCGAGCTCGGCGTTCCGTGCCGAAGGCTCGATGAGCCTGACGCCGTCGAGTCCGCCGTGACCGAACAAACAAAGGGAGTGATCATCGTACCTCCGATTCCGAGCTACTCGGTCTTGGCGTACGCTCGGCGCATTAAAGCGGAGGGTGTCGACGTAGCGACGTTTGTCGTCATGAACGGACCGATGGCGGCTCGCACCAGTCGTGCGCTGTACGCCGATGGAGTGACCGCGGCCTTCGAATGGCCCGTAGATCGTGACGCGATCAAGCGTACGATGCTGCGCTTGACGAGCCCAGAGTTCATCGGCTGGGGTCGCAAGCGCACTCCACGCGAAATTGCACTCGAAGAGACGGCACGAGCACACCTCGATGCGGATGCCACGCCATACGGCGCGAACCTCGGAGTGGAGGCCTGCGGTCGGGTGCTCCTGCTCAAGGGAAAAATCGACGCGCTGTGGAGGCTCGAGCTCGCACGGCAGGTCGCGGCCGAAGTGAGCGGCGTGGACGACGTGATCGCGGACGGCGTCGAAATTCAGGGCGTTCAGTCGGACGATCGCACCCTTTCGCGTGCCGTGCGAACGGTGCTCAAGCACGCCTCCGCGGTCGACGGCTCGACGCTCGCGGTGGCGGTACGATCAGGCCAGGTGACGCTTGCGGGCTCGGTTGCGGACCGTCAGGAGGCCCGTCGCGCCGTCCAGCTCGTTCGTCAGATTCCGGGGATTCGCGGGATTCAGGACTATCTCGTGGTGTCGAAGAAGGCGAAACGGCGTGATCGTTCGCTTGCCCGACGGGTACGTAGCGCGGTTGGCTCACGCTACCCGGAGCTTCCGGTCGAACTTTCTGTTTTTGGCGACGTCGCCGTCATGGCCGGACGAGTCCCCAACGCCACTTACCGAGACCGGATTCGCGAGATCGTCGAGAACCAGACCGGCGTGGAGCGCGTCGTCGACAAGCTCCAGGTCCAAAGGAAGAGGCGCTGAGTGGAGAACTCTCTCGAGGAATTCATGAACGACGTCAAACGCCGTAACCCGCACCAGCCGGAGTTCATCCAGGCGGTCGCTGAGGTCGCTCATTCGGTCTTCCCGCTGATCGGCGAGAATCCCGACTACCGGCAGGGGCGAATCCTCGAGCGTCTTGCGGAGCCTGATCGCGTCATCGTGTTTCGAGTGACGTGGGAAGACGGCGACGGAAACGTTCGCGTGAACCGTGCGTGGCGGGTGCAGTTCAATCGCTCGATAGGGCCTTACAAGGGCGGCCTTCGCTTTCAGAAGAACGTAACCATGTCCGTCCTCAAGTTCCTCGGATTCGAGCAGACCTTCAAAAACAGTTTGACAGGCTTGCCGATGGGCGGCGCTAAAGGCGGATCCAACTTCGATCCCAAAGGCAAATCTTCTCGTGAAGTGATGCGCTTCTGCCAAAGTTTCATGACCGAGCTCTTTCGTCACATCGGAGCCGACGCGGATGTGCCGGCGGGTGACATCGGTGTCGGAACACGTGAGATCGGTTTCCTGTTCGGGCAGTACATGCGGCTCTCGAACCAGTACGAGGGTGCGATGACCGGCAAAGGCCTCGCATATGGCGGCAGCGCGATTCGCGAAGAGGCGACCGGGTATGGAGCCGTTTACTTTCTCGACAGCATGCTGGAACGGCGTGATGAGTCGCTCGCCGGCAAACGCATTGCGATCAGCGGTGCGGGAAACGTCGCCCTTTTTGCCGCAGAGCGTGCCATCCGCGACGGCGGCAAGGTCGTCACGCTCAGCGATTCCAGTGGATTCGTTCGTTGCGAGGACGGACTCGACGAAGAACGCCTTTCGACCATCAAGAGGGTCAAGCTCGACGAACGCGGCAGTCTTCGCCAGCTCGGCGAGGACCTCACCGGTGTCGAGTACGAAGAAGGCGCCAAGCCGTGGGGCGTCCCATGTGACGTCGCAATGCCATGCGCCACACAGAACGAGCTGAACGGAGAGGATGCGAAAGCTCTCCTCGCTAACGGCGTGGAGGCCATTGTCGAAGGCGCGAACATGCCGTCGACCGACGCTGCCATCGAGCTCTTCCGGGGCGCGGGCGTCCTCTTCGCCCCAGGAAAGGCCGCGAATGCCGGTGGCGTTACGGTTAGCGGTTTCGAGCAGTCACAGAACTCACTCCGCATGCGCTGGGAGCGTGATGACGTTGACTCTCGACTTCGCGAGATCATGCGCGACATTCACGAGAAGTGCGTCGCAGAAATGGAGCGCGACGGTGGCGGTCTCGACTACGCCGATGCGGCCAACCGGGCGAGTTTTCGTCGTGTGGCCGACGCCATGGTTGCTCAGGGGCTTTCTTGATCGAGACGGTACGTTCGTTCTCAGCCCAGCTGCCAGTGTCGTTCAAGACGGTCGACCTCGTTTTCGGGGTCACCGTCATAGCGAATGAGGCCTCGCGCTTCCAATGTGTCGACGAGCTGCTCGGCTTCAAGGTCCGAGCAGCGCAGCAACTCACGCACGGCGTCTCGAAGCTCTCCCTTGCCTTCGACGTATCCCGCTGGCTTCAGGCTTGCAAAGCGTTGGGCGAGGCGTGACCGAAGCTCGGCCAGATCGATTTCTTCCGGAATCACTCCTTTTAACTAGAACGAGGGCGGTCGGCGGGCAATGGTCTCTTCTTCGGGCCGCATCGAGGCGGTAACGGATGCACGAAGAGACTCTCAACGGGATTGTGACTCTCGTCGCCCTGGGCGCGCTGTCCCAATGGCTCGCGTGGCGCTTACGCATTCCCTCTATCCTCGTCCTCCTTGCAACCGGGTTCGTTGCCGGACCGCTCACGGGGTTCTTCGAGCCGGACGAAGTGCTTGGCTCACTCACGTTCCCTTTCGTATCGCTCGCCGCGGCGATTGTTCTCTTCGAAGGGGGGCTGACCGCGAGTTGGGAGGAAATCCGAGGAGTCGCCGTACCGGTGCGGCGTTTGATCATCATTGGCATTCCGGTGACGTGGTCGGTGCTCACGTTTGCCGCTCACCTGCTCCTTGGGCTTTCCGTCGAGCTTTCGCTGT
Organism: uncultured Myxococcales bacterium; assembly: GCA_965601515.1. Taxonomy (GTDB): domain Bacteria; phylum Myxococcota_A; class Polyangia; order Polyangiales; family Houyiibacteriaceae; genus SG8-38. The sequence goes on along the minus strand of CBFCWN010000003.1, from coordinate 58,909 downwards.
TGCTCGGGGCCATTCTCGTCGTTACCGGGCCCACGGTGATCGGCCCAATCCTGCGCCACGCCCGACCGCGCGGCGACATCGGTTCGGTTCTCAAGCTCGAAGGGATCATCAACGACCCCATCGGCGCGATCCTTGCGGTCCTTGTCTTTCAGGGCATCCGAGCAGAGGAGGCAGAGCAAGCACTCTCCGCAGCTGCGATTGGCATCATCAAGGCCGCGCTCATCAGTGGGTTGCTCGGCTACGTTGCCGCTCGAATCTTCGTGAAGTTTCGCGAGCGCGACATGTTGCCGGGCTTCCTGCACAACGCCGTCGTCGTGCCGTTCGTGTTGGTGGTGTTCGCCGCTGCGAATCACATCCAGGCAGAGTCAGGGCTGCTCGCGGTGACCGTCATGGGCATCGCGCTTGCGTCGCAGAATCGCGTCGACATGGAGCAAAGCCTCGAGTTTACGGAGCACGCCCGCATCATCCTCATCTCGGTACTCTTCATCCTCCTCACGGCGAGGATGGAGGTTAGCGATCTGACCGGACTGCCGGCGGCTGCGGCGGGCTTCGTCGCCGTCGTCATTCTCATTGCGCGACCGGCCTCCGTTGCTCTTGCCAGTGTCGGATCGGGACTCCAGCGCAACGAGAAACTATTTCTAGCAGCCATGGCTCCACGAGGAGTCGTCGCTGCCGCCGTCTCGTCGCTGTTCGCCCTCGAACTCGTCGACATGGGTTACGAAGCGGCTTCGATGCTCATGCCCGTGACGTTTGCAGTCATTGCATCGACCGTCCTGGTATCTGGTTTGCTTGCCGTGCCGTTGGTCCAGGGCTTGGGGCTGGCACAGTCGGAGCCTCAGGGCGTTCTCATCGTCGGAGCCGGCCGCGTGGGTCGAAGTCTCGCTCAGGCCCTGGGCCGTCACGACATCCGCGTGCTCCTGGTCGACTCCGACGGCGCGAAGATCGAAGAGGCGCGCCGTCTCGGTCTGCTCTCGAGGCGCGGCGAAATTCTCTCCCGCCGGGTGCTCCGGGATCTGAATTTGGACGGCATCGGACAGTTCGTCGCGCTGACTCCCAACGACGACGTCAACACGTTGGCGGCCACCCACTTTGCCCGCCTTTTCGACGAAGCAAACGTTTTTCAGATTCAGCCCAGTACCGACCTCGGCGGACCGCTTCCCGAATATGCAAGCGAGCTCCAGGCGCACTGGTTCGCCGCGGGCGCGACCCTCGACAAGCTTGAAGCGTTGGCAAAGTCGGGTGGTCTCACGCGCGAGATCGAGCTCGACGGTAAGACGATGGAGGACGTGCGCGACGAGTACGGCATGGATGCGACTCCGTTGTTCGTGATCGACGCGGAGGGTCACGTCGACTTCGTCGATGCGGACGAAGACCTCCCAAGCACGGGTACTCTCGTAGCGCTGAGTCCGCCTTGAAATTGGGCGTTGACGCTTACGGCCGTGAACCGAGGTACGCTTGGACTGCGCGTGGAACGGGCTGCCGTTGGAGCGCCTTGGTGAGAGCCCAGCGCTGTTCCTCCGGTTCGACGAGGAACTCGGTGTCGCTTCCCTCGCGGACGGCGATCGGGAGCCCGTCCCGGAAGAGAATGCGATTGCGCGGGATCGCGGCGACTCGGCGGCCCGGTGTGAGAATCCCGACGAGATTGAGCGGGTCGGCAGCGCTGATCGACACCAGCTCGCCTTTCTTTTCGGCGCGCCGGGTCTTGCGAAGGGCAGGGATGGCTTCCGGAAGCGCGTACTGTTCCCCGGCAAAACCGGAGACGAAGCGTCCACCTCGAATACGCCCCTGCGCTTCGAGTCGACGGTAGACGCGGAGGAGCTCGTACCAAGGGGGAAGGTCGCCTTCTCGATCGAGAAGGCGGCGAAACACGACTCCCCAGCGCTTCAGCAGCGACCACGCGATGCTTTCGATGTCGTGCTCGTCCGGGGCGTCCGGAAGCACGGTCCAGCGTCCGGCGGCTTCCATGCTGTACGCCGCAGCGGCACGGCGTCCTCGTCGTTGGCGCTTGGGGTCGGGTGCGAGAAGTGCTCGAAGCCCGGTGAACCCATCCGCGGTCACGAGACCGAGAGAGACCAACTCGCCCAGAGCGGTTTCGGTTTGCGTGGGCAAGAGTCCGGCGGCTTGGGAGATGTCGTCGAAGAAGCTTGCGCCCGAGGCGCGAAGCGTTTCAAGCACGAACGCGGCGTCACTGCTGAGGAGCTCGTCCGACCCTGAACGGAAACGCCACGTAGCGGCTTCCGACCTTCGAGAGAACGCGAGCGGGCTCGTACGAATGGGGCTCGATGCGCGGCCGGATGGCGGAGTGCGTCGACTCCAGGTCACGCGGCCCGACATGCACAGCTGGTCGAGCCAGCTCGGATCGTACCCCTCCATTCGTACGGGCAACACGTCGGACTCCCACGCCGCCGCGCCGGCTTCCATTCCTTCGAGCTGCTCGAGGATCGCCGCCAGGCCTTCGGGGCCTTCCATGCGCGAGTCGGGTGCGGCGTGCTGCCACCGGAGAAGGAACCGCAAGAAGTCGGCCGCGCTCACGGCTTCGATCTCTTTGCGTAGGCGGTTCAACGTGTAGCGATGGATGCGCGCCAGGAGGCCTCTCTCACACCACTCCGTCTCCTCGGCGGCCGGACTGAACGAACCTTGGAGTACGAAGCCTTCGCCCTCGAGGCTCGTGAGCGCGACGTCGATGGCGCCCCGCTCGAGCCTCAGCGTCTGCGCGAGCTCCGTCACGGTGATCGGGCCGCTCGCCTGCATACGGCCTCGAACGATCTCCGTGACCGCGTCCGCGTGGGACCAGGTTTCGGCCACGAAGCGCTCGGGGACGGTCACCTGGTGGGCCAGCTTTCCCTCCGGGAAGGCCGCCGACACCATCGGGACGCGTTCTGCGGCTGCCCAATGCGCGCCATCGTCGAGGAGAAGGCGCGTCGCCCGCCCCGACTCGGACAACGTGTTGAGCCACTCGCCCCAGCCGCCTTCGATGGCCTCCGCTTCGGTGAGCAGGTGGTGAAGCAACAACGAATCGTGCATCTCCTCGGCGTCGCGGGGCTCGGGCCACGCTTCCGTTCTAACCCCGTCGATGGCGGCTTGGTCGAGCGCACCAAGGTCGCTGGCGCGCTCCGGGTCGAGCCAGCGTCGCGTCATGACGGCGTGGGTTCGGCGCTCCTCGAGAGGTGCATCGTCGAGGTAGGCGTAGGGCTTGGCGGTCAGGATCTCCTGAGCAAGCGGGGAGGGCTCGGTCAGGTCGCGAGCGAGCAGCGTGAGCTCTCCCGCCTGCATGCGGCGGAGGAACCGTTCGAGCCCGTCGATGTCCATCGCCTGGTGAAGGCAATCCTCGATGGTTTGCTCTACAAGCGGGTGATCTGGGATGTCGCGATCGCCTGCGACGTTTTCGAGGCACGCGACTTGATCCGGGAAGCACAGGGCGAGGAGGTCCTCCGCTTCGGTCCGCTGAAAATAGGGGGGGACCTTCTTTCCGCCGCGGAATCGGAGGAGAGCGAGCGCGCGCGTGGCGTTCCACCGCCATCGGGTTTGGAACATCGGCGCGTCGAGCATGGCTTGGATCAGCACGCCGCGAACGTTGTCTGGCTGCAGAAAGCGAAACACGTCTTCGAGCGGAAAGCTGTGCGTCGGGCCGAGAGATAGGATGATGGCGTCTTCGATCGCCGCCGCTTGAAGCTCGACGTTGAAGCTGCGGCAAAACCGCTTTCGAAGCGACAGGCCCCAGGCGCGGTTGATTCGGCTCCCTACCGGCGAGTGAATCACGAGGTGCATCGCGCCCGCCTCGTCGAAGAAGCGTTCGAGCACGATGGTGTCTTTCGTGGGCATCGCGTCGAGGGCGATTCGAGCGCCGACCAGATACTCGGCGAGTTGTCGAGCGGCCATTTCACCGATGGATGTCTCTTCCACGAGCCAGTCGAGGAGGGCCGGGATGTTCTGGTGCCGGGCGTCGACGCCTTCGCGAATCGCGTTCACCGACTCCGAGAGCAGGTCGGACCGAGCGGGCGCCTCGCCAAACCAGAACGGAAGAGTGGCAGGCGCGCCGGCCGCGTCCGCGACTCGTACGACGCCCGTCTGAACGCCGAGAATCTGATAGGAATGATTTCCGAGCTGAAAGATATCGCCGGCCGCACTTTCGAGCGCGAGGTCTTCGTTGACCGTTCCGATTCGAAGGCCCTCGGGTTCGAGGCGAACCTCGAAGTCGAAGTTGTCGGGGATCGCTCCGCCGTTGGTGATGGCGGTGAGCCGCGCGCTTCGTCTCGGGCGGATGCGTCGGTTGACCTCGTCGCGATGAAGGTAGGCCCCCCGCCGACCCCGGCTGGTGGCGTAACCTTCCGAGAGCATTCGAAGGACCTTGTCGAACGCTTCGTCGCTGACGTCGCGGTAGGGCCACGCGCGTCGCACACAGGCGAGTAGCTCCGCTTCGGACCATTCGTCTCTGCCGGCAGCGGCGGCGACGACCTGTTGTGCGAGGACGTCGAGCGGGCCTTCGGGAATCTGAATGCGGTCGAGCTCGACGCGCTGGACGCATCGCATGAGCGCGGCGCATTCGACGAGGTCGTCTCTGCTGAGGGGAAAGAGACGGCCTTTCGGGGTGCCTCCGTGCCAGTGGCCCGAACGCCCCACCCGCTGTAGAAACGTCGCCACCGAATGCGGCGAACCGAGCTGGCACACGAGGTCGACGTCGCCCACGTCGATGCCGAGCTCGAGCGAAGCGGTGGCGACGACGGCTTTGAGCTCGCCGGACTTCAAGCGGCGTTCGGCGTCGAGCCGGTGTCTTCGCGAGAGGCTTCCATGATGGGCGGCGACGGCCTCCTCCCCAAGGAGCTCTCCCAGGTGGCGTGTGACCCGTTCGGCGATCTTGCGGGTATTGACGAAGACCAGCGTCGTGTTGTGCGTCTCGATGAGGACCCGCAGCTTCTCGTGGATCTCTTCGAAGACCTCGTGCGACATCACGGTTTCGAGCGGCGATCCTGGGAGCTCGACCGCGACGTCCATGTCGCGCTGGTGGCCTACGTCGATGATGCGGCACCTGTGGACATCGTTGGCTTTGGCCCGCCCCCCGACGAGGAAGTTCGCCACCTCCTCGATTGGATTCTGTGTGGCCGAGAGACCGATTCGCGTGATGTCTCGCCCAACCAAGGCTTCGAGCCGCTCGAGTGAAAGCGAAAGGTGGGCACCGCGCTTGTTGGTGACGAGGGCGTGAATCTCGTCGACGATGACGGTGCGGACGTCCGACAGCATGCGGCGGCCACCTTCGCTCGTGAGCAAGATGTAGAGGGACTCCGGCGTGGTCACGAAGATGTGAGGCGGCTTCTTGACCATCTTCGTGCGCTGGTACGAAGGGGTGTCGCCGGTGCGCACGGCCGTGCGGATGTCGACGTCTTCGTACCCCAGCTCTTCGAGCGCGCCGCGAATCCCTTCAAGCGGCTTTTGGAGATTTTTCTCGACGTCGTTGCTGAGCGCCTTCAGCGGGGAGACGTAGAGAATCCCCACCTTGTCTTCGAGACTGCCGTCCAGTCCACGTCGCACGAGGTCGTCGATCGCGCAGAGGAACGCCGCCAGCGTTTTGCCCGAACCGGTGGGCGACGCGATCAGCGCATCCGTACCGCTCTGAATCGCCGGCCAGCCTTCGACTTGCGGAGGGGTGGGCGTGCCAAACTCGCGCTCGAACCACGTCGACACCGCAGGGTGAAACCCGGCTAGACCCATGCTCCGTCTCTAGCACCGCGCCCCTTCGATCGATAGGCCTGCGCGCCCTTATCGGCGGCGCGATCGCAAATCGCGCGGGTTGGTTTGTAAGCCTCTGGAATGGTTGGGGTTTTGGAGGGGCCGCGTGTCCCCTAGGGTCGCGGCTAGGGTGATGGCTTCCACGATGGCTGCGGGGCTGCGGGTGGAGGCCCGGAGCTCGGCCCCGATCGAGCGCGATCGGGCTCGCGGGCGGGGTTCGCTCGGCGTGGGTTTGGGTTCGCCGACGCCTCGAATCGAGCGGGCCGCGGCTTCTCGGATGGTGTCGTCGAGCGTGGGCTGAGCGATGACGGCGAGTACGGCCGCGGCGATGATCCAACGCGGGTCGGCTCTGACGGTGTCGCCCCGGCTCAGCGCGTCGACGAGGAGCTCGACCGTCGAGTGATCGGCGTGGAGGTAGGCGAGACCCGGCACGTTGAGAAGCTGGAAGCCTTCGAGCTCTGGCCAGGGACGCTCGAGAAACGTATCGACCACGTCGTCCGCGATGCTGTGAAGATGATCGTCGGCGAGTCCGACCCAGTTGCCGCCGAGCGGCAAGTAATAGAAGCGGACGTCGGGGTGATCGGCTTCCCATCGCTCCCAGACCGACTCTGCCTCGTCGTGCCGACCGAGGTAGTGAAGCACGCGCGTCGCCATGTACACGCGAAGCCGGTCGGGCGGGTGCTCGTCGATCTGCCCTCCCTCTTGGAAGATCGCCGCTGTCTGCTGAGGCGAGCCAGGCTTTCGAAACGCGTCGCGCATCGCCTCGACGTAAGCTGGGCCGAGCATGACCGTGCCGAGCGTGTCGGCGAAGATCTCCGACATCCAAGGGCCGTAAAGCTCGCGGAGCCACTGCGGACTGAGCTCCCGCTCGGAGCTCGGGATGGCGACGTCGTACGGCAGCGACAGGCGTTCGTGGAGGCCGTCTTCGATGGAGTCCAGGCTGTAGTAGAAGTCGTGTGCGACCTCATGTGCGATCGCGGGCCAGCGTCGCACGTCTCGGCCGAAGCCCGCGGGGAGACGAAGCGGCGCGACGCGCGTCGACGCGAACCGTGGTACGATCGAAAGTCCCCAATCGCCGGTGATCGTGACCGGCGTGCTCGTGCGCAGGTTCAGGCCCTGCACCCTCGCGTGTTCGAGGATCGGCGCGTAGCACGCGTCGGCCATCGCATCGGCGTCGGCGAGAAACGACGCGCGGCTGCTCGTGCGCTGTCGCGCCATCGTCGAGAGGTAGCGAAAAAGCTCCTCGAGCCCCTGAAGCACCGTCGTTTCTTGCACGATGGTCGAGATCGTCGGGCTTCGACGGAGCGCTTGGGTCACCTCGTCGATCCGTGCGAGCAGGTCCTCGCGAAGCGCAGGGGCGAGTCGAACGAGCCTTGGATCGGCCTCAGCCCGAGTGAGAAGCGCCGAGGTATCCGCTTTCAGTCGGTCCGCTCGGGCCAGGGCAGCCTCCACGAAGTCGGTTTGCGACGGCCGCTTCGGTGTTTCGCGCGCGGCGGAAGGCGCTGGTGCCCGGCGGGGTCGCGGAGTGTCGGGACGCGAGGGCCCCGGTCGCGGGGTTTCCTTCTGCTGGGGCCGGGCGGGTTCGGTCTTCTCAGACTGAGCGTCGGCCTCGGTCTGCGCTTCTTCGCCCTGGCCACGCTTCTTTCGCCGATCCCACCAGCGTTTGAGAATCGGATAAAAGATGTAGATCGCCAGCGCGATTTCGCCGATGTGCTCGCGAAGCCAATCGGGCACGCCGCCTCAGCGCTTCCTGGCCGCGTAGACGATCCGCTTCGGCTCGAGCGGACCCCGACCTCGCTTCGCGACGACTTCGGCCAAGATCAGACGCGAAACGAAGGTACGCGGGTCCGCGATGAGCTTCGAAACCGGTCGAGGCTTAGGTTTGGTCGTCTTCACTCTTGCCGCCCGTCGCCTTGCCAATCGCGTCGCGCATCTCGGTGTCGGCTGCGACGTTTCGGATGTTGTAGTAGTCCATCACGCCGAGGTTGCCCTCACGAAGGGCCTGGGCCATCGCCTCGGGAATCTTCGCTTCGGCCTCGACGAGGCGTGCGCGCATCTCTTCGACCTTCGCGAGCATCTCCTGCTCCGCCGCGACAGCGAGAGCGCGACGGCCCTCGGCGCGCGCCTGCGCAACCTGTTTGTCGGCTTCCGCCTGTTCGGTCATCAGCTTGGCGCCGATGTTCGTGCCCACATCGACGTCGGCGATGTCGATCGAGAGGATGTTGAAGGCCGTTCCGCTGTCGAGGCCGCGCGCCAACACGTTCTTCGAGATCGTATCTGGGTTTTCGAGCACCTCGGCGTAGTTGTTGGAGGAGCCGATCGTGGAGACGATGCCCTCGCCAACGCGCGCGATGACGGTTTCTTCGGTCGCACCTCCGACGAGGCGGTCGATGTTCGAACGAACCGTGATGCGGGTGACGACGAGGAGCTGAATGCCATCCTTGGCGACCGCGGTGATCTTCGGAGTGGTGATGACGCGGGGATTGACGCTCGTCTGGACGGCCTCGAGCACGTCGCGGCCGGCAAGATCGATGGCCGCGGCCCGCGAGAAGTCGAGCGTAATGCCCGCCTTGTCGGCGCTGATCAGCGCGTTAACGACACGATCGACGTTGCCGCCGGCGAGGTAGTGCGACTCGAGAATGTTCGTCGGGGTGTCGAGGCCCGCCTTCGCCGCCGCAATCCGTGGATTGACGACCGCGCCCGGGGCGACCCGTCGAAGTCGCATGCCGATGAGCTCCCCGAACCCGACGCCTGCCCCGCTCGACCACGCGGCGATCCAGAGCCGTACCGGAATCAGCCAGACGAATAGAACGAAGAAGACGATGATGAGAAGAAAAATCAACGCGAGGGGTGCGAACGACATGCTTGTACCTTCCTAGGTGGCTTCCGGGACGCGGACGACGACGCGAGCGCCCTCCACGACCATGACTTCGACTTCCTGATCGCGATCGATGTACTCACCCTCGGTGATCACGTCGACCTCATCAGGACCAAACCGTACGCGGCCGATCGGCCGCAGCGGGGTAACGGTGATGCCGCGTCGTCCTAGGAGGCCGCTGCGGTCTTCTTGCGACATGGCGTCGATCTGACTGTGTTGGAGCACCATCTTCTTGCCGGCGCGGCTCTTCGGCAGCCAGACGAGCATGATGACGGCAGCGACCAGCGACGTGGCTCCGGTCACACCACCCCAGACGGGGCCGAGCTCCGTCCACGACGCGACCGCGCCGGCGCCCAGAGCAAGAATGCCGAGCATTCCCGCGACCCCGAAACCAGGAACGATCGCGACCTCCGCAAACAGCAGAATCAGTCCGAGCACGAGCACCATCACGATGACCAGTGGCGTCACGCGTCGCCCTCCGGACGAACGATCAGCTCGTGGCCTTCCTTGCCCACGACTCGCACGCGGGCGCCCTTTGCAATGAACTCGCGGCGGCTGTTGGCTTCGTAGCGCTTGCCGTCGATGATGACCTTGCCGGAGGGTCTCAGGTCGGTGAGCGCCTTGCCGGTTTGGCCAACGAGGTCGGAGGCGGGTGGCGTCGAGAGCCAGCCAGCCTCTGCCGTTTGGAGCACGAGCGACCGCCCGAACTCCGTGCGCGACAGCATGCGCATCACGATCAGGGCCAAGACGAACGCCCCCAGCAACGACAGAAGCACACGTGTCATCGCGTCGGCGAGAAGACCGGTTTCGAACGACACGTCGATCGGCATGGCGACGAGCGAGAGCACCAGCGCGGTGATGACGCAGATCAGCCCGAGCACACCGGGCACGCCAAACCCAGGGATGAAGAAGATCTCGACGATGACGAGGATCACCCCGACGAGGAATAGAAGCGCCTCTTCCCAGCCCACGAGATTCACGACGGCGTGGCCCCCGAAGAAGAGAGCGAGTGAAATGAAGCCGGCAATGGTGAACGCACCGACGCTTCGAGTGTAAAAGGCGACCATCAACCCGAGCATGCCCACCGACAGGAGGAGACCGCTGATGGTGGGCTCCGTGAGCCAACGAGCGATTTCCTCCCCCCAGTTGACCTCAGTCACGTCGATCTTCGGCGAGACGAGCGTGAGCTGTTGGAGGACCTCGTCGAGGGTGTTGGCGCGTCCGTCCGCGATGCCGAGCTTGATCGCCTGGTCGGTGTCCAGCGTGAGCAGCTTGCCCTGCTCGACGATGCCGTCGATGACGACCTCGGAGTCGACCATGGCCTCCGCGATGTCGCCTCGCCGGCCGTTGGCTTCGGCCGTCGCGCGCATCTCGGCCCGCATGTACGAAACCATCTTCTCGCCCACCGCTTGGGCCTGACCACCGCCGGCCTGGACGGGTGTGGCCGCGCCAATCGTGGCGCCCTCACTCATGATGACGTTGTCGCAGGCGAGTGCGATGAGCGCGCCGGCGCTGATCGCCCGCGGGTGAATGAACGCAACCGTTCGAGGGGTGGCCTCCAGCACCGCGTCCCGGATCTGGATGGCCGCGTCGACGCGACCGCCAAGCGTGTTGATCTCGAGGATGATCGCTGCTGCGTCCTCGTTGGATTCAACCACGCGCCGCACGAATGCCGCGAGCCCGAGCTCCACGGTTCGATCGATGGGGATGACGACGACTTTGCTTCCCGCCGGCGCGTCGATGGGGAGCGCCTGCACGTCGTCTTTGGTGTTCGTGCTCGGGGCGGGGCGATAGCCGGAAGATGAGCTGGTCGTCGGATCGGGCTTGGGGTCGGGCTTCGGGCCGGTCGCCTGGCCGAACGCCACCTGCGCTCCGCACAGCATCGCGAGTGCCATGACAAGGCCCCGGAAACTCAAACGGGGGTCGTTGGCCCACCTCACGCCACTGAACGTAGCTCCCTTGTGACCCTAGCTCAATGAGGTACTACGGGAGAATCGCGCGTGCCGGTACGCTTTTCTGGTCTTCGACGGGTCCGTCCCGAAGTGGCGCGGCGTTGAGGCACGAATGCGTTCTCTCGGCTCCGGCGCTCGGGAGCCGTGATAAGCTCCCGCCCTTCTGAAAGCGAGGACCCATGCCGCCGGCACCCCCCGAGAACGCTCGACCTGTACGCGACGCTCATCGTTTCGACGAAGGAAAGCTAGACGCGTGGATGTCGGAGCACGTCGACGGCTACACCGGGTCTTTGCAGGTCCTTCAGTTCAAGGGCGGTCAGTCGAACCCCACGTTCTGGCTCGCAGACACCGAGCGTCAGTACGCCCTCCGAAAGAAGCCGCCGGGAAAGCTCCTTCAATCGGCGCACATGGTCGACCGAGAGTACCGTGTGATGAACGCGCTCGCAGACACCGACGTACCGACGGCCAAGATGTACGCGCTTTGCGAAGACGACTCCATCATCGGCACGTCTTTCTTCATCATGGAATACGTGCAGGGTCGTATCTTTTGGGACGTCCAGCTCCCTGAGCTCTCTCCAGAAGAACGAACAGCCGTTTACGAGGAGCTTGCGCGCGTCCTTGCCGCGATTCACAGCGTCGACCTCGAGGCAACGGGGCTTTCGGACTACGGCCGCCCCAACGCGTACGTCGAGCGTCAGGTCAAGCGATGGACCAAGCAGTACGTCGCTTCGCAGACCGCCGCCGTCGCGGCCATGAACACGCTGATGGACTGGCTCGCCTCCAACATCCCAGACGACGAGGCGACCTCGCTCGTTCATGGCGACTACCGGCTCGACAACCTGATCTTCCATCCAACCGAACCGCGGGCACTCGCCGTCATCGATTGGGAGCTTTCGACGCTCGGTCACCCGCTTTCCGATCTCGCCTACACGTGCATGCTCTATGACGTGATGCTCCCGAAGATCGGAGGACTCGCGGGCGTCGACTTCGAAAAGACCGGCATTCCCGACGAGTCTGCGTTCGTCGAACGCTACTGCAAGCTTGTTGGACGCGACGGCGTTCCGGACCTCGCGTACTACAAGGCGTTCTCACTCTTTCGACTCGCCGCGATCGCTCAGGGCGTGTACAAGCGCAGCCTCGACGGGAACGCGAGCTCCACGGAGGCTTCGATGTTTGGCGCGGCGGTGCCTCACCTCGCCGGCATCGCCTGCGGACTCGTCGGAATCGGATGAACCCATGATTCAACGCATCGTCATCTTCAAACTCAAGAACGAATACTGCAACGACGCCGCGCGGGCGGAGTTTGCCGAACGCACTAGGAAAGACCTAAGCGCCCTTTCTCAAGTGCGCGGCGTGAACGTGGGCGTGCCCGCGGACGAGCACTCGCTTGCGAGTTGGGACATCGCCATCACGCTCGAGTTCGACTCGATCGAAGACGTGAAGGCGTACATCGTCGACCCGGACCACCGCGCGTACGTCGACGACTACGCGAGCCCGAAGATCGAAGTTCGAAAGGCGTGGAACTTCGAGATCTGAGCCCGTTCGCGCGCGGCCAGACGGTCTGCTAGATCCGCGGCCCACCTATGATTCCGCGCTACACACCCGCCGAGTTTCAGGCTCTTTGGTCCCAAAAACGAAAGTACGAAGCGTGGTTCGACGTCGAGGTCGCCGCGTGTCGGGCGATGGAAAGCGCGGGGCTCGTGCCAGCGGGTACCGCCGACCGGGTCACCGGGTTTCGTGAGAAGCTCGACCCCGACGCGATCGACGAGATCGAAAAGGTCACTCGGCACGACGTGATCGCCTTCCTCACGCACGTCGAGGGGCTCGCAGGCGAACCAGCACGCTGGCTCCATCGGGGGATGACCTCGTCCGATGTGCTCGACTCGTCGCTAGCGCTTCTTCTCGTCGAAGCCACCGACCTGCTACTCGTCCGGCTCGATGCCGTGCTCGATGCCCTCCGCGGCCGCATCGAAGAGCATCGTCGCACGCCCGCGATCGGCCGTTCGCACGGCATCCACGCAGAGCCGGTGACCTTCGGCCTGATCCTCGCGGGGCACTATGCCGAGCTCGCGCGGGACCGAAAGCGACTGCTCGAAGCGCGCGAGGAGATCGCGGTGGGAAAGATCGCCGGGGCGGTCGGCACCTATGCTCACCTGACGCCTGCCATCGAGGCGGAGGCGCTCGGCTCTCTCGGGCTGCGTCCCGAGTCTGCGTCCACGCAGGTCGTCGCGCGAGACCGACATGCTGCGTACCTGTCGACCCTCGGCGTCATCGCGGCTGGCATCGAGCGTTTCTCGACCAACGTACGCCACTGGCAGCGAACCGAGGTCGGCGAAGCCGAAGAGCACTTCAAGAAAGGGCAGAAGGGTTCGAGCGCCATGCCGCACAAGCGAAACCCCGTGCTCACCGAGAACCTGTCTGGCCTGGGGCGCGTGGTTCGCGCCGCGGTCGTGCCGGGGCTCGAGAACGTGGCCCTTTGGCACGAACGCGACATCAGTCACTCGTCGGTCGAGCGCATGATGATTCCCGACGCAACGTCGACGCTGGCCTTCATGCTTGCCCGAGTGCGCGGGGTGATCGCCGACCTCGTCGTCTACCCAGAGCGCCTGCGCCAGAATCTCGACCAGACCGGCGGGCTGTGGGCGAGCGAGGGAATCCTGCTCGCTCTCGTTGGCCACGGGCTAGGTCGACAAGACGCGTACGTGCTCGTGCAGCGCAACGCAATGAAGGCGTTCGAGGGGGAGGGCGAGTTTCGCGAGCTCTTGAAGGCGGACGCCGACATTCGCAGTCATCTCTCCGAGGACGACATCGACCGCGAGTTCGATTTGAATCACGCGCTCGCACACGTCGACACCATCATCGATCGCGTCTTGGAAGGAGCATGAGATGACGGTGTCGGAGGAGCGCCTGCACCAGGGTCTTTCGAAAACCTTGAAGCGAACCGATTTCCCGAGCCTCGGGGAGAAGTATGAAGGCAAGGTTCGCGACTGCTACGTCTCAGGTGGAAAGCGCTACATCGTCGTTACCGATCGCATCAGCGCCTTCGATCGCGTCCTCGGCACCCTTCCTTACAAGGGTCAGGTGTTGAACGGTTTGGCCGCTTGGTGGTTCGAAGAGACCAAAGACATCGTGCCCAATCACCTGCTCGAGGTGCCCGACCCGAACGTGATGGTTGGCGTCGAGTGTGAGCCGCTGCCCGTCGAAATGGTCGTCCGGATGTACATCACGGGTGTTACCTCCACGAGCATTTGGACGCACTACAGCAACGGGATCCGCGTGTTCTGCGGTCACGAGCTCCCCGACGGCCTGAAGAAGCACCAGCAGCTCCCGCACCCGATTCTCACGCCGAGCACCAAGGCCGAGAAGGGCGACCACGACATTTCGGTCTCCCGAGAAGAGATCCTCGAGATGGGCCGCATCAGCGCCGACGACTTCGACGAAGCGGCACGCTGCGCGATGGCCTTGTTCTCGCGTGGGCAAGAGGTGTGCGCAGAGCGCGGCCTCATCCTGGTCGATACCAAGTACGAGTTCGGAAAGACGCCCGACGGCAAGATCGTCGTCATCGACGAGATTCATACGCCCGACTCGTCGCGCTTTTGGTACGCCGACAGCTACTCGCAGCGTTTCGAAGCCGGTGAGGACCCGGAGAGCTTCGACAAGGAGTACGTGCGGCGCTGGCTCGCCGGTCAGGGGTACAAGGGCGACGGTCCAGTTCCCGAGATCCCTGACGACGTCAAGGTCGAAGCGTCCCGACGCTACATCCAAGCGTGCGACGAGATCCGCGGGACCCCTTTCGAGCCAGACGAGACCGACCCGCTTCCGCGCATCGCTAAAAACCTAGGACTGGAGGCAGCATGAAGGCCAACATCTTCGTCACGCTCAAGCGTGAGGTGCTCGACCCACAGGGGGACGCCGTTCGGCGGTCGTTGAGCTCGCTCGGCTTCGAAGAAGTGAAGTCTGCGCGAGTGGGCAAGCTCATCGAGCTCGAGCTCACCGGAAGCGACCGTGCAAACGCCGAGGCTCACATCCAGTCGATGTGCGAGAAGCTCCTGGCGAACCCGGTGATCGAAGACTTTCGCTACGAAATCGTCGAATAGTCCCAGGGGTTGTTCCTCGACTCGCCGCGACCCTGTGCTAGCCGATCGCCGTGACCGACCTTCGGCTACCCCACGTTCGTAACGTGCTCGACTCGCGGGACGCCCGTGAGCTTGCCGAACACGACAAGTGGGCGGCCGTCGCGATGTTGCTTCGTGAGAACGAGAGTGGCCCCGAGGTGTTTTTCATTCGCCGTGCCGAACACCCGCGCGATCCATGGTCGGGGCACATGGCCTTTCCGGGCGGCCGGCAGCACGCCGAGGACCCGTCCCTCCTCGACACCGCGATTCGCGAAACACTCGAAGAGGTCGGCCTGGACCTTCGCGCGGAGGCCGACCACATCGGACAGCTGGACGACCTGCAGGCGATTGCGCGAGGCAAGCCGCAGGAGACCGTCATTCGGCCTTTCGTCTTCGAAGTGCATCGCGACGTGCCGGTGCGGGCGGACGAGCGTGAAGTGGCCGAGGCGCTGTGGACTCCGCTATCGCCACTCTATTTGGGCGAAGTGAACACCACGCGCCCGTACCAATGGCACGGGACGCAGATCGATTTTCCCGCCTACGACGTCGACGGACGCGTCGTGTGGGGCCTCACCTACCAGATGCTTCGCTCGTTCTTCCGCATTCTGGGGTAGCCACGACGCGGCCCGGTGCTAGGAATCGATGTAGCTATGCCCGACGCAGATCCGAATCGACTCGTCCACTGCATCAAGCTCGACCAAGAGCTTCCCGGTCTTTCCCGTCCGCCGTTCCCGAACGAGATCGGTCAGCTCATCTTCGAAAAGGTGTCCAAGGACGCCTGGGACCAGTGGCTGCAAGAGAGCGTTCGCTACATCAACACGTACCGTGTCGACCTCTCCTCGAGGGAGGGCACCGAGTTCATGATGAACCAGCTCAAGATCTGGCTCGGCATCGCGGACGGTGAACTAGCGGCGACGGCGTGGACCCCGCCCGAAGAGTAGGGCGCCCCCGCACCACCCCGCGTCAGTCGAAGTTCTGAACGCCCCACACGTCGCCCTCTGGCGTCGTGAAGAAGCCGCAGGCGACCCGGGTGTACTGCGTCGTCGCCATCGCCTCGTAGTGCCCGTTCACGGTGTTGGGATTTCCGTCTTCCGGTCCTTCGTCCCACATGGCCTGCAGGCAGCCGGTCACGACGTGTTGGGTCGACGGCCAGCCCGGGCACTCGTTCTGCGCCCGTGCGCCGCTGCCGCACGGAATGTCGTAGAAGCTCGCGTGCGCGCCGTTGACGCTGTCGTACTGAGCGTTGCTGTCGGTGCAGCTCTCGCCGTCGGTCCAGCGTTCGAGCGGCGGAAGGCACTGGCACTCCCAGCGGAATCGATTGATTCGGGCCACGCAGTCCGCGTGGGGGTCTCCCGTGCTTGGCTGCGCTTGGGGTCGACAGTCGGGGATCGGCTCTGCCAGGGGCCCGTTCGCACACGGTTCGCCTCGAGCGCCGCCTGTGCCCGGAGTCGGGGGCGGATCCGTGTCGGTGTCGGTGTCGCTGTCCGCCGGGACTGGGTCGATCGGATCCGGGTCGTCGTCCGAGTCCGTGTTCGTATCGACGTCGGTGTCGGTGTCGGTGTCGTCGTCGGAGTCCGTGTCGAGGAGTCCGGTGCGCTCGAGCTGCTCGCTTGGGTCGAAGCCGCCGTCGCACGCGACCAGCAGTGCCAACACGATCATCCAGCCGGCTCGAGCCCCCATCAGACTCTCAAGGTAGCAACCCTTCCGGGTGCATCCAAACAGGTGCGATGCCCCCCTACATCAGCTCAAGGAAGGAACCGGCCGCGGTGCTCGGCCGGCGGCAGCGGACACACCTCGTACTTCCCAAAGACACGATAGCGGACGCGCGCGACGATGCCGTAGAAGAAGTCGGTGAACCAGGCCGGCAGGAAGCGAGCCCACGACAGCGCCTTCATCGGATACGGCAGCTCGGCAGCGGCGAGCGCGGCGGCACGCGAGCGCAACAGCACCTCGCCGTCCCGCAGGTACACGACCGTCTCGATGTCGCTTGGGAATTCAGGGTGATTTGCACGAGCCTGCGTCGCGGTTTCTCCCTGGAGCGGCGCGAAGTGAAACCTGTGATCCCGGTCGTGACGCACAAACCGCTTCACGATGCCATTGCACATCGCGCACACCCCATCGTAGAAGAGCACGTGCTTTGGTAGCCCGGTCGTCGAGGCGGCATCGCCCATACCTGAATAGATAGGGCTGAACCGCACGCGCGACCAACCGTCCGACATCGCGCAGCATCCGCTGGACAATCGCAGCGGTTCAGAGGTCGCGCATTCGGGGCCTCGGGTTTACGCTCCGTAAAGCCATTCCAGGCAAGAAAGAGCGAGGTCGGGCGATGTCGGGAACTTGGAAGCAAACGGCGTGCATCTTGTGCGAGTGCAACTGCGGGCTCGAGGTCCAGCTCGGCGGGGAGGGGGGCCGGCACTTCACGCGCATTCGCGGCGACAAGGCACATCCGGCGTCCAAGGGCTACGCCTGTGAAAAGCCACACCGTCTCGACTTCTATCAGAACGGCCCAGACCGAATCACCGCTCCACTCCGTCGCAAGGCAGACGGCACGTTCGAGGAGATCGATTGGGACACGGCGATTCGAGAGGTGACGGAACGACTCTCCGCAGTCCGAGACCAGCACGGCGGCGAGGCGATCTTCTATTTCGGCGGAGGCGGGCAGGGCAATCATCTGCCCGGAGCCTACTCAGCCGCGACGCGTCGGGCTCTTGGGTCGCGATACCGGTCCAGCGCGCTCGCCCAGGAAAAGACCGGCGAGTTTTGGGTGGGTGGGCGCCTCATGGGAAGCGTAACGCGCGCCGACTTCGAGCACTGCGAGGTCGGTCTCTTCATCGGGAAGAACCCGTGGCAGTCGCACGGCATCCCGCGGGCGCGCGTGACGCTGCGCGAAATGGCGAAGGACCCGAAGCGCTCGCTCATCGTGATCGATCCGCGAAAGACGGAGACAGCCGCCCTCGCCGACGTGCATCTTCGAGTAAAGCCCGGGGCGGACGCCTGGCTCCTTTCTGCTCTAGGCGCGGCGCTCGTCCAGGAAGACTTGCTCGACCACGATTGGGTGGCAGAGCACGTCGTCGATGCGAATGCACCGATCGAGGCGCTTCGAAAGATTCCGGTCGCCGAGTACTGCGAGCGCGCGGGCGTGGACGAAACGGATGTGCGCGACGTTGCGCGTCGCATCGCGAAGGCCGAGAGCGTTGCGGTCTTCGAGGACCTCGGCGTTCAGATGAACCGCTTCTCGACGCTCAACAGCTACCTCGAGAAGCTGCTCTGGGTCCTAACCGGCAACTTCGCGAAGAAGGGTGCGCAGTACATTCCCACGCCGGTGGTGAGCGTCGCTGGAAACCTCGACAAGCTCGGGGCTGGAGTGGAGTGCCGGCGAAGCCCGGTTGCCAACGAGCGCATCATTTCCGGCCTAACTCCATGCAACTCCATCCCCTCGGAGATTCTCAGCGACCACCCGAAGCGGTACCGCGCAATGATCGTCGAGAGCGGAAATCCCGCGCATTCCATGGCCGACAGCCAGGCGATGCGCGATGCGCTCAGCTCTCTCGATACGCTGGTCGTCATCGACGTCGCAATGACCGAGACGGCTCGCCTGGCCGACTACATTTTGCCGACGCCAACACAGTACGAGAAGGCCGAAGCCACGTTCTTCAACTTCGAGTTTCCGCACAACTATTTCCACGTTCGGCAGCCGCTTCTCGATGCGCCCGAGGGCGTGCTTCCAGAAGCCGAGATCCACGCGCGCCTCTGCGAGGCTCTTGGAGCCTTCACCGAGGAGGACCTTGCTCCTCTTCACGCCGCGCTCGAGCAGGGCCGCGCCGCACTCATCCCGGTGTTCTTCTCGAACGTCTTGTCGAACCCCAAGCTCGCGCCGCTTGCGCCCGTGATTCTCTACCGAACGCTCGGCCCGCGACTGCCGAAGGGCATGGACTCAGCGGCCGTGGTGTGGGGGCTTTGCCATCAGCTCGCCACCAAGTTCCCGAAGTCACTCGCGCGCGCCGGTTTCGACGGGCCCAACTTCGTGGCGGCAGAGAAGCTCTTCGATGCGATTCTCGAAAACCCGTCTGGCATCATCTTCGCGGTCGACGAGTACGAGGACGGCTGGGCCCGAGTGTCGACGCCAGACGGCAAGATTCACGCGTCCATCCCGGAGCTTCTCGAAGAGCTCGGAACCCTCGACGATCAAGAGCCTGGTACGCAAGATCGGAAGTACCCCTTCGTCCTTTCTGCAGGTGAGCGCCGATCGTTCACGGCCAACACGATCTTTCGAGGCCCCGAGTGGCGAAAGAAGGACGCGCAGGGTCATCTCCGGATCAATCCCGATGACGCCGGGTCGCTCGGTATCGCGGATGGCGACCGCGTTCGGCTTTCGACCAAGCGCGGCTCCGTGGAGGTTGCGGTCGAGCTCTCTGAGATGATGCAGCCAGGGCACGTGTCTTTGCCAAACGGGCTTGGAGTCGAATACGGCGTCGGCAGTGGCGCGCTCGAGCAGGCCGGGGTCGCTCCGAACGAGCTCACCTCGACCGAGGACCGCGATTGGCTCGCCGGAACGCCATGGCACAAACACGTGCCTGCACGCATCGAGGCGATCGCGTAACCTCACGGCTGGAGCCGTGTACAAGACCCTCACCGCACAGACACTTCATTACTTCTCGCGCCCACAGCAACGCGTGCTCCGGGAGCCTTTGCGCAGCGCGGCTGCCTGGCGGGGTGAAGACCTCCAGGCGCTCGATGATTGGCGCCAAGCGCTCAGCCCGGAGCAGGTCGCGGAGCTCGAGCGCGCGGTCGCGACCGCAAAACAGAGCGGCAAACCCCTCGGCGAGCTGACCAAGGACGACTTCCCGCTCCCGTCCCTCTCATCGGAAATCGCTCGCTGGCGGCGCGAGATTCAGGAGGGCAGGGGCTTTCAGGTGATCCGAGGGGTCCCCGTCAAGCGATGGTCGGAAGGCGAGAGCGAGATCTTCTTCTGGTGTCTCGGCCAGCATCTCGGGATTCCCGGCGCACAGAACCCTCAGCGCGACCTGCTCGGTCACGTTCGGGACACCGGCGAGAGTCCCGACGAGGTTCGGCACTACCGAACTCGCGTGAACATCAACTTTCACTGCGACGCCGCCGACGTCGTGGGTCTTCTTTGTCTTCAAAAAGCAAAGAGCGGAGGCAAGAGTCGCATCGTCAGCTCCGTCACCGTCTACAACGAGCTTTTGCGCCAGCGCCCCGATTTGGTCGACCGCCTCTACGAACCGTTTCTGATGGACACCAAAGGCGAAGGAGGAGTGCGGTATCTGCCGGTGCGCCCTTGCTCGTTCGACTCGGGGCGGCTTCGCACGTTTTATCACACCGACTACTTCCGTTCGGCGACCGACGCGCAGGGTCGACCGGTACTGACTGCGGACGACCGCGCGCTCCTCGACCTGTACAACGCCATCGCGGAGTCGCCGGGCACCTACCTCGACATGGATCTCGAGCCCGGCGACGTGCAGCTGCTTTCGAATCACACGGTGATGCACGCGCGGACCGACTTCGAGGATCATGCGGAGCAGGCGCGGAAGCGACACCTCCTGCGCCTGTGGCTCTCGCTTCCGACGGGACGTTCGCTCGAGACGCGGCTCCGCACCGAGCAAAGTCGGCTTCGCATGGTGCGCGCGACCATCGCCGTGAAGGTGCGGCACGCGCTCGACCGCGTGATCACCCGTTAAGGAACGCGACCGGCGACCGCGTACTGATGAGGAAGCGATTCCTCGAGCACCTCGGTGATCATGCCCCCGGCCTCGAGCTCCTCGCGGACGGTATCGATCGTGAGTCGCCTCGACGATGGCGGCCCGATCGGGCTTTCCATGGTGAAGTCCACGATCAGCACCATGCCGCCGGGTCTCAGCGCCTCCTGAAGCTTCTTCGCGTAGCGCGATCGATCGTCGATGTGGTGCCACGTGTTGACCACGAGGATCCGATCGACCGATCGCGGCGTGAGGCTCGGATCGTCGGTCGGGATGACATCCGGACGGACGTTTCGCAGGTCCTCCCGGTCCACTCGTTCATACATGCGTTCGACCATCGACCGCTCGGGGTCGAGCGCCAGCACCCTGCCGTTTGGGCCTACCGCACTCGAAAGATCGCTCAGGAAGTATCCCGTCCCCGCGCCGAGGTCGACGACGGTGCCGGCCTCAGGGCAGTCGAGGAGGGCGATGACTTCGTCGGGCTTCTGCCATTTCTTGCGCGCTTCGTCGTCGAGACGATCGGCATACTCATGAGGTTCCGGCAGGTGGTGCTCGGCGCCGGTCGACGGTGTGGGCGCTGGTTCGGGAGCGCTCGGCTCGGTTCGGCAGCTCACCGTAAGCACGAGCCACGCGGTGAGGAGAATTGCGTTTCGGGTCGCAGAGGATCGATCGGGCATCACCCTTACAATTGGCGACATCTTTGACCGCGACAAGCGACTTCGCGTAGTTAGACGGCATAAAAGCGCGCCAGATAACCCCACGCTTCTACGAGAAAAAATTGCACACACTACCCTCGGGGTTATGCTGGCGACGTGCTCTCTGAGTTCAGAGGGGGAAGGAAGGGGACTCCATGAAGGGACAGTTGCGTTCATCTCTCACCGTCTTGGTGGGCTTCACGCTAATCGCGACGATGCTGACGGGGTGCAAAGACGATCCGGAGCCGGAACCCGAGCCGACAACAGGCGCTGAGGAACCCGAACCGGAGCCGGAACCGATGGTAGAGCCGGTCGCGGAGCCGTGCGTGGTCGAGACCGTGTATTTCGCGTTTGATTCGTCCGAGCTCGACAGCAGCGCGCGTTCGGCCATCGCAACCGCGGTCGAGTGCTACCGGGACCAGAACCCCGGCGTGCAGCTTCTGCTCACCGGTGCGACCGACCCGCGCGGAACCGAGGAATACAACATCGCGCTCGGGGAGCGTCGCGCACAGTCGGTGCGTAGCTACATGAATTCGCTCGGGATGAGCGCCAATCAGATCTCGGTGACTTCGGTCGGCGAAGAGATGGCGACGGGCACTGACGAGGCGGGTTGGGCGCTCGACCGGAACGTCACCGGTTCCGAGAACTGAATCGCTCGGGGGGTGCGTTCGGTGGGGGATAACCGTTGATGCTTGCTGTCGTCCTCCAGGCGGGCGCGCCTTCGCAGCTCAATCCGTGGCAGCTAATCGTCGGCGCATCGCCCGTCGTTCAGCTCGTCATGCTGATCCTGGTGTTCATGGCGGTGATGTGCTTGTACATCATCGGCGCCAAATGGATCCGGCTGAAGCAGGTCACCGACCAGAGTCGCGGTTTCCTCGAACTGTTCTGGTCGGAAGACAAAGCTCGCGCCTGGAACGCCAAGGCGATGAACGATATTCACGGGCAGTCCGTGAACTACGAGCGCTCGCCCATCGCGACGGTCTTCCGAGCAGGCTATCGAGAGCTTGCTCGAATCGCTCGCACGGGTCGACCGACGAAGGGCGACGTCGAAAACGTCGAGCGGGCGCTGCGTCGCGCGCAGAGTGCAGAGCTGACCCGGTTGGAAAACAAGGTATCGTTCCTTGCGACGACCGCCTCGACTGCGCCGTTCATCGGCCTATTCGGCACGGTATGGGGCGTGATGAACTCTTTCATCGCCATTCACGGACAGAAGAGCGCGGGGCTCGACGTCGTCGCTCCCGGCATCGCCGAGGCGCTCATCGCGACGGCGCTTGGTCTCGCGGCCGCGATCCCCGCCGTCATGGCCTACAACTATTTCGTTCGACGTATTCGAGTGGTGGATAGCGAGACCGCGTCGTTTGCAAGTGACTACCTGAACATCATCCGGCGCCATTTGCTCGTGGAGTAACCATGGCCTTTTCGAACGGCGACGACGGACCGGGGAGTGCGCTGAGCGACATCAACGTGACGCCGCTCGTGGACGTGATGCTGGTTCTGCTGATCATCTTCATGATCGCCGCGCCGATGCTCACGACCGGAGTCAACGTCGACCTTCCGAAGGCGGATGCGCCTCGAATGGACATCGACCAAGACCATCCGCTGATCACGGTGCAGGCCGACCAGCGCATCTTTCTCTTCGACGAGGAGGTCTCGCTCGATGGGCTTCGGCAACGTTTGCTGACCGACGAGCGGATTCGCGATGTCGACGAAGTGTTCGTGCAGGCGGACGAAACCGTTCCCTACGGGGTGGTCGCGCAGGTCCTCGCGCTCGTTAGGCAGGCGGGCATCGGGAAGATGGGACTCGTCACCGACCCGATCACGCGAGAGCCGAGGTAGCGATGGCACGCGGCAAGGTCACCGACTGGCGGGCTTTGTCACTGCTCGAGACCGAGCAACCGACCCCGCTCGAGATCGCGGGGGGCGTGGGCTTTGCATTTGGGGCGTTGCTTGCGTTGCCGCTCCTCGTGCTGTTGAGCGGTTACTTGCTCGGGGGGATGCAGGCGTTGTTCGCCACGCGAAACGACGCGCTGCCGCCGGCGCCGGTTGAGGTCATCGAGACGCGGTTCGTGCGGCTTGGAAAAAAGCGGCTGCAGCGCCGCCTGCCAAGCAAGGAAGTTCCGGCAGCGCAGCAAAGCGCGCGCATTCCAACCGCTCCCGATTCGAGCGCGGCCGTCCCGGTCCCGAGCTCGTCACCGGAAAAGGGTCTCGCGAAGTCGAAGAAGAAGCAGGAGCAGGACGACCTCCTGTCGGCGCTTGGCGAGCGAGCCGGCGCGATTTCCGACATGCGAAAAGGCCCGGAGCTCGAAGGGGACCCGGAAGGTATTCTCGAGGGCACCAAGTCCGAGGGTGATGAGAAGGACATCTACCTCGGGAAGCTGTACTCGTATTTCCGCCGTGGCTGGCAGGTGCCGACCGTGATCTCCGCCGACGAGCTGAAGCAGCTGACATGCGTCGTCGCGCTCGACGTGACCCCAGACGGGCGCGTAGGCGACTACGAAATCAAGCGTCCGAGCGGGAATGAAGCATTCGACGAGTCTGTTCGTCGAAGGCTGAGTCAGGCAGAGGGGGCTGCGCTTCCAGAGCCACCGGAGTCGGTGGCGGATCAAGTTCTAGGAGAGACGATTTCTCTACGTTTCTTTGGGCGACACGCCCGCTGAGGTTTGCAATATGACTTCGACTACGCCGCGATACTCTTTTCAACTGTGGATGCTCACTGCGCTTGCGCTCTTCGTGACCTTCGGTGGCGTTGCCGCGAGCGACGACGAGGAGCTACCGCTTCCGGAAGACAAGATCGTCGTCGACATCGACGCGCCCGACGAGGAAGTCTTCATGATCGGCATTCCAAACCTGCTTGGTGAGCCGCCCGCACTGGTCGGCGAGGGCGGAAAGGTTCTTCAGAACGATTTTCGCCTGATGCCGGGTTTTCGGGTCATCGGACCCTCGTCGGTGCGTCACGATGCTGAGGCCCAGGGGCTTGGCGTCGATATCAACGCGTGGTCCTTGCTCGGCGCCAACGGTGTCATCAAGGGGATGATGGGCGGCAACGATGCGGCGCTCCGTGTCGAGCTTCGGTTCTACCAGTCGAGCGGCGGAGATGTTCCGGCGCTCCGGAAGGTGTACCAAGGACCGGGGAGCGATCTTCGCAAGTGGATGCACGACTTTGCGAACGAGGTGATCGGCGTGATCACCGGGACCAAGGGCCCGTTCGGAACCGAGATCGCGTTCGCGCGCAAACACGGGCCGGGACGGAAGAGCGTCTACGCGTCCGAAATGGACGGCCATCACGTGAGGAGGGTCTCGAGCGGCCAGGGCGTCTCGATGCTTCCGAACTTTGGCAAAGGCTCGATTTGGTACACGCGAATGACCAAGCAGGGGATGTTCATTACGAACACGCGCGTGGGCGGGCGCCGGATCATCGGCGGCAAGGGCATCACGATGGCGCCCGCGGTGTGTGGCGATCGCGTGTACTTCTCCTCGTCGCGGTCGGGCAACGCGGAGATCTACAGCTCGAATCTGGATGGGTCCGGGCTGCGTCGTCTGACTCGGAGCCGCGGGATCGACGTGAGCCCGGCCTGCGGACCGCGTGGGCAAATCGCGTTTGTCTCCAACCGGCACGGCTCGCCGCAGGTCTTCACCATGAACTCTGACGGTAGCGGCGTGAAGCGAGTGACGTTCCGAGGCTCACACAATCAGACGCCGGTGTGGTGTCCTGACCCGGAGCAGCCCCTGATTGCGTTTAGCGGTCGCGACGGCAACTTCGACATCTTCGTCGTGAACGTGGTGACTCAGGAGTACCAACGCATCACCCAGGGGCAGGGGGACAACAAGGACCCAGCGTTCTCGCCAGACTGCCGGCTGATCGCGTTCGCATCGAACCGCAGCGGCGCCTCAGGGGTGTACCTCTCGGGGCAAGACGGCGTCGACCAGAACCTCGTCATCGGTGGCAGGGCGGAAACCGTTCGCTGGGCGCGGTAGCCCCGCCTTCATGGTCGGCGTGCGTTTCCTCTACCGCGTGAGGTAGATCGGCGAGGACCAGGCGCGCTCTTCGTCTTCGGAGAGACAGTCGTCGGTCGGGTCGGCCCGATAGCCCGCGGCGCAGGTTTCGCACCGGCCCTCGTCGCAATGGATGCCGGCGCCGTTGACCACCTCGGTGGGCTCTTGGATTGCACGCACGTAGTAGACCGCGTTGCGATCGAGAGATGCGTACTCCGGGTCCTCGAACTCGACTTCGCAGAGGTCGCCTTCGCCTTCGCACGGGATGCTTAGGAACGGATCGTCGATCAGCGCGGCGACGTCCTCTTCGGGCTCATCCTGCCGCACGATGCGCACGACCTCGATGCGCGTGATCTTCAGGCGCTCGTCCGACGGGCGATAGCATTCTCCGGCGCATATGTGCTCGAGAAGCTCCTCGCCAAGCGACGCCGTGACCTCCTCAGAACAGCCGGGCAGCTGCTTGAACGCGCCGGCCGCTCTAACGCGGAACCTCGGCGCTTTGTCGAACGCGAGCTCGCTACCCATGGGGGACTCGCCGTCGGGTGCGTTGACCATGTCGAACCACAGAAGGATTCGCGGGCCCGACGTTCCGTAGACGTTGCGCGTTTGAATCGCGTTCCAGATCGCGTCGCGGCTACGGTCGGTCGTGTGTGCGGCGACCAAGCCTCCGGTCAGGAAGAACGACGCTTGGCGCTCAAACCACAAACGGCGGAACGCCGGCTCCGATTCGAGACCGACGGGCGACTTCGATTCGGTCGCGAGCTCCTTGCCGGGGTCGCCCCAAAGGGCTTTCTCCCAACGCTCCGATGCCGGTCCGCGCGTCTCTGTCATTCGGGTTCGCCCGAACTCCTTGTAGCCCGTCCCCGGTCGAGCGGTGTGATTGTCGCTCGATGCGATGAACCCGAGCGTCATGTGGCGCGGGCGCTCGGGGTCGTCGAAGTCTCCACGCGCCAGCATGTACTGAGCTGAGCCGCCCGGGCGCATCGAGAATGCGGGCTCGAAGCAGTCCGTGCACTGTCCGCAGTCTCGCCACTCGAGGGGATCAGCATCTGGAATCGTGAGGTGCCCGGCGGCTCCTGCGGCGATGAAGTTGCTGCGCGCGGTGATGACTTTCGCCTCGCACTCGGACGAGCTCGGATCCTCGCAGCGGGAGCGGATGATCTCGCCGGCGCGCCAGCAGCATGGTTCGTACTCGTCGGTGGGCTCGGGGCACGTCGCCTGACCGTCTTCGTAGTTCACGGCTCGCCACGACCGGTACTCTTCCGAGTTGCCGTGCCCCGAGAATACCTCGACGACCGTCTGGTAGTTCGGGTTGTCGTTCTTGGCGGCGATCCCCTTGTCCCACGTATAGCCAGCTGGTGTGTAGAGTCCCCACGAGGTGCCGTGTGGAATCGCAAACGCGTCGAACCCCCACTCGTCGAGCTTGCGGAAGAGGTCAACGGGAGTCGGCGCGAGCTCACGGCAGTCGGCCGGCAGGTCTCGTGTGTCGACGCCGTCGGGGCAGTTGCTTAGCTCTCGGATCTCCGCCAAATGCGCTCCGGCGTCGTTGTAGGGCTTCTGGTTCGGGAACGCGATGAATGGAAAAGCGATCGCGTCGAGGGCGCTCTTGACGTTGCTGAATGCTTGGACGGCGAGCCCGGGCGAAGCGATCGGGCGGGCAGGCACTTGGTCCTCGCCGATCTCTTTGAAGAAGACGTTCTTGTGTCCGTAGTGAGTTTCCGGGGTCAGCCCGATCTGCGTCCACTCGAATCCGATGAAGGGGATGAGGTCCGGCTCGCCTGCTTCCTGTTGCACACCGTTGCAGTTCTGGATCATCTCCTTGCTCATCGCCCAGGTGCGTGGCGTCAACGCTTCCGCGTGGTCCGTGAGCGCGAAGAAATCGAGCTGAGAGCAATACCGAGCGAAGTCGCACGCGTCGGCCGGCGGGTGCACGCCATCGCCCCCGAACATAGGGAGGGCCCACTGGTAGGCGTCGACCGACAGCGAGGTATGCACGTGCACGTCGCCGAAGAGGATTCGGGTCGTCGCATCGCCGGAGGTCGCCGTTTGACGCGCCTCGCGATCGAGGACGGATTCCTGCGAGAGCCCGGGTGGGGTGACGCTTCGGTCGACCAAGCGCTCGCCCTGCCCGAGCACGACCCACCAACATCCGAGCAGCACCAGTGCAATCAAGACGAGGACCGCCACCAACCACTTCATCCACCCTTCCATGACGGGCGCGAGAGTAGGTCGATCGCCGTCCGAAGCCAAGCACGAGGCTCGAAGTTCACGAACATGCTTCGTAAAGGTTGCCCGCGATGAGTGCGTGGCCGTTTGCGTCTATCTTTGCGAAGTCTCGTTCAGCGGTCGTCGCACTGCGCGGGCCCCAAGTCACGAACACGCCGAAGCTCGCGTTGCGCCTGCTTGCGAAGGGGGGACTTGGGGTGGTTCTTAAGCAGCGCGCGAAGGGCCGTTCCGGCGTCGTCGCAGGTACGCACCTTGAGAAACGCCTGGGCCATGTCGTAGAGCGTTTCGTCGATGGCATCGCCGTCTCGATAGGTCGAGAGCACTTTTTGGAACTCGCCGAGCGCGGCCGCGGCCTGTCCCTGCTGCAGGTAGCTCGACCCGATCATGTACTGCGCGTTGTCCGCCCTCTTGTCTTTCGGGTAGCGGGCGACGTATGCCCGCGCGAGCGCTCGCGTATGGGAATGCTTATTGACGCGGTAGGACTTTTCGAGGGCCTCCCAGTGCGCGCCTTTGTTTTCCGGGATTTCATCGGACTCGAGCGGAATGTCCATGCCTGCGGCGCGTGCCACTTCGCTCAGGCGCCGCTGCGTCTCGAGACTTCGTTGCGCTTGGGCTTCCGCCGCGCCTGCCTGCTCCATTCGGATCTCGGCGAACTGACCCTCCATCACGGCGAGCCGCTCCTGAATCTCTTCGATCTGAAGACCCTGGTCGGCGCTGTTCCGGCGAAGCACGAGGCTTGCCTCCGCGAGGGTTTCCTCGAGCTCTTTGCGCTTGGCTTCGAGCTCGTCTTCGAGAGCCACGAGGCGCTTCTCGTTCGCCGAGATGTCGGCCTGCATCTGGCTGATGCAGCCCGGACCCGAAAGCACCAGGCTCAGTAGACCCCAAAGCCCCGCCTTTGCGACGGAACGCTCCCCCGAAACGTGCGTCATCCCCATACCCTCGGTTTAGTATAGACGGGTTAGTGCGGCCATTTTGTGGGCGTCGCAAAACGCGCGGGTTGGTCTGCAAGGGGTTGGAATAGTTGGGGTTTTTGGGGGGCTGCGTGTCCCTAGAATGCGGCGCTGAGTTGGATGCGGAAGAAGAACTGGCTGCCGTCGTTGTTGGGGGCGATGTTGTTGAGCGGTGACGCGGGAACGTTGCTCGCGAGCTCTCGTCCGAGGAAGTACTGGAAGTCGGTCGAGAGCTTCACGTTGTCGTGGCCCGGGATCACGTAGTAGCTCAGGCCTACGCCGAACGCGTGGAAGTTACTCAGCCCCTCGTTGAGCTCCGGAATGCTCGGCGTGTCCGATGGGGGATCGCCTTGAATCTGAGGCTTCGCAACGAGCGCGTATTGCCCGAAGACCTGAAGGTCCTCCAATACGAAGTAGCCGCCCATGACGGAAAGTCCCGTGGAGATGATCTCGAACGGCGGGGTGTCCAGTGCTGTATCGGCGTCGGTGCGGCCGTCCTGACCGCTGACGACCGCGAAGAGCAGACTCCATCCGTTTCCACGAACAGACAGGTCGACCGTGCCGAGCGCGATCTTGATGTCGCTGGTTCCCTGGCTGCGGCCACCGTCCTGATAGTGGATCGCCGCACCGAGGCGGATTCCGAGCGGCGTGCCTCTTCGCGCGACGAGCCGGTTGAAGCCTGAGAGCCCTCTCTCACCCCATCCGTACTGAGCGCGTAGCGTCACGGCGAAGTCGGCGCGTGCGGCAGAACGAATCTCGGAGAAACCGGTCCGCAAGCCGTCCGAGTATCCGAGGTTGATCGAGAACTGCTTTCGCAGGTACGTGAACATCACGCCCTTCGAGCTGCCGGGGTTGAAGACGTTTTCGACGATGCTGTAGTCGTTGAACAGAAGGTCGTGCGGGTTGATCAGGTCCTCGGCGATGAGCTCGTTCATGAAGAGCCCCGCACGCACGCGGAAGTAGCGCCACTTCAGGTCGATGAAGGCGCGCTGAAACGAGAAATTGCCGCCCGAGACGACGCCGATTCGCATGTAGAGCGCGACGAACTTGGTGAGCCCGATTCCCATCGTGAACCGCGCGCGAGCCACGTCGAACCCTTGGGTGAGCTGCTTCTCGCGAATGTCTGTTTCTGGGTCGGTCGGTGGCTTGGTGCGGTAGTTGACCGCGTAGCGGGCCTGCACGAGCCCCGACAGAGCGAGGTAGAACCAATCGTCGACCCCGACGAGAAGTCCCGTCTCATAGCCGTACATCACCTTGACGGGCTGCCCCCAATCCTCGGGGTCGGGCTCCTCTTCTTCGTCGGATGGCGGTGTGTCTTGAATGGCCTGCTCCCCAGGCTCCTCGTCCGGGGCCCCGAGCTCTTTGGGGTCCTCGACGCCGAGTGTCGGATCTTCGACGGGCAGGTGGCCGACCGTCGGCTCCGCGTCGGTGTCGAGCTTGGCTCGCTCCTCCTCCGGGTCTTTCTTGTCGGCCTTGGACTCGTTCTTCGCCGGCGGTGGACGATCGGCCAGATCCGCGGGCTCCACGTCTTCCCTCTGAGCCAGCGCCGGGAGGGAAAAGGCGAGCGTGACCCAGATCAGAGCAATGGCGCGCGCTTGGAAAGCCACGAGACTGTCCAGCGGTATCACATCTCTAGCGCGACTCCCAGTCAAACACCGTGGCTGTCCAGATCCGTTCGAACGGCATCGACGCCGTGCGCTGGAGCCTCCGAACCGCTTCGGCGTCCGGAGCCTCGTACTCGCAGATCATGCGCTTTCGGTCCTTGGAGAAATAGCTGCGGATGAACGTGACCGCATGCTGCTCCGCGCACCACGCGAACGAGTCCTCTCGGGCCTGCAATTCGTCGAAGGACGCCGCGTCTTCGAACTTCCGCTCCACCATCACTCTTGCCATGCGCCGACCTCCTTCGTCGCGGCCAGCTCTCGGTCGACGACCTGGCCCACGTGCTTGGCGTAGCCCCGTATCTCTTTCAGCTCCTCCACGATTTGCGCGGCGGCCTCGCGATCTCCTCGTTCTCTGGCGATGCGCAGCAGAACGGCGCGAGCCAGCGCGGACTCGCTCGGCTGCTGGAGCACGCGTCCGATCGCCTCGGCCTCGGCAGCCCGTGCCGCGGCGCTTTCGAGGTCGCCACGCTCCGACTCGATGGCAGCAGCTTGCGTGAGGATGAAGGCGAGGCGCTGTTTTGCGTCGGCGTCGCGCAGCTCTTGGATCGCATCTTCCAGCGCAGCTCGTCGACCGGTATCCCCTTTTTGATATCGGCAAAGCGCCAGCATCGCCCGCCCAAGCGGTCCCTCGCTTCCCTCGCGGAGCTTCTCCCCGATCTCGGCCAGCTCCTTCGCGTGCTTGCAGGCTTCGTCGGCTTCGCGGCGATGAATCGACACCATGACGAGATGCTCGAGCGACATGAACTCCTCGATCCGGTTCCCGCCTCGCTTTGCGATGGACCAGGCTTCTTCGAAGGCCGCTTTCGCTTCGTCGAGAGCACCCGCGTGGAGTCGCAAGAGTCCGACTCCGTCGAAAACCGACCACGCGGTTTCGCCGGATCGCTCCGTGATCGCTCGTGCCTCGAGCAGTAGGGCTTCGGCCTGAGCGAGGTCTCGCTCGAGGATCACGAGACAGCGGGCGGTCTCGGCAATCCCGATCGCTCGTGTGTGATCGTCCGCCCCGCGGCTTGCGAGCTCCGCGCGGAGCGACAGGCGGTGCGCATCGCCAAGCGAGCCTTCGTGCCACCGGAGATTGCTCACGAGCGTGAAGCCAAGACGGGCGTGCTGCTGGTGTCCGGCATCGAGCGCTTCCTCTGCCAAAGCCTCGATGCGCTGGGATTCCGCGTCGGGGTCTTCGGGCCAGCGTGCCGCCAAGCGGATCCTCTCGAGCTCGATTTGAAGCCTCGGGCGTTCTTCGGCGGGGAGCTTCCCGACGAGACGTAATCCCCGGCGAGCATGCGTGTATGCCTCTGCGTTTGCGAATACGCGAAGGCATCGAGCGCCAGCCGCAATGCACGCTTCGACCGCCATTTCCGCGTCGCCGCTCAACGACGCATGGTGCGCTACCTCGAGGGCAATCTGTCCGTCGGGGTCGTCCCGCCCGTGAAGTAGCTGCGCGACCCGTCTGTGCATGAGTCGGCGCCGTGGTTCGGAAACCTGCGAGTAGACGACGCGGTGCACCAGCGCATGCTGAAACGCGTAGAGGTCGGTGGAGCCTGCTGCCCCGACGAGCAGGGCACGACGCTCGAGCTCGGCGAGGCCATTCATCAGCCCGTCGAAGTCGAACGACACGACTTCGGTGAGCCGATCGACGTCGAAGGTCGGACCGAGCACCGCTCCCCATCGCAGGATGTTTCGCGACTCGGACGAGAGACGGTCGATCCGATCGGCGATGAGCTCGCGGAGCGATCCGGGGATGCTGTCGCCGCTTCCCGATGCGTGCGCGAGCTCTCGTGCCATCAGCGCGTTTCCGCCGCTGAGGTTGAACACTTCGGTCGCGTCGGCTTCCCCTTCGAGTGATTCGACGAGCTCCGCGACGTCGTGCTCGGTGAGCGGCAGCAGCAGGTGTTCCTCGATGACGCCGTCGCGACGAAAGCTCCGTAGAATTCGAGTGGCCGACTCGTTGTCGACGAGCTCCCCATCTCGAGCGCCGAACACGATCGCGATCGGTCGCTCGAGACTCATCCGGACGACGTAGTGAAGGAGCTCCGCCGTCGCGTCATCGCACCAGTGGATATCGTCGAACAAGAGCACAGCGGGGGCGCCCTTGGAGGCTCGTCGGCGGACGAGATCCACGACCGCGCCAAACAGGCGGTCGCGACTCGGCTCGGATTCGGCCGAGGCGCCCAGCTCCGGCAGAAGCGGCGAAAGTCCGTCTTTGTCAGCATTGGCGAGGACGCTATCGGGCAGACGTCGGAGTGCGTCGACCCAGGGGCCGTACGGGCGCCCGGCTTCGGCTTCATACGCCGCTGCTTCGAAGACGGTGCAGCCACGGCGCCGCGCTTCGTCCGAAAGCTCCGCGAGTAGGCGTGTCTTTCCGACCCCCGACTCTCCTTTGAGTAGGAACACTGTTAGCCTGCCGTCGGCGGCGGAGTCCAACGTCGCGAGCAGTTGCCGCCGCTCGTCCTTGCGACCGACGAAGACGTCCCGGGTTCGAAGCTCCGGCAAAGGCGTCTCGACGGGTTCATGGGCAACCGTAGTCGGACTCGCTTCGTCTTCCCCATCGCTCGGCTGATGGAGCTCACGCCACGCCGTTTCGAGGGGGCCGCTCGGCTTCTTTTGGCCGAGCTCGCTCAACAGTCGTGAGGCGCTCTCGTATTGGGACTTGGCCTCGTTCGAGCGGCCGGCGGCGCTCAGCAGGCGAATCAGCGTGGCGCGTGCCCCCTCATCAACCGGATCGATTCGCGCGAGCTCACGCGCGAAGGGGAGGGCCTCGCTCGGGGACTCCTCGAGACGGTCGACTAGCGCTCGAAGAATCCGCGTATGAAGGGAACGGGCGTGCTCCCGCTCGGCCGCGCACCACGCCGTGTATTCGTCGAAGTCGATGAGATCGAGCCCTTCGAGCAGCTCACCTTCGAACACGGACTCGAGCTCGATCAGTCGAGGCGTCGACACGGCTTCGAGGCCGTTCACGAGCTCTCGACGAATGCGCCGCCAGTCGAGGCAGTCGTCGTCGATCGCGAGCTCGACGTTCTGGCGGTCCGCGACGAGGCAGCGCTTCGCCTCGGTGTCGACCACCGGACGGATTTTCGAGAGGCTCCAACGAAGCGCGCCACGGGGATCATCGGCAACGTCCCACAATAGGGAGCACAGGCGGTCTCGGCGGTGCGCTCGCGCGGTAATGGCCAGGTAGGCCAGCAAACCGCGGGTCTTCTTCGACTGCGGCAGGCGCACCGGCTCGCCATCCCGGAAGACGGAAAGCGGCCCGAGAACCCGGACCTCTAGCGCGTCGGCAACCACCGTGCCGAGCGTGCCCTCGGCGGCCTGTACCGTCAATCTCGGTCGCCCCCGGATGGCTGACTTCGTGATACGCTGCGCTCGTGTCGTACGTAGTGCTCGAACGGCAGTTCTCTGAGCCGCTTTCCCCAGAGGATGTGCCCCAGATGGCCGCGGAGGTTCAGTGCCTGGAGCTCTATCGGGTTCGGCCAATCTGCAGCTATCTGATGCCCGACGGCATGCGGATGGTGTGCGTCTTCGAGGCTCCGGATGCCGAGGCACTGCGGTCCCTCGGGCGTGCAAACGACTTCCCCGAAGGCTCGATGGTGTGGTCTTCGACCCTCCACACGCCGTAATTTCAGGCACTTAGAAGAAAGTCGCAGCTCGCCTGCGGTTTCCACGCTCCCTCACACGGAGGCTCACACGGGGCCTCGGTAGGTTGATTTGCGTGGTCGGGAATCACCCCGGCCGGTCAACCAGGAAAGAGGAAGAAGATGGAAACCCAAGCAGCCAACACCGAGAGCACCCCGAAGCCCCGCCGCGAGAAGGTGGCCATGAACGGAGTCGACGTTCCGACCCTGTTCGCGACGATCAACGCTGTGGGCGAGCAGCCCGAGCTTGCGAAGTTCCAGTTCCGCGCCACCAACCGCTGGGTTCGCGGGACCCACAGCCGCAGCCGAATCGAAGGTTTCAGCGGCGCCGGCGGCGAACACGAGCAGACTCAGGACTTCGTCTACGACGGTGACCATCCCCCCGTGCTTTGCGGGAAGGGCAACGCGCCGACGCCGGTCGAGTTTCTTCTGCACGCCATCGCCGGCTGCATCACCGCAGGCATCGGCAACATCGCGTCGGCCCGCGGGGTCGAGCTCGAATCGGTGGAGTGCACCGTGGAAGGTGACCTCGACGCCCAGGGCCTGCTCGGTCTGTCCGACGACGTGCGCAACGGCTACGAGGCGCTTCGTCTCACCTACAAGATCAAGGGCGACGCCGATGACGCCACGCTTCGCAAGATCGTCGCGCAGTCGCAGGCTCGCTCCGCCGTCTACGACGTTCTCACCAACGGTGTGCCGGTCTCCATCGAAGTGGACGCAGGCTGATGCAGCGACCGTCGGCGCACGCCGGTCGACCTGACTGAATGGGTCGACCGGCGCGCTTTCCGCCGGGAGGAGGAAGTCGTCATGAGGCGTACAGAGACCATCATCATCGGAGGCGGGCAGGCTGGACTCGCCATGAGTCGATGTCTGTCGAGAGAAGGGATCGATCACGTCGTTCTCGAGCGCGGCCGCGTCGCCGAACGATGGAGAAGTGAACGGTGGGACTCGCTCCGACTGTTGAGTCCGCGCTGGCACTCTCAGCTCCCCGGACTCTCGCATGGCCACGACGATCCTGACGGCTTCATGACGATGCCCGAGGTCATCTCGTACTTCGAACGCTACGCGCAGACCTTCAACGCTCCCGTGCAGGGCGAGACGACCGTTCTCAGCGTGCGTCGCGCCAGCGAAGGCGGCTACATCGTGCAGACCGACCAGGGAGCATGGACAGCGCCGAACGTCGTCGTCGCCACCGGGCACTGCGATGTGCCGTTCGTGCCGAAGGCGGCGGAAGGCCTCGCGGGAAGCCTCCACCAAGTGGTGCCCTCTCACTACAGGAACCCGAGTCAGCTTCCGGACGGCGGCGTGCTCGTCGTCGGTGCGTCCGCGACGGGGATCCAACTCGCGCAGGAGCTTCATCGGTCGGGCCGACCGGTGACCCTTGCCGTCGGTCGGCACACTCGCATGCCGCGACGCTACCGCGGGCGAGACATCACCTGGTGGCTCGAGGCGAGCGGCATTCTGTCGGAGCGCGCGGAGGATGCGTTCGACCTCGCGTCGGCGCGGCAGCAGCCATCGCTTCAGCTGATCGGTACGCCTGACCATCGAACCGTCGACCTCGGCGTGCTTCAGGAGGAGGGTGTCCGGCTGACGGGGCACCTCTCCGGTATGGAAGGAACCCGGGCGTATCTCGCCGACGACCTTCCGGGCACCATCGACGCTGCGGAACGCAAGCTCGATCGGGTGCTCGCGCGGATCGACGACTTCATCGACGAGACGCGCATGCACGCGGACTCCGTCGACAGAGGGTCTGCGATCGTCCCCGCGACAGCGCCGACTCAGCTGAACCTCGAAGAAGCGGGCATTCGTACGGTGCTTTGGGCGACGGGCTACCGGCGCCAGTATCGATGGCTTCAGGTGCCGGTCTGCGACATCCGCGGCGAGATCCTCCACGAGTGTGGGGTGACGCCAGCGCCGGGACTCTATGCGCTTGGTCTCAACTTCCAGCGCACGCGCAACTCGAGCTTCATCGATGGAGTCGGTCGCGACGCCCGTGCTCTTACCGACCACATCTCACGACGCTTCCACCAGTCCTCGATCGCTGCCTAGGAGAATGAATCATGCGGAGCTCAACCATTCGTAAGAACTACGACGTCGTGATCGTTGGCGCACGATGTGCGGGTGCCGCCACCGCGATGCGTCTTGCCAACGCTGGTTACCGGGTTCTCGTGTTCGACAAAAGTCGCTTTGGCGCAGATACGGTGTCGACGCATGCCCTCATGCGGCCCGCCGTGCTGCTCTTGAAACACTGGGGCATTACCGATCGACTCGACGCCGAGGAAACGCCACGCATCAAGAAGACGAGCTTCGTCTATGCGGATGCGAACGGTCGCGAGACGATCTCGATCGACATCAAATCGCGGCATGGCGTCGACGCGCTCTATGCACCTCGTCGCACGGTGCTCGACCGAGTGCTCGCGGAGGCAGCCACGGAAGCGGGCGCGGACGTCCGACACGGTGTGACCCTCACCGACCTGCTTCGTGATTCCCGCGGGCGTGTCACAGGGGTTCGAGTTCGCCAAGAGTCCGGCGCCATCGCCGAGGTGAGGGCGAACCTCGTGATCGGGGCCGACGGCCGCCGTTCGACGGTCGCGCGCCTCGTCGGGGCAACCCCCTACGTTTGGGGGAGGCATGCCACCGCGACGGCGTTTGGGTACTTCGGCAATCTTCCCATCGACGGGAACCGCTGGTACTACCGACCGGGCTCGGGTGCAGGCGCCATTCCGACGAACGACGGCCAGACGTGCCTTTTCAGTGCCGTTTCCAACGATTTCGCGAACGGGACTCCCGTCGAGCGTCTGCGCGAGTTTCATCGAGTCGTTTCGGACGTCGCGCCCGACCTGGGCGAGCGACTTCCCGACGCCGAGCTGTCGGGGCGACTTCGGTTCTTCCCCGGAATGCGGGGCTTTCTTCGGCAACCGTGGGGCGACGGCTGGGCGCTCGTCGGCGATGCGGGGTACATGAGCGATCCGATCACCGCGCACGGGATCACCAACGCCCTTCGCGACGCCGATATCCTTTCGCGCGCGATCATCGACGGGACAGGTCTTGCTCGCTACCAGGCGGCGAGAGACGACCTTTCCGTGAAGTTCTTCGAGGTGTCCGATCGGGTGGCGTCGTATCAGTGGGACATTCCGACGGTGAAGCAGTACCACCAGATCATGAGTCAGGAGATGGGGCGAGAGGAGGACGCGATCGTCGCGGCCGGAGCCCACCCTCCGCTACGGCATTGCGCCTGCGGGTAGCCCGTGCGCCTCGATGCGCTTCTTGAGGCGAGCGACCTGCGCTTCCGACCACTCTTTCGAGCCTTTCGCGCATGCCTGTTCTCCTTTGTTGGAGGTCGCGCGAGCCATGCAGGACTTGTAGTACGTCTGCGCGAGGCGAATGTCGTCGTTGTGTACGCGCAGACCGTGTTTCATGCCCTGAACGTAGCCGTAGTCGTAGAGAGAAGTGAGCAGGAGTCGGACCCGTCCGGGATAGTGTGTGTCGTCCGCAATCTCGATGACCTGCGTTAGTCCGGCACGGTAGTCGGGCCCGGTGACCGACGGCTCTTTCTCGGTCACTTTGTGGCAGGTTTTGACGGGGCCCTCCGCGTAGGCCTTTCCTCGTTGGCACCCCTTGGCTCGGGCGAGGGAAATGAAATACACGTGAATGTCTTCCCAATGTGCCGCGCCTTTCAGTGCGCCGATGTCGTACGCCTTGTCGATGTACTCGCGGACGTTTCGCATACCGGCCTGGTAGCTTCCGCTGCCGCGAACGGATTTCACCCATGGCTCGTCTTTTTCGAGCTCGTTTGCGAGGGCTGAGGTCGTCGTGATGAGCGCCAAGAGATAGAGGAGCGCACCCAAGCGTCGTGATGTCATTTACGGCACGTTGCCGCCCGGGAGAACGCCTTGTCAAGGCGCCCGGCCGGCTACTCGGCGGCCTCCGCCCAGCTTTCCTCGGTCCACGCTTGCTCGAGCTGCTGCTCGAGCAGATCGGCCCACGCTTCGAGGTATGCGACGACGTTTTCCCGCCGGTGGTGCGGAAAGTAGCCGGTGTTGTTGCCGAGTCGCCGACGAACGGCGGGGTCGCTCAAGCGCTCGAGGTGGCCGACGTCGGCGGGTTCGAGACCGAGCGCATACATCTCCTGCAACACCTCATCGAGCGGCGCGCCCGTGACCTGGCAGGCGCCCACGTTCTGGGGCTCCCACGCGCCTTCATCGAGGGCGGGCCGGTCGCCGTAGTCAAACTCGGGGAACTTCAGTCGAACCACGCTTCGGGCCTGACCGCCCCAGTCGCCTTCGCTTCGCATGGCTCGCCGTTGAATGTCCGCGGGTTCTCGCCCCGTAATCGT
Source organism: uncultured Myxococcales bacterium (assembly GCA_965601515.1). Lineage (GTDB taxonomy): Bacteria > Myxococcota_A > Polyangia > Polyangiales > Houyiibacteriaceae > SG8-38. The sequence continues at coordinate 21,033 of CBFCWN010000003.1, read as the reverse complement.
TTGCGCGAGGTGTCCGCAGTTGCAGTGGGCGAAGCTTGCCCATTGATAGGTGGTTTCTTTCCGAGCCAGTCGCGCGGCCGTCTGTCGGAGCGCGACGATCAATCGATTGGACGCTGCAGCCATGTCTTGAGTCTAGCTCTGACGCTCGTCGGGTAAAGCCCGGAACCGTTCGGTCGTGTCTTGGACGCGACTAGCGACCCGCTCGGACGAGACGTCCAGGTCGAGCCTCGGTCAGCGCGCCATCTCTGGCGATCACTTCGCCATTCACCAGGGTCGCGACGTAGCCCTGCGCACGCTGCATCAGGCGCTGCCCGCCGGCGGGCAGGTCCTGCACCATGGCCGGAGGGAGAAGCTCGAGGCGGTCGAAGTCGATGATGTTCACGTCGGCCCGCCGCCCTGGCTCTAGGCGACCCCGGTCGTTCAAGCCGAGAAAGCTCGCGGTGTCGCTTGCCTGCATTTGAATGATGCGCTCGAGCGGAATCTGGCCGTGGTCCCGGTCTCTGGCCCAGTGGGTCATCAAAAACGTCGTGAAACTTGCGTCACAGATCGTCCCGACGTGCGCTCCGCCGTCGCTCAGCCCGGGAAGCGCAAGCGGGTGCGTGAGCATGTCGTGGACGGCATCGAGGTTCATGCCCGTGTAGTTGTAGACGGGGAAATAGAGCAGGGCTTTGCCGTCCTGTTCGAGCATCGCGTCGTAAATGAGCCCGAGCACCGGTTCGCCGCTCGCCATCGCCGCGGCGCCGAAACTCTCCGTGAAGTTGGGCTCGTAGTTCGGCTTTTCGCCGAGCCGGAAGAGGCGCATCGACACCATCTGGAGGTTTTGCAGAAAGTAGTCCGCGAGCGGCGGAAGCATGCTTCCGTCTCCGGCGACGGGCTCGCTCGTCTCTTGAATCATCGCAGCGCGTAGCTCCGGGTTTCGCATGGCTGCCACGCGATCTTCGAGCGGAAGGTGAGAGATCTTCTTGTAGCTTGGGAACCCCATGAAGGGGTGGAAGGTCGCCTGAAGGCCAAGCATCACACCGATTCCACGCGCTCCCACCTGACACCGCACCTGGTGTCCCTGCTCGTTTGCTTTCGATGCGCGGTCGAGAATCCACTTCCACTGCTCGGGGCTGTGGTCGCGCTGCATGGTCGAGACGCTCATCGGACGACCGCCCGCACCCCGCAGCATCTCTTCGAGCACGCCCCACTCCCGGTCGAAGTGCTCATCTCCGTGCAGAATGTTGAAGTCGCTCACCGCCTGAAGAACGCCGTAGCCAAGGCCTTCGAACGCCTTGGCGATGCCGGCAAGCTCTTTGCCTTCCGCTTCCGACGCTGGCGTCCAATCGCCAACGGCGCTTCGGTGGTTGTCGCTTCGTCCGGTGCTGAATCCGATCGCGCCTGCTTCGAGCGCGCCCCGGAGTAGCGCACGCATCTGTGCAATGTCTTCGTCGGTCGCCGCTTCTTCGGCGACCGCGCGGTCGCCCATCACGTAGACGCGAAGAGCGTCATGAGGCACGTGCGCGAGGAAGTCGATTGTGTGCGGCATGGCATCGAGCGCGCTCATGTACTCCGGGAAGCTCTCCCATCCCCAGGTGATCCCCTCGGAAAGCGCGGTGCCGGGGATGTCTTCGACACCCTCCATCAGCTCGACGAGCTTCGCGTGATCGGTTGGGCGAACGGGCGCGAAACCAACCCCACAGCTACCCATCGCACAGGTCGTGACGCCGTGGATCGACGAGGGCGCGAGCTCTTCGTCCCAGCTGATCTGGCCGTCGTAGTGGGTGTGCATGTCGACGAACCCAGGCGCGACGATCGCGCCGGCCGCGTCGATGGTTTGCGTTGCAGCCTCGTCTGCGGTGCCAACGGCTACGATTGTTCCGTCCTTGACGCCGATGTCGCCGGTGAAGCGTTCGCCTCCCGATCCGTCGATAATCGTGCCGCCGGTGATCTTCAGGTCGTACATGCAGGGTCTCCTCGAGCGTGAAGTCCGGATTGTACTGCGACTTCGCAGGCGTTCCCAGCGGCCGATTGGGATGGTGCCGAAGTGCTGAGTATGTCACTCCATACCGCATGAATCTCACGTTCACCGACGAAGAAGAGGCGTTTCGCCAGGAGGTCCGAGAGTGGATTGCGTCCGCGATGCCTGCCGATATGAAGGCACGCGCGCAGGGCTCAGGCGGCTTCACACCAGAGGACTCCGCGGTTTGGCATCGCATCCTTTACGACAAGGGGTGGATCGCCCCGCATTGGCCGAAAGAAGCAGGCGGCACCGGTTGGGACTCGACGCGTCGCTTCATCTTCGAAGAGGAAATGGAGCTTGCCGGCGCGCCGCAGCTCTCGGTCTTTGGACTCACCATGGTGGGGCCCCTCATCGTGAGCTTCGGGACCGACGCCCAGAAGAAGCGCTTTTTACCCAAGATTCTCAGCGCCGAGGAGTTCTGGTGTCAGGGATACTCGGAGCCCGGTGCCGGCAGCGACCTCGCCTCGCTTCGCACGACGGCGGAGGACGCGGGCGACCACTTCATCGTCAACGGGCAGAAGACGTGGACGTCGTACGCGCAGTACGCCGACTGGATCTTCTGCCTCGTCCGAACGGACCCGAACGTGAAGAAGCAGGCGGGCATTACGTTCCTGCTCATCGATCTGAAGTCGCCGGGCGTCGAGGTGAAGCCGATGCAGACCCTCGGCAACACGGCGGCGTTCTGTGACACCTTCTTCGAAAACGTGAAGGTGCCGAAGGAGAACGTGGTCGGCGGAATCAACAACGGCTGGACCATGGCGAAGGCGCTGCTCGGACATGAGCGAACGATGCTCGCGATGATCGGTCCCTGCCGGAGCATGCTCCAGAAGATCAAGCGCATCGCAGCCACGAAGACCGTCCACGGACGTCCGATGCTCGAGGACCCCGTGTGGCGAGCCAAGCTCGCTCGTCTCGAGATGCGGTTCCGCGCACACCTGATGGTCAGCTATCGGGCGCTTGCCGATCAGCAGAAGGGCAAGATGCCAGGCCCCGAGTCTTCGATCCTGAAAATCGTCGGCACGAAGCTCATCCAGGAGATGACCGAGCTTGCGATGGAGGTGATGGGGGAGAACTCGCTCACCTGGTACAACGAGGGCCTCTGCATGCCCGTCGAAGAGTCCATTGGACCCTACTTCTGTTACGAACGGGCCGCGACCATCTACGGCGGCTCCAATGAAATTCAGCGCAACGTCATCGCCAAGATGATCCTCCAGCTGCCGAGTAGCTGAGCCGAGGGACGAAACGACATGGAATTCGAGCTTGATCAAGACCAACAGATGCTTGCCCAGACGGTCGCGGACTTCGCGAAGAACGAGTCCCCCGTCGAGCGATTTCGAAAGCTGCGAGAAGACGACATCGGATACGACCCAGCCGTCTGGAAGAAGATGGGCGAGCTTGGATGGCTCGGCGTCGCGTTTCCGGAGTCGGTCGGAGGGTTCGGCGGCACTTTCGTCGAGTGCGCGCTCGTTCTCGAAAACCTCGCCGCGACGCTCGTTCCGGAACCGTACCTCGCCTCGGTCGTTCTTGGCGGGATGACGATTCTCCGCGCTGGGAACGCGGAGCAGCACAAGACCTATCTCGAGCCGATGATCGAGGGCGACACGACCTTGGCGCTCGCGTACTCGGAGGCGCAGAGCCGGTACGACGTCGCAGCGATCGAGACGACGGCCGCACCGGACGGGGACGGTTACCAAATTTCCGGGAAGAAGACATGGGTGCTGAACGGGCACCACGCTGACCACCTCGTGGTGTCGGCGAACGCGCCGGGCGGGCTCACTTTGTTCGTCGTGCCACGGACCGCCGAGGGCGTGACGACTCGCGTTGCGAAGACCATCGATGGACAGAAAGCCGCGTTCGTCGAGCTCGACCAGGTGTCGGTGCCGGATTCCGCGCGGCTCGGCGACGAAGGCTCGGGCGGCCCGGTGCTCGAGCGAGTGATGGACTACGCGGCGGCCGCCGCTGTAGCGGAGAGCGTGGGCCTCGCGTCGACGATGCTCCACATGACCGTCGAGTACCTCGGCACTCGGGAACAGTTCGGCGTGAAGATCGGCTCCTTCCAAGCGCTTCAGCATCGCGCCGTCGACATGTACGCGGAAACCGAGCTTCTTCGTTCGATCTCCATGGCGTCGATGCTCCGCGCCGACGACGACGACCGTAGCGTCCGACAGGGCGACATTTCGGCTGCGAAGGTCCAGCTCGCTACCGGTGGCATCTGGGTCGCGCAGCAGTCGCTTCAGCTCCACGGCGGAATCGGCGTCACCGACGAGCACGACATCGGGCTCTACTTCAAGCGCATGTATGCACTCAACGCCCTCTTCGGCGATGCCGAGCACCACGTCGCTCGTTTCGCGAGCGACCCCACGTTCGTCGAAGCCTAGTTGGAGGCGCTCGTCTCGGGCTCTGCGGGCTCTTCCGCGAGTGTCGGTGCCGAGGAGAACCTCACATAGCCTCGGTACGTGCCGATGAACACGCTGTTCTTCGGCCCGAACGAGAAGGTGCCCCAGATGTTGTTGAAGACCTTCCGGCCGTAGTCATCTTTGCCGAGCGTCTTCTTCATGACGAGGCCCGACACGTTGTCTCCGAAGTCGCTCCCGTCGAAGTAGGCCTTGATGCTGAAGACGGGCCACCCGGTGCGGAAGTCGAGTGCGGTGAGCTGCCAGTCGTTGTGCGTCTCATCTTCGTCATCTACGTCGCGATGATAGACGTAGAAGAGCCCGTGCGCGGTCGAGAGCTTCGGCGTGGCCGTCTTGCCGTCGAAGTGACCGACGGCGGGCCATCCCTTGCGCTTTTCGTAGACGCCCTTCGCCTCGTTGTAGTCGTAGCGCTCGATTCCGCCTGCGGTCTCGTTCTCGATGAACGGGTCGACGTACCCGTAGGTGTTCCCGACGATGAGGTGGTCTTCATACGCGACGACCGAGTTCTCGACCGCCCCGGCTCCCTCCTCGAAGAGCGATAGTTTGCTGACGAGGGTTCCGTCTTCTTGCCTGAAGACATTCAAGTTCACTCGTCCTGGGGCGTTGTCGACGATGGCGACAAAGCGGTCTTCGACGAGCGTTGGAGTGGTCCCGCTCCCGTTGTTGAGGTGGCCCGGCTTCACCTTTCGGTCGTTGTCGTAGAACAGGTCACCCTTCGCGTACTGAGGCGCCCACTTTGGATCGAGCTCGATGTGACGGGTGTTCGGGTTGAAGCGGAGCTTGTACAGCGCGACGTTGGTGACGATGTAGACGCCGTCGGGGCCGACCGTGAACGAATTCTGAATCTGCTCGAAGGGCTCGTCGTTTTCGAAGGCGTCGGGGAAGAGCTCTTTCGCTCGCTGGCGTCGCGACGCGAGGTTGTCGAGCATATGCCCTTCCTGCTCGTCCTTTTCGACTTCTGCGAGAAACTCCTCGGCGCCCTCTGGGAGGTTATCCCCATACCTGGCGTGTAGCTTCTCCGGCAGCGAGAAGTGGGCGATCGACGTCGTGTAGACCGGGGGGCAGACTCCCTTTGCTTCGTCGACCAGCACCATCCCGACGACGCCGAACTTCGACGTGAACCAAACCCGCCCCTCCGAGTCCGGCATGATGGCGGTCAGATGGTTCTCCGGATGTTCCATCGCGTCGCCGATCCAATTGCCCGCTTCGACTTCGTGAGACAGGTCGAGCAAGACCATCTTGTCGCGAACGACGCGATGGTCCTCGATCGGGATGCGGATGATGGTGTTGTCCGCGCCCGGAACGTAGACGCGCCCTTTGCCGTCTAGGTACGAATACGCGCCACCGGACGTGTCGCGGAAGATCGCCATGCGCGCCGACTTCTTGGCGAGCTCGAGCGCCTTGCTCCCTCGCCCGGGAAGCGCGACGTAGTCGAGCACCTTCGCATGGTCGCCGGAGATGTCGACGATCACCAGGGTCGCAGAGTCACGCCCAAAGGAAATCGTGATCACGGTGTGGTCGTCGAGGAACGTGTAAAAGGGCGCCATGCCAGAGAGCTTCGTGCCCTTCTCGAGGACGTGGAAGTACTGGACCCTCACGTCGTTCGGGATGGGGCCAGGCTCTCGGCTCACGTCCGTGGCGAAGCTGTTCTCGTGCATGGTGGCTGCATACTGGCTCGATAGGTGCGGATGCATCCAGTGGTCCGGGTCGGGAAGCTTCTCAGGCAGCGTCTTGCCGTAGCGCGACGTCCAGTCGTCCCACCACGATACTTCGACCTTCGCGTCTTGACTGACGTGTTCGAACTTCTTGTCTTTCGTCGTGTAGTGGTAACAGCCGGCTCTCGCGCCAGGGATGGCCGCTCCCTTCTTCACCTTGCTCTTGCCACAACCACCCACGAGGATTGCAACTGACAACGTGAGCAGCGAGGCCAGTCGGACCCACCAAATCTGCGACTTCATTTAACACCTCAACACCTTGCTTGCCTGAAGCCTGCTACTTTCCACACCGCGCCCAAAAATGGAAGCCCAACTTCTCGATCGTCGGGTACATTCGCTGCATGCCGGACCACGATTGGCGAAACCTCGAGGCCGTAAAGCGCCTCAAATACAAGTACCAGCGGTGCCTCGACACCAAGCAGTGGGACGAGCTTCGGGAGTGCTTCACCGAAGACGCAAAAGCTGCGTATAGCGGTGGCAAGTTCTCTTTCGACAACCGCGACGCGATCATGCAGTTCCTGCAGGGTTCGATGGGCGCCGACTCGTTCCACTCCTGTCACGCGGTTAGTCATCCAGAAATCGACTTCGTCGACGAACGGACGGCAACCGGGACGTGGTGCCTCCAGGACACCGTCATCGACACCAGCTTCGACATGATGATCCACGGAGCAGCGTTCTACGAAGACGAGTATCGGAAGGGCGAGGACGGCGTCTGGCGTATTTCGAAGACGGGTTATCGGCGCACGTTCGAACAGATGGTCCCTCGTAAATCGATCGAAGGCCTGACGATGACCGACAGTCGCTGGCAGAAGTGAGGCGCGTCCGAGACGTGTCCAGGTGGTCCGATTTCGCTTGGTCCCCTTCCATCGAGAGCGGAGGTTCCACATCTCCCGGATGAGAGCTTCCCAGGTGAATCGCGACTCGTCACTTGCTTGACCTAAATCGGCGACCGGATCATCTTTATGTCTGATGATCTCATCACGTGACTTAGCTTTTCTCGCGATATTTGGGGGCTTCGCGACGGTGGTTGCAGGTTGCCAGGATTCCGATCTCGGCGAGTGCAATCTCACGGGCAAGACCGAAACGGGAGAGACTATCCCCGGTTCCGTCGCGCTCGCCATCGCTTACAGGACGACCGACGGCACGCCAATGTACGAGGGACAGGCCATCGTTCAGTCGAGCTGCGGCAACGGGGCGTTCTGTCACACGCCGAACGCAGAAGGATCCAACCGGTTCGGCACCCCGAAGGGGCTCGACTTCGACGTGGCGCTCGCGTGCACCGACCCCGCCGTCGACCCGACATGCGCCGACCTCCAGCCGTGCACGAGCAATACCGACCCTCCCTACTGCGAACGTCTTCAACGGCTTCGAGATGGCAGCGGCAACTCCGCGGCGTGGGGCGAGCTGATGATCTCCGAGATCCGGGAGGGCACGATGCCACCCGGAGAAGCGGGCAGCCGAGTCGTCGATCGCACGCAGTGGATTCGTTCCAACGAAACTCCGGATACCGAGGACGACACTCCGCTTCCTGAGTGGGGTACACCGGAGGCCACCGACATCGTTCGCAACTGGCTCGCCTGCAAGGCGCCGGTGGTTGCGCGGTCGGAGTTGGCACCTCCCGATGCGGAGGAGCTCACACCGTGCCCTTCGATCGACGGAGAGGTGTGCATCTACAGCGGCCCCCAGGGGTCGCTTCCCGACCCGACGTGGAGCTCGATCTACTGGAGCGTGATCTTCAACGAGTGTGTCATCTGTCACGGTCCAGCCAACTCGAACGTCGACCAGAACCCCAACAACCCGAACGAGGACGGCAGCATTCCCGGGGGCTTGAGCGCGCAGGGTCTCGCGGTGCTCGACCTCACCGGTTCCGATCCGACCGACACCTCGAACTGGGCCTCCGAGTCGCACCCCGCGCTCGTCAATGCGTCGGCGTCACCTCTCGGTCCCTGCGCCGCGCTTGGCATCAATGTCATTCCAAACGACTCTCAGGGGTCGCTCATGATTCAGAAGATGTACGCGATTCAGACCTGCGGCGGCGAGATGCCGCTCTTCGGGACAGGCACGCAGACCATTCCGACGCCCGTGATTCAGGTCATCGAAGACTGGATCAACATGGGCGCGCCGAACGACTGATCGGTCGGGCTCTAGAGTTGGCAATCTTGGACGTTGCCGGCACAGTCGAAGAATTCGGTCTGGCACGCGGAGTAGTCGATCGCCAAACACGCAGGATCAACGAGACACGCGCAGGGATCGACCGCGCAGGCTTCCGCGCATTCTGGGCTGCTGCACACCTCGAGCTCTCCGTGGCAGTCTGAGCATCCTTCGCTGAGTCCGCGGATCCTTTGAACCTCGCCAGAGACACAGCCGCTGAAGTCTGAGTCATCCTCGCATACTCCGATGGCCGCGGACGCAGAAGTCTGCCGGACTTCGCCAGGCAGCAGGCCCGCGTAGACCGTTTGGTCCTGTTCGCTTCCACACGCGCCGACCGGATCCACGCCGCCGCCGGCTCCACCGGCGCCGACCATCGCGCCGGTGCCGCCACTTCCTCCGCTGCCGGCGCCGCCGGTCATGCCGCCGCTTCCGGCCATCCCGCCGCTTCCGGCCATGCCGCCGCTTCCGGCGATGGCTGCCGTGCCTCCGGCGCCGCCAACGCCGATCGACGCTCCCGTGCCTCCCGCGCCGACGCCCGCGCCCGTCCCGCCGCTACCGCCGACGCCCCCGCCCGGGGCGGCGGGGACAGTGGTGTCCGAACACGCCGCCAGTAGGCCGAGCAACGACACGACCATGATGAAGACTCGCCACCCCATGTCCTTCATTCTTCACATAGGTGACGAAGCCCGCCAACAGAACGACGAAACCTGCAGGAATTCAAGGGGCGTCGAGCGCGCGACAGGTTCGAATGAGCGTGTTGGCGGCGGCGAGGAGGGTTTCGGGCGAAAGCGATTCGGCAACGCCGTCGAGCTCTCCACGAAGGTTGCTCGTGGTGTCGGAGTCGAGGTCACCGTCGTCCTCCGCCCGGTCGATCGCGGCGGAGCTCTGCGCGACGAGGACCTGAATCTGTCGGATGTCCTCTGCGGCAGAACGCGGGTTGCCGTCTGCGATGGCGCCGGCGTTCCTTGCGCGCAGGCCCGCAGCGCAAGTGGCGTCTCGTGCAAGCAGATCGTTTCGGACCGGCTTGTAACAGGAGATGCCTCCCACGATGGGCTCCGCGATTTCCGGGAACAGCGCCCGCCCGCTGACGCGGCGTACCGGTGAGTTCGCCGTGCAGATACTTCCAGTTGGCGTGACGCTCGTAATGGCGATCGATTCTTCACGGCCAAGCGTGAAGGATCGAAGGCGGCCAGTGATTCGGTCGAGGAGCCCAATCCCCACTTTGAGCATCACCTCGCTCTCCCCGACCGGCCGGCCGCCGCCTACGCTGATGGCTAGGCCGTTGGCGGTGATCGTCGGGGTGAGCGCTTGGAACTCGATCTCGATGTCCGGATCATCGGCAAACGCGTCCAGCGTCGCCACCCAGCTCAGGCTCGCGGAGTCCCCTTGGTCGATCAGCTTGTAGACATCTTTTCGGGTCACCGCGTAGACCTCGGAGTTGTCGGGTGACACCGCGATCGATGCGGCGACCGGGTCGTCGAGAGCGAACTGCCAAACGGTCTCTAGGTTGGCGTCGAGCGCGATCACGTTCCCTAGGTTGTCGGAGACGAAAACCCGGCTTCCGTCTTCGGACACCGTCGGGGTCGATCCCGTTCCGCCTTCGAAACTCAGGGTGTTGCGAAGCGTGAACCCAAGGCCGGCACCCGATTCGACCAGGTCGTAGGCGTAGAGCGCACCGCGTTCGGAGAGACCGTCGGCGCTTCCGTCCGCTTCATCCTCATCGGTGGCGGCCACGTAGATGACTCCGCTGTTGGGTTCGATCGCGAAGTAGTTGGTCACGACCGAGCCGCCGCCGAAGATGACGTCGATGATGACGGAGAAGATGCTGAGCCCGCTCTCGGTTTTTCCGAAGACTTCGTCCGTGAGCGCGTCGCTCTGATCGATGACGAACTGCGGGACGGTGACGAACTCGCTGACCGCGGGTGACCCCGGGATCTGCTCAGATGCTAGAAGGGTGCCTGTGACACGATCAAACGCCAGCATCTCGCCGCTCATCATGAGGGCGACGAGGGCGTCGGCCTCCGGGTGATAATTGAAACCGAAGGAGTGCGTGACCTCGCGGACGCCTTCGACGACCGGGGGCAGGGTGAGGCCGGTTGGCACGCGCCAAAGCTCCGTTCCGTCCGGTCGGAGCGCCATCGCTTCGATGTAGGTCACGTGATAAATCAGCTGCTCACCCGGGTTGTCGGGATCGTTGAGGATCAGTGTGGCTCCGCTGCCTGCTCGTGCTCCCCCTGCCTCAATGGCCCAGTTTCGTGCGCCCGTTTCCGCGTCGAGCGATACGAGCGACACGTCTTCCTGTGGGTTGAACGGGCTGAAGTAGAGGTTTCCGGCGTTGTCGTACGTCGGCCCTTCGGGCACGTAGAAGCTGGTCTCTTCGACCCAGTCGAGCTCGAGCTGAGGGGCGAGGGCCACCCAGACGTTGTCGGAGTTGTTCGCTCCGACGTGCATGGTGTGGAAGGCGTTGGGCTCGGGAATGACGGAGTAGTCGTAGTCGCCCACCGTTCGGGGGCCGTCCGGCGCCCAGGTGGTCACGGTCGAGGGCGGCGCCTCATCTTCCCCTTGGCTTTCACCACCCGCGCCGGTGCCACTGCTGTCAGAAGAACAGCCCAGGCTGGCGGCAGAGAAAAGGGCAACGAGAGGGACCAGAAAAACAAAGCGAAGCAGAGCCATAAGGAAGTGCTGATAGCATGAACGTTCGGTGCCCGAAACGTTGGCGCGTCTGAGGCATACTCCTTCCTACATGGACTCCGCTGAAAACCGCGTGATTCGAGTCGATCTCGTTTCCGACGTCGTCTGTCCTTGGTGCGTCGTCGGTTTCAAGCAGTTCGAAGAGGCGCTCGCGAGGCTCGACGGTGAGGTTGCCGTCGACCTTCACTGGCATCCGTTCGAATTGAACCCGCTGATGCCGGAGGAAGGGCAGGACCTCCGCGAGCACATGCAGCAGAAGTACGGCTCGACGCAGGCGCAAAGCGATGCCGGTCGCAAACGTCTGAGTGACCTTGGAGACTCGCTCGGGTTTTCGTTCAACTTCTACGACGGCATGCGCATCTACAACACGTTTCGAGCCCATCAGCTCATCCGCTGGGCCGAGGGGCAGGGCAGGCAATCGGACATGGAGCTCGCGCTGTTCGAGAGCTACTTCTCGCGGGAAGAGAACGTCGGGGACCTCGAGACGCTCGCGGGCGTTGCAGAGCGCGTGGGTCTCGACTCGGACGAAGCTCGCGCGGCTCTCGAGGAAGAGCGTTTCGCGGAGCCGGTGCGTGAGCAGCAGCGGTTTTGGCTTCGACAGGGGATCCAAGCCGTTCCGTCGTTCGTCCTCGATCGCCGGTTCTTGATTCCTGGTGCGCAAGACCCCGAGGTGTTCGTCGCGGCCCTCGAGCGCGTCGCGAACGGCGAAAACGGCTAGCCTGTATTCTTTAGGCCCGCCGCGATGCCATTGACGGTTGCAAGGAGCGCGTCCTGCAAGAGCTCGTCGTCGGCCTCCCGCTGTCTGCGAAGCAGCTCCGCTTGAATGAGATTGATGGGGTCGAGGTATGCGCGGCGGAGTTGAAACGAGCGGCGAAGCACGGGCGCGCGTTCGAGCAGCATGGACTGCCCCGTTGCCTCGAGAACGACCTCCTCCACGCGTCGTAGGCGGGCTCGGAGGTCTTCACCCATCGCCTGAAGCTCGGGTGGGACGAGCACTTCGTCATAGTGCGCGGCGATCCGTTGGTCCGACTTCGTGAGCGCAAGCTCGGCGAGTGAAAGCGTGGATTCGAAGAACGGCCACGACGTTGCCATTGCGCGAAGCTCTTCGACAGCACCTTCCTCGATGGCGTCGCTAAGGGCGGTTTCGATGCCGAGCCATGCCGGAAGCATGAGACGAGTCTGCATCCAGGCGAACATCCAGGGGATCGCGCGAAGGCTCTCTAGGCCGCCGCCGGACTTTCGCCGCGCGGGGCGCGAGCCGATCTGCAGTGAGCTGAGCTCGATCTCGGGGGTTGCGGTACGGAAGTACGGAACGAACGAGGGGTGGCGCGTGACTTCTCGGTACGCCTCCATCGACCGATTGGCGAGCGAGTCCATTCGGGAGCGGAACGCGTCGCTCGGGGCGGCCGGTGGCTTGATCGTCGCTTCCAGAATCGCGCTCCAGTAGAGCTCCAGACTTCGCTCGGCGATGTCCGGAGTGCCGAACTTCCACTGAATCATCTCGCCCTGTTCGGTGACGCGCAGCCGTCCGTCGATCGAGCCGGCCGGCTGCGCACGAATCGCAATGTGGGTGGGTCCGCCCCCGCGGCCGATCGAGCCTCCCCGCCCGTGGAAAAGCGTGAGCTCGAAGCTCCGCTCGCGACACAAAGCCACGAGGCGTTCCTGAGCCTGGTAGAGCTCCCAGGCAGACGCGAGGCGACCTCCGTCCTTCGACGAGTCGGAGTAGCCAACCATCACTTCGATTCGCCCGGCGGCGCGCGACTGGTACCACGGCAGATCGAGAAGGGTTGCGACGATCGAGTCCGAGTTGCGGAGGTCCGTAATGGTTTCGAACAGCGGGACCACCCGGAGCGGGTCCACGACTCCCGATTCTTTCTGGAGCAACTCGACGGCAAGCACGTCGCTCGCGCCTCGCGTCATCGAGATGACATACGCCCCGAGCGAGTCACGAGGGACCTCCGCGAGCATTCGAAAGGTGTCTAGGACTTCCTGCACTTCGGGTGGCGCCTCGAGGTCTCGCGGAATCAGTGGGCGCTTCGATGAAAGCTCTCGGATGAGGAACTCGATGCGCTCGGCTTCTCCCCACTCGGCGTAGGAGCCCAGGCCAAGATGACGAGTGACGCAGTCGAGGGCTTCGACGTGTCGGCCCGACTCCTGACGGATATCGAGCGGTACCATGTGCATCCCGAAGCAGTGGAGGCGCCGGATCAGGTCGAGCAGTCGACCCTCCGCGACGACCTCTTGGCCCGTCACGACGAGCGACCGTCGGACGAGCATCAGGACTTCGAGAAGCCCATCCTTATCTTCACGAGTTTCGCCTTCGGGGCGAGGGCGCCCGTCGAGGTCGGCTTCGATGGCGAGCAGCGTGTTTGAGAGACGTTCCCGTTCGCGTCGCAGTATGGCGCGGTACGGTTCGCGGGCCGTTCCCGCTGCCTCGCAAACTCTCGCGGTGGCGGTGTCCATCGAGAGCTCTTGGCAGAGCGCGTCGACTTCGTCGTGAAGCAGTTTGGCCGCCGTCCAGCGGCAGAGCCCAATCGACTCGCGCGTGACCGCCGCGGTCACGTTCGGGTTTCCGTCGCGGTCCCCGCCGATCCAAGAACCGAAGCGTACGGGCCGAGCGTCAATCGGAAGCTTGCTTCCGCACGCATCGAGCAGGGCGCGGTCCAGGCGCCGGAGGAAACGGGGTAGTGCATCCCAGAGAGACTGCTCGAGCACTGCGAGGCCTCCTCGGACCTCGTCCGTGGGCTTGGGACGGCTTCGATGAAGCTCGTCGGTATGCCAGACGGTCGAGATCTCCCGACGTAGACGTTCGCGGACCGCCTCCTGTTCGTCGGGCGTGAGGTCGATGCGGTCTCCGTCTTTGAGTGCGTCGGAGATTCGGTTGTAGCGTTGAAGCAGCGTGCGGCGCACGACCTGGGTCGGGTGCGCGGTGAGCACGAACTCGACGTGTTGGCGAGCGGCGACCTCGAACACACGGCTCTTGGGGATACCCGCCGCAACCATCAGATCGAACGTGTCGCGGGCCGAATCGGGTTCGCCACGCTCGCCGGCCTTCGGTGCGTTAGGCATCTGCTTGCGGCGACGCTCGCGCACTTTGTGACGCTGCTCCGCGATGTTGCTCAGCGTGAGGAACAGGGAGAAGGCGCGAACGACGTCGCCCACTCGATCCGGTGGGATCGCGCGAACGGCGGAGAAGAGATGCTGGAGAGCCGTCGTCTCTTCGTCGCCCGGAAGCTCCCGAAGCGCCTTCCCAAGCTTTCGGATGTACTCGACGTCCTCATAGACGTGCGGGCCCGCTTGGCGTTCGAGCATCTCGCCGAGCAGCGTCCCCAACACACGAACGTCCACCCGCAGCGCGCGATCGATTTCCCCAGGCGGAACGGATGGTGCGGAGTCCGGCATGGGTCAGTCATAGTGGCCCTCGGGCGCGACGCTCCCCCTGACTGCAGACCCCCACCGCATTTTGCACATTCGAAACACGGCCCGAGCCCGTCAGCGGACAACCCTGGCGAGCCGCCCGCGTCGACCCCAAGAACCCGAACGCTTTTCGCGAAACGCGCGGGTCGGCCTGGAAACTGCTGGAATCGTTGGGGTTCTAGGGGGGCTGCGTGTCCCTGATGTAGTATCCGCGCCATGGTTCGGTTGGCTCGGGTCTTGGCGGGGTTGGCTCTCGCGGTGGGGTGTTCGTCGGGGGGTGATTCGGGGGCCGTCGAAGAGGATGTCTTCTCCGCAGAGGTGTTTGCCGACCCGCCGCAGGAGCTTGGACCGCAGGCGCGCTGGTGGTGGCCGGGAGGGAGCGTCGACGATGCCGTCCTCGTCGCGCAGCTCGATGAGCTTCAGGCGCTTGGTTACAGTGCGGTCGAGATTCAGCCGTTCCTCGCCGCGCTGACGAACGCCGACCTCGCGGAAGACGACGCGATTCGTACCGTGGGGGAAGACGCGTTTCTCGAGCACCTCAGCGTGGCTGCGTGCGCAGCGACGGAGCGCGGCCTGGCGTGGGATCTGACGCTTGGGAGCGGATGGTCGACCGGTGGTCCGGAGGTCGGAGACGACGGTGTGCGTCAGCTGCTGCTCGCCGAGCTCGACGTCGCGGGTCCGGTCACCTACCAGGGGCCGCTCCCCGAGGCCGAGCCGCCCGAGTGGATCGACCAGACCAACGCGGTGGTTCCTGCGATCGATGGCTTTGACGAAGAGGCCGAGCGCGTGACCGTGGTGGCCGCTCCCGTGCTGGACATCTCCGATACGGGTCAAGTGACGCTCGGCGAGTTGATCGATCTCGATGAGAGCGTCGATGGTGACCAGCTGGTGTGGGAGGTGCCACAGGGCCCGCATCGCGTCTTCGCGGTCTACGAGAACCGGACGCTTCACTATCCTCTCGGAAGCGCGTACGCAACGCCCGTCAATGAGGCGCGCATCGTCGACCACCTCGACCGGCGAGGAGTCGAGGGCTTTCTCGAGCGCCAGTTCGGAAGGTGGCTCGACGCGACCGTCGACTGTCCGCCGCGAGCCGTGTTCATCGACAGCTTCGAGCTCGTCGGAGAGCTACCGTGGACGACGCGTTTCGCAGATCGCTTCGAAGCAGACTTCGGGTATGCGCTCGACTCTCTGCTGCCATTCCTGTTCCTCGACGGAGGCGAATCCGAGTACGTCAACATTCTCTTTGGCGAGCCCGAGCCCCGGTACCGCGCGACCGATGAGCGGGGGGCGCGTGCGAGAGAGGACTACGAAACCCACCGCTCCGCATCGTTTACGGGTGAGTTTCTCGAAGTCGTCGACGCGTGGCTCGAAGAGCGAGGAATCGAGCTTCGACTGCAGGCGCACGGGGGATACGCGGATGCGCTCGACGCGTACGCCCTTTCGGACGTGCCGGAAGCGGAGGGCCTCTATGCGGGCGGTTCCTACGATTTTCTCAGGCTTTCGGCGTCCGCCGCGGAGGTGACCGGGAAACGCTTCGTCAGCAGTGAGACCCTCGTCTCCGTCGGAACCAGAGAGCTCAGCGTGGAGGAGGTTCGACTCCTCTTCGGTCGCGCCTTCAGCGCCGGCATCAACCGACTGATGCTTCACGGGCACGCGTACCCTTACGAACACACCGACGGTGTTCGCTGGTTTCCCTTTGGTCCGAGGCCGGACAGCGCGATCACGACGGGACCGGTCGACCTTTCCTTCGACTTGAACCCCGAGGCCGACATCGCGCCCGAGCTTCCCGCTCTCAACGCGATGACGACGCGACTTGGCTACGCGATGAGCCGTGGGTCCCCGGTGTCGCAAGTCGCGTGGCTTTACCCGACTTGGAAAATCACCAACTTCCCGAACTTCGGGGTCGAGCCCGGCGCCTTCGAGTCCGACGTGAGCCAGGCCCTCCGCGGCGCAGGCTACACCTACGCGAGAGTGGGCCGCAGCGCACTCGCGGACTCGGAAAGTGCCGACGGCGTACTGACGGTCGGCGAAGCGGCCTTCGAGGCGCTCCTCGTCACCGACGTGCCCGCGCTGGATCCGTCCGTCCTCGAAGCGATAGAAGCCGCGGCGGCTGCTGGCGTTCCGGTCCTCTGGCTTGGCGAGTTCCCCGAGCGTGCGGATGGGCTGCGCGACCTCGAGACGCGCGACGCCCGAGTGGAGTCGAGTGTGAGCGCCCTCGAGCCCCTCGTCGCACAGATCTCCGGCTCGCCGGACATCCCCGTGGCTCTGAGCGACGCCGGCGTCTCCCCGACGCTTTCCCCGGTCTCGTCGGAACCCCTCCGTGTATCGATCGCGCACCGTCGCCTCGCCGACGGAGATCTCTACTACCTCTTCAACGAGAGCTTCGAGGAGGTCACGGAGCAACTCGCGCTCCCCCCGAACCGAACCGTGGAGCTCTTCAACCCCGACACCGGCGCCCGCGCCGACCCCACCGTGGAAGCCGACGTCCTCACCGTCTCACTCCCCCCCGCCCGAGGCACGATCCTCACCCTCCGATAAGGGGGACACGCAGCCCCCCCAAAACCCCAACCTTTCCAACCAGTTACCGATCAACCCGCGCGATTTGCAGGACGGTTCGACCTCGTACCGAGTTCGGCGAAGCCAATTCGGCCGAAATCCGGGCCTGAGCGCGCGCAGCAACCATCCAGGACGCTGGGTCGGAACGTAAGCGACGATTGTTAGGGTCCGACGACAAACGCGATTTCCACGTTGAGCCTGAGTCGCGGATCGCTCAGATGTATATGCGAAACCCCCACCACACGAGAGGTACGCATGCCGGTAGATCCGAACGCGATCGACTTCCCTTCTGAGCTCAAGAGTGACCAGGCCAAAGACTTCATCAAGGAAGTCGTCGCCCTGTGCGAGCCCGAGAGCGTTTACTTCTGCGACGGGTCGGAAGAAGAGTACACGTCGCTTTGCAATCGACTCGTCGAGGCGGGTACGTTCGTCAAACTCAACGAGGAGAAACGCCCGAACTCGTACGCAGCGTTCTCCGATCCCGCGGACGTCGCGCGCGTCGAGGATCGCACATTCATTTGTAGCGCACGAAAAGACGACGCGGGCCCAACGAACAACTGGATGGACCCGAACGAGATGAAGCGAACGCTCGCCGGCCTCTTTAAGGGATGCATGGCGGGCCGCACGCTGTACGTCATTCCGTTCTGCATGGGTCCGCTCGGCTCCGAGATCTCGCAGCTCGGGATCGAGCTTTCCGATTCGGCCTACGTTGCAGTGAACATGCGAATCATGACCCGCATGGGGAAGGCGGTGTATCAGTACCTCGAAGGGGACCGCTTCGTTCGATGCGTTCACTCGGTCGGGGCGCCGCTCGCCGAAGGCCAAGAAGACGTACCTTGGCCGTGTAACAATGAGAACAAGTACATCGTTCACTATCCTGAAGAGCGGGCGATTTGGTCGTTCGGAAGCGGCTACGGCGGCAACGCGCTTCTCGGGAAGAAGTGCTTCGCGCTGCGGATCGCTTCGGTGATGGCACGCGACGAGGGCTGGCTCGCTGAGCACATGCTGATTCTCGGCGTCGAGAGCCCCGAGGGCGAAAAGACGTACATTGCTGCCGCCCTACCGAGTGCCTGCGGTAAGACCAACCTGGCGATGCTCGTGCCTCCCGACGCGTTGGCCGAGGAAGGCTGGAAGGTCACGACGATCGGCGACGACATCGCGTGGATCAAGCCAGACGCGAAGGGGCGTCTCCGCGCGATCAATCCGGAGGCCGGGTTTTTCGGCGTTGCTCCAGGCACGTCCGAGAAGTCCAACAAGAACGCCCTCGAGTCTTGTCGCGCGAACAGCATCTTCACCAACTGTGCGCTCACGCCGGACGGCGACGTGTGGTGGGAAGGGCTCACCGACGAGTCACCGCCCGAGCTCACGGACTGGCGCGGCAACAAGTGGACGCCGGATAGCGATCACACTGCGGCACATCCAAACGCACGCTTCACCGCGCCCGCGTCGCAGTGCCCGGTGATCGATCCCGACTGGGAGAATCCCGCCGGCGTTCCGGTGCATGCGTTCCTCTTCGGAGGCCGTCGCGCGAAGACCATGCCGCTCGTCGTTCAGGCCTTCAACTGGGCGTACGGTGTCTTCATGGCTGCGACCATCGGCTCCGAACAGACCGCGGCGGCGGGCGGCGAGGTCGGCAAGATCCGACGCGACCCCTTCGCGATGCTCCCGTTCTGCGGGTACCACATGGCCGACTACTTCAACCACTGGCTCGAGCTCGGCCGCAACACGCCGAAGCCGCCGCGCATCTTCATCATCAACTGGTTCCGCAAAGACGAGAACGGCAAGTTCGTCTGGCCGGGCTTCGGCGAGAACATGCGTGTCCTACGCTGGATCGTCGACCGAGTACGCGGCCGAGCGAGCTCCACGGAAAGCCCGCTCGGGTGGATGCCGCAGTACGACGAGCTCGACTGGCGCGGCCTCGACTTCTCGAAGGACCAGTTCAAGGAGGTCATGAGCATCGACCGCGAAGAGTGGAAGAAGGAGCTGCTCGATCAGGAGTCCCTGTTCGACCGCCTCTACGACAAGCTCCCGCGCGAGTTCAGCCACATGCGCGAGCTCACTCTGTCGGCCCTCTGGCGCTCCCCCACCGTCTGGGAACTAGCCCCCGAGCGCTTCTAGGGGACACGCGGGGCCACCAAACCCCCAATCATCCCAACCACTTACAGATCGACCCGCGCGATTTGCGAAAAACGCAGGGTTTCTCGGCGGCCGTGCGGCCTGTTGGAAACACCGCGGTTTTTGCAAATCGCGCGGGTTGGTTTGGAAGTGCTTGAAGTTATTCGGGTTCTGGGGGGGCTGCGTGTCCCGCTTTGGTTCGGCGGGCGGAGATGATTTCTACGCCGAACAGGAGCACGCGGCCGGAGAAGTAGAGCCAGAGCAAGAGGACGATGACGGACGTGAGGGAACCGTAGACCGCTTTCAGGTTTCCGGCGTAGTCGAGATAGAGGGCGAACACCGTCTTCGCGATCTGGAAGAGTATCGCCGCGACAAACGCTCCTGGAAGCACCTCGCGCCAGTCGAGGCGCTCGTACGGTACCAGCACGTAGAGAACGACGATCACGAGGAACACGAACGCGAAGCTCGCGGCGTGGCCGCTCAAGACGGAGAGCAAATCCGAGCCCAGCCCGAGCACGTTGGGGTCGATTTGGATGAGCACGTCGACGGCCATGGACGCGACCGCCGCCAACAGCAGCAAGAACGAGACGATCACCGCCATCGCAAAGTACCGAAGTCTCGAAAGGTAAAACGGATGATCCTTCGGCAATCCGAGTGCGAGATTCACGCCTCGTGACATCGCGCCAAACATCTTGCTGCCCGACCACAAGAGCCCAATCGCGCTCACGATGCCCGCCGCCCCTCGAAGCTCGATCAGCGTCGCGATGTTACTTCGGATGAAGTCCGCGCTTCCCGGTAACTCGTCCGACAACATTTGGTTGAGACGCGCTTGGATCTCCACGCGTTCGAGAAACAGGCTCGCCCCAGCGATGACTCCGGCAAGCAGCGGAAAGATCGAAAAGAACCCAAAGTACGCGATGCTGGCCGCCATGTCCTTCGCGTAGTCCGCATTGCTCTTCTTCACGGCGCGAAGAAAGAGCCCGAGACCCGGGACTCGACCGACACGCTGTCTACAACCTTCCGCCATGCGCTACTGTCTAGAGGCGGCTTCGTCGGGGCCCGACTCTGGAAGGCTCTGCGGGAACGCGAGCCGACGCGAAGCATCCGCCGCACGCGCCATCAATGCCGTCCTTTGCGCGTCTTGAGCGCATGCACCGCGAGGTCGACGACCGGACCCAGGCTCGCCAGGGTCGAACCCGATCCGACGCCGCGAAGGGCGTCTATCGCTTGCTCGATCTGCTTCACCTTCGCGGCGATGCGGTCGAATTCTTCTTTGAGTAGGTCCGCGTCGGTCTGAAGCTCGGCGAGCGCCATCTCTCGAATCTCCTGGACCATGTCCTCTTCGAGGCCGGGTTTCGCCCGCTGCGCGAGGGAGACCACCAAGGCAGCGAGGGCGCCGTTTGCGATCGCAAGGTAGAACGCGCCTCTCGGGCGTCCGACGCTCTCCGCAAGCAGCTCGAAGATTCCGATGTTGATCATCCCGGCGGCGAGCACGGCGAAACCAAGGCCAACTGCAAGTGCGGTGAACCGGTTACCGGTCCGCCGCGCGTTCATCTTCAGCAATGTGGTTTCGGCATGCGCCCAGATTCGGAGCTTGAGCATCACTTCATTCATCGAGGACTCCTCACCGCAACAGTCGACCGACGAGCACGCCGAGGGAAAAAATGACGATGCCACTCAAGACCGGGGTCTCCTTGAGCTCCTCTTCGAGCAGCTCGACCAGCTCGTGCACCTGGCCCATGAAGCCTTCGTGCTCTGGGGACGACTCGACGTCTTCCGCCACCTGCTCGATCGCCTGAGGCTCTGCGGCAGCCTGCGACTCGGCCTCCTTCCGCGCCTCCGCAAGAGCGAGCACCTCTGCTCGCAATGCGGTCAGCTCGGCCATGATCTCCTCGTTTCTCATCGTGCGCTCCTTCAGCGTGAAGCGCGAGACTACCGGTGCTTGACGCCGCGTTTCAAGCGTCGTCGCGAC
>CBFCWN010000002.1:0-106556 GCA_965601515.1 uncultured Myxococcales bacterium | reverse complement strand
GTTACCGGCGTGAGAGGCCGATGTCCTAGACCACTAGACGATGGGGCCGATTTTGGAGTCCCGCGTGTTAACACGAGACTGGCTCGGGGACTAGGATTCGAACCTAGATAGCAAGTACCAGAAACTTGAGTCCTACCATTAGACGATCCCCGAATGGTGCCCGTGCCACCTTACTCGGGGGCTCGGGCGGCGGCACTATAGCGGCAAGAGTTGAACCAGCAAGCGTGGCCTGTTCGCGGCTATTCTTTACTATTTGGGTCGTCAACTTCGCCCAGATTCGCCCGCAAAAAGCCACATTTCAGCAGTATCGTTAGATTGTTGACTTGACCTGCCGGAAAACTGCGGAATAGTGGCTGTTCCCCAGAAACGCCGACCTCGCGTCGGCACGGGTAGGAGCATCATGACTTCGTGGAAAGAACAGCTTGGCGACCGGATTCCAGAGCCGCTCGGGGGTGAGGTCGACCTGTTTGAAGGCCAAATCGAGCTGAAGAAACAGGGCAAAATCGACGACAAGATCTTCGCCGAAACGCGCCTCCGCCGAGGCGTCTACGGGCAGCGCTACGACAACGGCCTTCGCGACGACGGCACCGGCCAAAAGCCCCTCGCCTTCCCGTGCGGCGATCTCACCAAGGGTCCCGACACCGTGTGGGATGCGCCGGGCATGATGCGGATCAAGATTCCGTTCGGAAAGCTCACCGCCGAGCAGCTCGACGTGCTGAGCGAGCTCGCCGAGGAATACTCCGACTCCATCCTGCACGTCACCACGCGCCAGGACATTCAGCTTCACTTCGTTCACATCGAAGACGCGCCCGACATGATGCGTCGCCTCGCCTCCGTGGGCATCACCACGCGCGAGGCGTGCGGCAACAGCGTCCGCAACGTGACCGCGTGTGAGTACGCCGGTGTCTGCAGTACCCAGGCGTTCGACGTCACCCCGTACGCCAACGCCACCACACAGTTCCTGCTCGGCCACCCCGACGTTCAGGACTTCGGTCGTAAGTTCAAGATCGCGTTCTCGGGCTGCGAGGACAACCCGTGTGGCCTCGTGACCTTCCACGACCTCGGCGCCGTTGCGCAGATGCGTGACGGTAAGCGCGGTTTCCGCGTCGTGGTCGGCGGCGGCCTCGGCGCCGTGCCGGTGCAGGCCAAGGTGCTCGACGAGTTCTGCCCGGAAGAAGAGCTCCTTCCGCTCGCGCAGGCCGTTTCCCGCGTCTTCGCTCGCCTGGGCGAAAAGCAGAGTCGCGCGCGCGCACGCATCAAGTTCCTCGTCCAAAAGGTCGGTATCGACGAGTTCAAGCGCCTGGTCGCTGAAGAGCGGGAAGGCCTTCGCCCCGACCCCCGTTGGACCGACTTCTTGGACGACCTCCACGCTACGGACGAGAAGCCGATTCGGGAGGCGGGTGCCCTTCCAAGCGGCGCCTCCGCCGATTTCGACAAGTGGGCCAAGCACAACCTTCGCCCCCAGGCTCAGGACGGCTACTTCACCGCCGTCGTCAAGATGCCCCTCGGCGACTTCACGTCATCGCAGGGTCGCGCCCTTGCCGACCTCGCACGCGAATACACCGGCGATGCGATGCGTTGCACCGTCGAGCAAAACCTCGCGTTCCGCTGGCTGAGCGGCGCCGACGCAGAGGCGTTCTACGAGCGCCTCGCCGCCCTCAGCCTCGCGGAAGCTGGCGCCGGCACCATCACCGACATGACCTCGTGCCCGGGCACCGACACCTGCAAGCTCGGCATCTCGGCGTCGCGCGGCGTCACGGGCGAGCTCCGCAGGCGGCTCACTCTCGTCGAAGACCAGCTCGACCCCGCGGTGAAGAACCTCCGCATGAAGGCAAGCGGCTGCTTCAACTCCTGCGGTCAGCACCACGCGGCCGACATCGGGTTCACCGGCGTGAGCCGCCAGGTCGGCGGACGCAAGGTTCCGCACTTCAACGTGGTCCTCGGCGGCCAGTGGACTGAGAACGCGAAGAGCTACGGCCTCGTGGTGGGTGCCGTGCCGTCGAAGAACATCCCGAAGGCCGTCGAGCTCATCACGGCGCACTACCTCGAGAACCGCGAGGGCGACGAGAGCTTCCAAGCGTTCATCGCGCGCGTCGGCAAAAAGGAGTTCCGAAAGGTCCTCGCCCCGATTCAGAAGCCTCCCGCCTACGAAGACGACCCGAGCTACTACAGCGACTGGGGCGACCCGCGCGAATACAACATCGGCGACATCGGGGTCGGTGAGTGTGCTGGTGAAATCGTTCCGTTCGTCGAGTTCGGTCTTCAAGAAGCCGAGCAGCAACTTCACGATGCTCAAGACGCTCTCGACGCGGGCGACGCGACGAAAGCAGCCGCTGGCGGCTTCAACGCGATGGTCACCGCTGCCAAGGCGCTCATTCGCCACCTCGAGGTGCAGGTGAAAGACGACGCCGACGACGTGGTGAGCAACTTCAAGACGCACC
Organism: uncultured Myxococcales bacterium; assembly: GCA_965601515.1. GTDB lineage: Bacteria > Myxococcota_A > Polyangia > Polyangiales > Houyiibacteriaceae > SG8-38. Next base: position 104,115 of record CBFCWN010000002.1, on the reverse strand, counting down.
TTCATGACACGGCGCTCTTTCATGACCCGTTCGCAAAAGGGAAGTTCGCGAACTACCTCCTCAAGATGCACGGCGACAAGTCGTACGAAAACGCCAACGAAGAGACCGCACACCGAACGCTCGACGAGTCGCAGCTCTTCCTCGAGGCCGCTCACGGTTGTTACCAGCGGCTCACCCAGGCCGCCGCGGCCTCAGCGGCCGCCGCGGAGTAAGCGGAGCAAGTCATGGAACCAACCAAGTTTCAGGTGAAGGTCTACGCGAAGGACAAGGACGTCGAGCTCGAAAAGCTCATCCCGGTCTTTCACGAGTGGATCCGCGAGAAGAAAATCTCCGACGAGCTGCTGATCGACGTCGCCGACTATGCGCACGTGCCTCAGGGCCCGGGCGTGGTGCTCATCGGGCATCAGTCCGACTACTACTTCGACATGGCGGACGACCGTCCGGGACTCCTCTACAGCCGAAAGCGCGGCTACGAAGGTGACTTCCAGGGCGGCATCGACGACGCGTTCAAGCGCACCCTCGAAGCTTGCAAGATGCTCGAAGAAGAGGCGGGCCTCGACCTCGAGTTCGAGACCGGCGAAGTCCTGTTCCGCGTGCAGGACCGTCTAGGCGCGCCGAACTCCGACTCCACGTACGAGGCGTACAAGCCAGCGCTCGAACAGGCGGCTGGCACGCTGTTTGGCGAAGCCACGTCGCTCGAACGAGTGGGCGGAACCCGCGAACCGTTCGCCGTCCGCATTCAGACGGGCTCGAACGGAACGGTTTCCGACGCCCTCTCCCGCGCGTAGTCCGCACGCCGTGTTTTTTTCGAGAGCCGACCGTCCGCGGTACAAACGTCAGCGAGGAACTGACGAATGTTTCGCAATCGATTGATTCTCGTGCTTGCGCTCGGCGCCGCCGTCGTCGGCTGTTCACGTGGTGGAGACGGCGCCTCGGGCACCGAGTCCGAGGCTCGAGTCACACCCGCGGGGAGCGAGGAGGCCGTCGAGCGAGTGCAAACCGCAGCGCGCGCCCTCGCCGAGCCCAACCCGTCGGTCGACTACGTGGCCGCGCAGATGAAGGGCGTCATCAAGGGTCGAACCTCGAGCCAAGCGCTCATTCACTACGACGGGTACCGCGCCACGTTCACGACGCCCGGCGACCGGGTCACGCGAATCCAGTTCGACTTCGTCGAGGCGAAGCCGACCATGTCCCAACTCAACGCAGCCTTCGGCACTCCGGAGGAATTCTCGCGCGGTTGGCTGTACCGCCACGAAGTTGGAGCGACGGGCGGAACCATTCGAATTCTCGCGGAGCCGGTTTCCAAGCCCGCGACCGAAACGAGCATGGTTCGTCGCATCCTCGTCGAGGGTGACAAGTTCCGTTAGCCGGCCGAAAGGTCCAGCGAACGAATGGCAGCGACGACGGACTCATCCGCGGGCGGTAGCGCGTAGTCGTCGAGGTCGCTGGGACGCACCCACGCGTGGTCGGCGACCTCGAGATGCTGAACCTCACCGCGCCTTAGCGAACAACGATAGAAGAGCAGCAGGACATCCTTTTCGGGATATCGGTAGTGCGTGACCTCGAGAATGCGGCCGACCTCGACGTCGATGCCCATCTCTTCGCGACACTCACGCACGACGGTCGCCTCGGGAGCCTCGCCCCCTTCGAGTTTGCCCCCGGGGAACTCCCAGAGTCCCGCAAGGTGTTGATCGTCGCGCCGCCGCGTGAGAAGCACGCGGCCGTCCCGAACCACGACCGCGGCAGCAACGACGATCATCGGACTCCTGAGGGGGTACTTCGCAGGAACACGGGCCGATGATGAAGTAGGGAGGCGTGGACAGCACGTCGGCGATGCTGCTGCACGCAAAGACAGCGGCTTCGGGGGCCCGCTTGCCGCGCGCTCGGGGGCGATTTATAGCCCGGGCCTATGGCTCAGGGACTCAAAGTTGCGGTGGTTGGAGCCACCGGAATGGTGGGTGCGGAGATGCTGCGCGTACTCGAGCAGCGTGCATTTCCCGTGGCCGAGCTGGTGCCGGTGGCATCGGCTCGGAGCGCCGGAAAGACCGTCACGTTCCGAGGGGCCGAACACACCGTCGTCGAGATTGCGCCGGAGGTCTTCGAAGGCGTGGATCTGGCCCTGTTTTCGGCGGGCGGCGGCACCTCCCGAGAGTGGTCGCCGATTGCCGCGAGCAAGGGCGCTCTCGTCGTGGACAACTCCTCGGCGTTTCGCGCTGATCCCGAGTGCCCGCTCGTGGTGCCCGAGGTGAACGCGGCCGCCGCGGCCAACCGACCGAAGGGCATCATCGCCAACCCGAACTGCTCGACCATCCAGATGGTGGTCGCGCTCAAGCCGCTACACGACGAGGCCCGCCTGAAGCGCGTCGTCGTCGCGACGTACCAAGCGATCAGCGGCTCCGGAGCGACCGCCGTCACCGCGTTCGAGCAGCAGGAGGCGGCAACCGTCAAAGGGGCCGAGGTCGATAAGTCCCAGCTTTCCGGGCAGTTGAGCCGTAATCTTCTAATGCACTGGAAGCCCGATGCCGAATCCGGCTACCAGGAAGAAGAGCTGAAGATGGTCAGCGAGACCCGCAAGATTTTCGGAGACCCCTCCATCGCTGTCTCACCGACGGCGGTTCGGGTGCCGGTCATCACGGGTCACAGCGAGGCCGTGACCGTCGAGTGCCACGCCCCGATCACAGCCGCCCGCGCGCGCGAGCTGCTGAGCAAAGCCGACGGCATCGAAGTGGTCGACGACTTCGGAAACGGGGTGTACCCGCAGCCGATCGACGCGGCCGGCCAAGACCCGGTCTACGTCGGCCGAATCCGCGAAGACGTCGGAAATCCCGGCGGAATCCAGATGTGGGTCGTGTCCGACAACCTCCGAAAGGGCGCGGCCCTCAATGCCGTCCAAATCGCCGAAAACGTCCTGTTAAAGTGACGAAATGTCAGGGGTTGGCGTAAAAGGGGGGCGGATGGTGTCAATTTGTCCGCTTCGCGACCGGAAACACTCGGGTTTTCGGCGTTTGAGATTGGCCCGGGGATTGCAGCGTCGACGACGCATGAAGCTTCGCCTTATTGCGCTCACTGCACTCGTCGCGGGCGCCTCGATTCAAATTCCGCACGCATCCGCCCAGCTGGTCGACCGCATCAGCGAGATCGGCGGAGACAACGCATTCGAAAGTGACAGCCAAACCCGGTACTTCAACAGAGAGCACTGTGGGCTCGGTGGCTCCTCGGGGACAGGTGGTGTCGGCGGAGCGGGCGGCGTAGGCGGCTTCGGAGGCGTGGGCGGCGACGATGGCGTCGGAGGTGTCGGCGGCGACGTAGGCATCGGAGGTGCAGGCGGAGAAGCAGGCGCAGGCGGCGCGGCAGCTCCGGCCTTGTTCGCGACCAAGAGCCCGGAGACGACCGACTTCGAGATCCGGCTGGACAACACCGCGGGCAGCGTCCGCGAAGTTTTTCTTTGGGTCGGTGCCGAAGGCGCGAACTGCAACCTCTTCACGAACCGAAACGAGACTCAAGGGATCTGCGCAGAGCTCTCGGGGAACCCGAAGGTGGTCGGCCAAGACTTTCTGGTCAGCGATTTGTTCCTGCAAGACCTCATCAACGCCCGTGCCGGCACGAACCAAATCGTGAGTTGCGAAAGCTCGGGCCTCACAGGGACTCCGTACGAGATTTACGCGTTCCGCGACCAAGCTTTCTCCGGGATGGACGTGCCCCCCGAGAACTACGGCGTAGCGGCCTTTCGCGTGGATGTCGCCCCTCCTGCGGCGCCCCGCGTGAGTACCAACCCCCAGGAGCAGACGAACTTCCAAATCACTTGGGGCGACCCGGACCCACCGGACCTCATTCAGCTCTGGAACTTCTACTCGTCCCGTAGCTCCGACCCGTCGACGGCGATGCCGCTCGGCATCACCGCGAATCTGACGGCCCGCAGCCAGACGATCCCGGCGTCCGCGCTCGGCCTGACGCCAGAGGATCCCTCGGCCTTCGTTTTCATGACCGCGATCGATCAGGCGTTCGTCTCGAATGCGCTCGAACAGGGCAACGAGGGCGAGCTTTCCGATCCTGTCCCGGTCACGCTGACCGCGGTTGAGGGTGTGTGCGGAGACAGCTGCGGCGGTTGCGCAGTCGCGCCAATGGCGTTCGGGCTCGAGACGGCGCTGAGCGCCCTTACGATCTTTCTACTGGCGCTGTGGCTCCGCGCTCGCGTTCGGAGGCCTATTCGGTGAAGGTCCTTCGGTTCGTCGTTGGCGTGCTCGTGCTAGTAGGCGTCCTTGCGTCGAGCGAGGCACACGCGCAGCCGGTCGGCGAATCCTCGCGGGAGGGCTGGTCGCCCGAGGGTTATCTTCTCTCATTCGGAGTCGGCGCATATCGCCCCGACCCTGGGGTCCCCCAGTTCAACGCGGTTTATCCCGGCGACAACGGCCCTATTCTTTTGGGCGAGTTCGACATCTTCTTCTATCGAATTCCGTTCATCGGTCCCATTGGACTGGCACTGCAAGCCGGCTGGGCCAACTACAAAGGCAACGCATGCGTCGCGGGGACCATCGTCGGGGATACATGCCAACCGTCCACGCAGAGCTCGACGTTCACCATCTTCCCGTTGAACGTGGGCGCGGTCGTGCGAATCGACTCGTTGGCGCGTTTGACGCCCGTGCCGCTGGTTTTCACCGGCAAGATCGGCTTCAACAGTCTCTTCTTCAATGAAGACATCGGCGCCGGTAAGCAGCAGGGGCGCAGCCACGGTCTCGGCTGGGGCGCCCAGATCGCGCTCGAGCTAAACTTCGTGAATCCTCGGCGAGCCAACGCACTCGACGAAGACTGGGGCATCAACAGCTCGTTTTTCTTCTTCGAGCTCGCCGGCTCCGATACGAACAGCCGCGCCGAGGTCGGCGACAAGCTTTACTTCTTCGGCGGCGTCGGTCTTACGTTCTGACGACGCGGCGGGTCGGCCTTAGTCGGCCGATCGAAGTGGTCGCCTGGGCCGTCGAAGCGGGCGAGCTCGATGTCGATCAGTGTGAGGCCCTCGGGAGGCGCGGTTTGACCGGCCTGGGTCCGGTCTGAGTCTTCGCGGAGCATGGCGGGGACAGCGTCAGGAGCGATGCGGCCGCGTCCGATGTCGACGAGCGTGCCGGCCATGATCCGCACCATGTTCTTCATAAAGGAGTTGCCGACCACCTCGAAGGCCACGACGTCGGGGCGGCCGTTCCAGCCAGGGTTCACGCTCACCTCGAACATGTTTCGGACGACGACCTCGCGCTCGTCGCTTGCCTGACGGAAGGCCCGGAAGTCGTGCTCGCCGACGAAGTGTGCGGCGGCGCGGCGCATCGCATCGACGTCCAGATAGTCCTCGACGGGCACGCCGCGTTTCCAGCTTTCGATGTCGCGGCGCATGCCTTTCGGCCCTAGCTGCCAGGCCTGATGTCGAATCAGCGGGTCGCGCTGCTGTCCGCACCGGACCACGTAGCGGTAGCGCTTGTGCGCCGCGTGGAAGCGTGGGTTGTAGCGGCGGTAGCAAGCTTTCGCGTCGTGAACGACCATGTCTTTCGGAAGTCGAGCGTTCAGGCCGCTGACCCAGCCGCCATCGGGGACCTCGATCTCACTCGCAAAGCTGGCGATTTGCCCAAGCGCGTGGACTCCGGCGTCGGTTCGGCTGCAGCCGCGGACGGCGCTGTGCTCGATGCCCATCTCATCGATGGCCTCCTCGAGCATCCCCTGCACGGTGCGAAGGCCGGGCTGCGCCTGCCACCCGTGAAACGCCGTTCCGTCGTAGCCGAGGCACAGACACACGCCGTGCATGAATCGAGGTTGCTCACCCATCGCGAAAAACCGCACGCACGCTAGCGCGGAAGCAACCCGTTGCCTATCGTACGCCGAATGCGGTGGATCCTCGCGATACTATGTCTGCTCGCGGCGGCCCCGCTTCATGCGCAGGAGGACGCCGACGGGACCGAGCCTGCCTCTGCGTCCGAAACCGAAACGGACGCCGACGCCAAGCCCGACACCGTACCCGACACCGCGGAGACCGACCTCGAGACGGACACGATCACCGCGCCTCCCGGCCCTCCGCCGAAGGTCGCCGTCGTCGTCGCGGGCGATCCGGACGAAACGCTTCGCAACACTTCAGCCTTCCTCGAACAAGAGGTGGTGTTGGCGGGACTCGAGGTGCCTTCCGACCCGGCACTCCGTGCGGCGCTTCGCGGCGAGCCGCCAAAAGAAGAGGACGGGCTCGAAAAGCTGCGAGCGATTCGGAGAAGTCTCGGCCTCGATCCGCGAAAGGACCTTTCGTCGTACCAACGCATCGGTCTCATTGCCGGAGCCGACGCGCTGATCGTCATTCGGCGTGAGGGACTGATTCGCATCGAAGTGTTCGACGTGGCGGCCGCTCAGTTCTACGAAGGCGTCCTCGATTTCGACACGAGCAACGCAGAAACGCGCAAGCAGTTCATCCTGAGTCGGGCCGACCAGGCGCAGCTTCGATGGTCGGCGCCACCACCTCCGCCGCCCGAGAAAAAAGTGGCGGTGAACACCGAAGAACAAAAGAACGACGACTCTCAGGCCAAGAAACGGTGGAAAAAGGCCTGGCCTTACGTTCTGGTCGGAGCGTTGCTGGCGGGGGGTGTAACCTACCTCATCATTGATTCGCGTCGTGCTCCCGAGAGCGGCGTACCCCTGCTAAGATTTACGCCCGGTGAAGAATAGCTCCCCACTTCCCCGCCCCCTCCAAGCGTTGGTGATCGCATTCGCGATGGCCGTCGGCTTTTTGTCTGCTCCGACGCCTACGAGCGCCCAGGCGGAACAAGAGCTGATCCTCCCCGAGCCGATGGACGGCTACATCACCGAGCAGATCGACTCGGTGAGCTGGACCTACCCGGCGGCGCTTCGCGGCCGCGTTGCTCCGCTGATCGAGAACATCGACGAGCACTGGCGCAACGTCGTGAACGACTTTGGGGTCATCATCGACGATCACTTGGAGATCCGTATCGCGCGGAACCCCGTCGAGATGCGCGCGATGGCGCCCGTGGGCGCACCGCCGCCCGACTATGCCACTGGGGTCGCGTACCCACGATGGGGTCTCATCCTGCTGACCATGTCGGCACCGCAAACCTGGGAACCGCCCGACCTCGAGGTCGTGCTCGTCCACGAGCTGTCGCACATCGCCTTCTATCGCGCCGTCGCTGGCGCGTCCGTCCCGCGCTGGTTCAAAGAGGGTGTGGCGATTCAGCAGTCGGAAGTCCGTCTCCTGCCGCGCATGGAGTCTCTGCTTCGAGCGGCCGCGCAGCGGTCCATGCTGCGGCTTTCTGAGCTCGACCAAAACTTCCCGTCGCGACCATACGACGTGAACGTGGCCTACGCGCAAAGCGCCGATGTCGTCGGGTTCCTACGCAAGACGAGCACCGACGAGCGTCGCTTCCACCGGCTCATCTATTCACTTCGAAACGGTGAGACCTTCGACACGGCACTTCAGACGGCATACGGCTGGACCCGGATTGGTCTCGAACGCCAGTGGCGCGAGAGCCTTCGCACGCGCTACCGCATCATGCCCGCGCTGCTCGCGGGCTCTACGATCTGGGTGATCGCCGCGGTGCTGGTCATCGTAGCGTACCGCCGACGGCGCCAGTACCACCACGCAAAGCTCCAGCAGATGGCCTATCGCGAAGAGCTCGAGGCCGTGCACAACACGAGCGTTCCGCCGCCGCCGCCGATCGCTCCGCGGGAGTCACTGTCGGACGCGGGCATACCCTTCGTCGAGCACGACGGGGAATCCCACACGCTGCACTAGCGGGCGCGCTCAGGCGTCGGCCGGAGCCTTGTCGCCGTCCTCGTGGATCGGAAACTTCGGCGTCGTACCGAGCTTTTCGAGCTTCTTCTTCCGGTCCTTGCCCTGGGCGGCATTCTTGCGGCGACGCCGCGCTTTGGTCTTGCTGGTATCCGACATGAGGAATCGTCCTGGGCGCGGTGTGTAGCCACCGGCAGGCCGGCGGTCAAACGCCCCGCTCCGTGTCTTGCTTCACGAGGCTCAAATAGCCCTCATGCAGGCGTTTTGTAATGGTTCCGGGGGCCTCGGAGCCGATCGGGCGTCCGTCGGCGCGAACTACCGGCATGACCTCACGAATGCTGCTCGTGATGAACGCCTCGTCGGCCTCGTAGAGGTCTTCCGGGCGAATCTCGCCCTCCTCGACGTGGATGCCTGCGTCGGCGGCGGCGTGGAGCACGGTCGCCCGCGTGATGCCGACGAGGATTCCAGGCTGAGGCTCCGGTGTCTTCACCTTGCCGTTCTTCACGATGAAGATGTTGCTAGAGGCGCCTTCGAGAATCTGCCCGGTCTTGCCGACGACCAGTGCTTCCTGAGCGCCCTTCTGTTTCGCCTCGTGCACGGCGAGCAGGTTCGCGAGGTAGTTCGAGGCTTTCGCGCCGGCCGCGCGCGCGTCGTCCGTAGGGCGCGAGGCCTGAAGGATCGCGACTCCGATGCCGTTCTGGTAGTGCTCCGCGGGCGGCAGCGAAAGAGGCGCGACGAGGACCACGCGAAGTGGTTCGACGGCCGTCGACGGATCGTAGGTGAGCGGGCCCGTGCCTCGCGTGATGACGACGCGGACGTACCATTCGCCCTCCCCCGCCGCATCGAGCGTGGCTCGAACTTCGCTCGACAGCTGTTCGACCGAGGCCGGCATCGGAATCATCAAACGCTCGGCGGAGCGAGCAAGACGCTCGAGGTGCTCGCGCTCTGCGAACGGAACGCCGTCGTACGTGCGGTACACCTCGAAGACACTGTCGCCGTAGAGGAACCCCCGGTCGAATACGGAAACGGTTGCGTTTGCACTATCGACGATTTTGCCGTCGATGCAGACCTTTCCTTTGGGCATGTCGGTTCAACCTTTGAGCTGCGCGAGGAGCTCCGAAGCCTGCGCGTGCCCACGGTCCTCCGCAAGCGCCCGCTCGAGCATCGTGATCGCCTTGCGAGAGTCGCCTTGCTTCGAGGCGATGTCGCCGAGGTAATAGTAGACGTCGGCCTTTTGAATCCCCGAGTCGGCGTCGAGCTTCTGCAGGAGGAGCGCGCGGAAGCTCTTCTGCGCCCGGTCGAGGTCGCCGTTTTCGTGGGTGAGCTTTCCGAGGTCACGAAGGATCGCCACGTTCGTGAGGTCGATCTTGAAGGCCGCATCGAATGCCTGAAGCGCGCCGGCCGAATCGCCCATGCCCGCGAGAGCCTGGCCCAGGCGGTGGTAGTGGCCCGCGAGCTCCTTGCTGCGCTGCTTTCCGAAGCTCTCGATGATTTGCTGGAGGATGGGCACGGCATCGCTTTCACGGCCGGCCGCCATGTAGAGGTCGCACAGGGGTACGAGAGCGCCCCGGTCCGCTCCATCGAGCTTCACCGCCTGTTCGAGATAGCCCGCCGCGGTCCCGGGATCGTCGAGCTTGTCGCGGTAGACGTCCGAGATTTGGCGAAGAAGTGCGACGCGCTCGGCGTCGGTCGTCGCCCCGTCGAGCTCGGCGTCGAGCACCTGAGCGAGCGCCTGATGCTCCCCGCGAGCCTCGTAGTACTCCTTGAGCCGCGTCCGAGTCGTCTCGTCGTCAGGGAAGCGAGCGTACGTCGCCTGCAGCGCGCGACCGGCTTCTTCCTCGTCTTGCAGCTCGCGCTCGAAGAGGTTCACGACGCGATGGCAGAGCTCGATCGCCTCTTGTCCGTCGAGCCGAGCGGCAAGCTCTTGAAGCGTTTGCGCCACGTCGGCTGAACGACCCTGCCGTTCGTAGAGCGCCGCAAGCGCACGAAGCGACGCGTCGTCCGCACCGAGGTCGGCTTGGATGCGCTCGTAGGTGCGAATCGCCGCCTCGGGGTCGTCGAGCTTCTGCTCTTGAACCGCAGCGACCCGCCCGAGCATCGCCCTCTGATCATCGTTGCTCGAATCGCCGACCTTCGACAGGACCAGCGCGACGAGCTCCGTCCAAGCTTCGGTGTCTTCGAACAGCCGCTCGAGGTCGGCAAGTGCCACCGCGTTGTCAGGCTCCGCATTCAGCACGTCTCGGAAGGTCGCAATGGCCGCGGCTTGATCGCGGAAGGCGTGTTCATAGAGCTGAGCAAGGCGAAGCTGGAACACAGTCTTGTCACTGCCGACGGCAGCGTCGGCGCGCCGCTCGAGCAAGGAACGCAGCGCCTCGATCCGGTCGTTCTCACGATAGAGACCCTCGAGCGCGTCCATCGTCTCGACGTCGTCGGAATCGATGTCGAGCGCCTTCTCGTACGCGGCGATGGCCGCCCGCGGATCGCTCAGGTGGTCTCGGTACGCGGCGCCAATCCTCCGGGCCACGTCCGCACGCTCTCCACCGGGCGCAACTTCGAGCTGCCGCTCGAGTAACGCAACGACCTCGTTCCAACGGGACTGACCCTCGCGAATCGAGGCAAGCGCTCGAAGCGCTTCGACGTCCTCGCGGTCGACCGAGAGAAGTGCCTGATACTGCTCCGCCGCGAGATTCGGATCGCCGACCTCGTCTCTCGCGAGGTCGCCCGCTTCGCGGAGAAGCGAAATTCGGTTTTCGGCGACGGGCTCGACCTCGCTCCACGCGTGAAGCGCCGAAACCAGATCGGACGTGCGGCTCTGGCCGCGGAGGAGGTCGACGAGCTGCGCGTGCGCCTCGATCGGCTCTGGGTCGAGCGGAATCGCGTCGGTGAGTGCTCGTTCGGTTCGCGCGGCGTCCTGAATCCGGTCGCGGTACCACGTGACCGAGCGAAGGCGCAGCTCGTACAACTCACGCCGATCGAGGTCGCCTTGCGCCGCAATGTCGTCCACGAGTCCGTCGAGATCCTCCCAGCGGTCGGCGACCTCCGCGAGCCGCTCGAGTGATTCGAGCAGAGTGGCGTCGCGCGGGTCGAGACGGAAGGCGTCACGGACGGAGCGAAGCGCCTGATCCGACCGCCCGAGGTCGTGCTCCCAAAGCTCGGCGGCCTCGACGAGCAGAGCCACGCGGTCGGAATCGCTCGGCGCCATCTCGACGCGCTGCTCGTAGAGCTCCAACACCTGTTCGAGGTCCCCGGCGTCACGGTAGTATTCTTCGAGAAGGTCGAGTGCGCTGCCCGCGACCTCTGACTTGGACGCGAGTCCGCGGACGGCGACCAGCGCCTCGTTGCGGCCAGGGTCCTGCTCCATCGCTTTCTGGTACGCGCCGAGCGCGCCTTCGAAATCGCCGAGGTGGCCGGCGCGAAGCTGACCCTGGCGCACGAGGAGCGTGGGGCGATCGGCGTCGTGCGAATCGAGTCGGCGTGAGAGCACGTCGTGAAGGCGCTGCCATTGCTCGGTCTGGGTAAACAGTCGATCGAGTGCTTCGAGGATGTTCGGCTCGTCGCCAAGCAGGGAAAGAGCGCGCTCGTGGGCGTCGATCGCCTTGCTCGAGTCTTTCAGCTCGTCCTCGGCGATGCGGGCGACGCGGCCGTAGAGCTCTGCGCCGAGCACCGGATCCAGGCTGGCACCGGCCTCCGCGTAGAGAACGTCGACGAAGTCCGACCATCGCTGGAGCGATCGGGTGAGGCCTTCGGCGCGATCGAGGATCTCGTCGTCGTCGGGACGCTCCCCGATCGACTGCAAGAGTGCGTCGAGCGCGGCGTTCGGATCCCTTCGACCGTCTGCGTGCACGTCGGCGAGTGCAACCAGCTGTTCCGCCTTCTGGTGAGGGTCGGTAGTGGCGTCCGCCCGCAGCCTGAGCAGCGCCGCAAGATCGTTCCAACGCGACTGCTCGCGTAGGTAGGGTTCGACCACCACTGCAGCGTCCTCGCGATAGTCCGCCAGCTTGGTGATGCGGAGGAGTGCCTGCACCGAGGCCTCGTGTGACGGGTCGACGCGAAGGACCTGGCCGTACACGGCGATGGCGCTCAGCTCATCGTCGAGCTCGCGCTCCATGATGTTGCCAAGCTGATGGGTGAGGCCGACCTGTTCGCTGTCGCTCTGGGTTAGGTCTGCCCGACGCTGAAGCACGTCGACGAGGTCCTGCCAGCGCCCTTCGCGCTCGAAGAGACGACAGAGACCCTCGAGCGCACCGCGGTGCTCGGGATCCGCGTCGGTCACGGCTCGGAGCGCATCACACGCGGCGTCAGGACGCCGAAGCTGAGCCTCGTAGAGCTCGGCCAACCGCATTCCGACATCCACTCGGTCCTCGGTCTCAGGCTCAACCTGCATCCGACGTTCGAGCACGTCCGCCAGGCGCTCGGAGTCGTTCACGGACGCAAAGAGGCGATCGAGCGCCTCGTAGGCTGCCGGATCGTCGGGCTGCTCGTCGGCCGCCTGCTGAAAATGAGCGACCGCTCGCTCCGAGTCAGAGAGCTGCTCCTCGAAGAGTGCGCCGAGCCGGTACGCGAGCTGCGAGCGCTCGGCCGGGTCGGTCGCGCGTTCGAGCTTTCGCTCGTAAACCCACGCAAGTCCTTCCCAATCGCCGACCATTACCTGAAGGCCTTCGAGCTCTTCGAGTCCGTGAGGCGCCTCTGGGTCGACCTCGAGCATCCGCCGGAGCGACCGAATCGCAGCGCGCGGGTCACCGAGTCTTCGGTCCTGGGCGGTGGCGAGGTCGCGGAGGAACGAGCCCTTCAACGCCGGGTCATCGGTCGCTTCGGATGCGGCTTCGCAGGTGTCGATGTACTCGTTCCAGTTGCCAAGCGCCGACGCCAACCGCTCGACCGAGGCGCGCGTCGGCTCATCGGCGGGGTCGGACACGAGCGCATGACTCCACGCTCCGTACGCCTGCTCTCCGTCGCCCGAGTGAGTCTCGTGGAGCTCCGCGACTTCACGCCAAATCGCGGCACGCTCGAGCGTGTCGAGGGAATGACCCGCCTTGTGCTCGAGCACCTCGATGAGCGCACTCCACGCGTCGCTTTCGCGGTGAATCGGCTCGAGGATCTGGACGGCGCGTGGGCCGTACTCGGCATCGGCGAGGTGCGTGGTGACCGCCTCGAGCGCCGGCGCGCAGGACGCCTCATCGGCAAGGACGTCCTCGAAAATATCGAGCGCGCGAGCCGTGTTCCCGAGCCGCGCTTCGCTCAGCAGCCCGAGCCGCTGCCGAAGCTCGATCGACGCCGCGACATCCTTTGCGTTGTCGACCTGGAACTCGATGTGCGCAGAGAGGTCGTCCCAGCGCTCGTCTGCTTCGAGCAGTGCGTCCAGGCGAGTCACCGCCTCCGCGTTGGTGGGCTCGATTTCCAGGATACGGCGGAAGGTCTGGACGGCGTCGGACGAACGACCAAGCTCGTCCACCTCGACGCGCCCCACTTCGTGGAGCAACGCGACCCGCTCGTCGTCGCTGTCCGCAAAGCTCTCTCGCTCGCGATCGAGCTCCAGAAGCTCCTTCCAGCGGCTGCTGCGCGCGTAGCACGCGGCCAGCGCAGCGCCGGCTTCCTTGTTGCTGGGATCAAAGGTGAGCGCTCGCTGATAGAAGTACCCTGCTCTATCGAGCTCCTCGAGACGGTCGTCGTAGATCTTCGCTGTGGTCAGTGCGAGCGCGGCAGTCTCCGAGTCGTCGACGTCGACCGCTCGGAGAATCTTGTCGAAGATGGCCGCGAGGCGATCCCAGCGCCCGAGCGAGCGAGCCAGCCGCGTGAGGGTGTCCTGACTTTGACCGTCGTGCGGGTCCTCCGCGAAGAGTCGTCCGTAGGTCTCGAGCGCGCCGTCGAGATCCTCGAGATGCGACTCCTGAACGTCGCCAAGGTGACGGAGCAGGTCCATGCGCTCGGTCGGGTCGGTCTCACCGTCCAGCCGAGCTTCGAGAATCTGGGTGACCTTCGCCCACTCCATCCGGCGCAGGTAAATCGGCTCGAGCAGCTCGGCCGCGGTGCTCCGGTACTCGGACTGATCGATCAGCGTTTCGAGAACGCGAATCGTTGGCTCGTGGTCCGGGCTCTGGCTGAGGGCCTCCCGGAACTGGTCGAGAGCTCGCCACGGTTCGTTGAGTCGGCGCAGGCAAAGCTCACCAAGCTCGTAGCGAACCGCCGCAGGGTCCCCGATGCGCTGGTCGATCTCGCGCTCGTAGAGCGACGCGAGCTCTTCCCACTTGCGCGTGCGCCGGTAGAGCCGCTCGAGGCCCTCGTAGGCGAGCGGGTGATCGTTTTCGGAGAGCGCCTGGTCGAGCGCCTCGATCGCCATCTCCGGGTCGTCGAGCTCGCTTTGGTAAAGGTGCGCCTGCCGGACGAAAAGCTCCGCACGCTCTTCCGGGTCGTCGCAGAGCTCCCCTTTGCGACGGAGAAGCTCGACCAGCTCTCGGGTAGCCCCAAGACCTTCTACCAACAGGAGCAACGCGTCGAGCGCCTGACGATGGTCGGGCTGCTCTTCCAGCACGCGCTGGTACTGCGCTCGGGCAAAGTCAGCGTCGTCCAGGTGCTCTTTCGCGATCGCGGCCGCATCCATTCGGATGTCGATTCGAAGGTCGGCATCGAGCACGTCGGGTGCGACGGTGGCCAAGGTCGCCACCTGCTCCGAGTACCGACCCGTTGCTTCCGTGAATCGCGTGTGATCCGCAAGCACGCGTTCCAGGCTTTCGAGGTCGACGCCCTCTCGAAGCGCCCTCTCGGTGAACGCGAAGGCGTCCTCGATCCGCTCCGTCCCAAGCTCGCTGACTTCCGCCGCGCGGAGAAGCGCGCTCACGCGTTCGGCCCGGTCGTCCCCGCTCGCGATGACCTCGAGCATGCGGATCTGATCGGAGTATCGGTTCTGCCCTTGGTACTGAGCGAGCAGTGTATTCGCGGCGGCCACGCGAAGATGTGAGTCGCCTTCGCTCGCGATGCTTTCGAGCGCGCCTAGCGAGGGCTCGTGACCGGGCGCGGAGCTGAGGATGTCGACGTAAGCCTCGAACGCCCGGTCCGCGTCCCCGGTACGCACCCGCATGAGCTCTGCCGCTTCGAAGGCGTGTGCCACGCGATCCTCGGGAGTCTCTGCCACGTCCGCCCGCATCTCGGTGATGTCCAGGAGCTCGTGCCAGCGTTCGCCGTCACGGTAGAGGCGCGTCAGCGCGGCCACCGCCGTGGGGTCCACCCCGAAACGAGAGACCACGTCGCGATAGGCGACAATTGCCTGCTCTATTTTGTCGAGCTTTTCCTCATAAATACTTGCGATTCTTAGTGAAATTTTGAGCTGAACGGACTCGACGTCGGCGAGCTCCATCTGCCGCTCGAGGACCTCGATGAGGGGCTCCCAGCGACCGCGCCGCTCGTACAGGCGCTCCAGCGCGGCAAGCGCGTCGGCATCCGAGGGATCGCGCTCGATGCGCTCCTGGTGCACGTCGATGGCGCTGTCCGGTTCGTGAAGCGTGAACTCGAGCAGCTCGCCAAGCGTCGACAGGAGCTCGTCCCGTCGGGCTTCGTCCTCCTCGAACTGAATCTGTCGGCGTAGGTCCTTCGCGAGCGGGCCGTAGTCCTCCCCTGCTCGATGGAGACGCTCGAGCGCACGCGAGGCTTTCAGGACGATTTCGGGATTGTCGCGCTCGAAGCGAATGAGCTGCTGATACGCGCGTTCGGCTCGCTCGGGTTCGGGCTCCGACACGTCCCACAGCTCGGCAAGTTCGAGCAGGATCTCGGTCTTGAGAAAATCGTCGCCGATGGTCGAGAGGCCCCCCTCGAGAAGCTCGGCTCGTTCGCGGTGTCGACCGAGCTTGGAAGCGAGGCGCGATAGGTCCGCACGTGCACTGCCATCGCCCGCGTCTTCTCGGACCGCTCTCGCGTACGCGTCGAATGCCGCGGCGTCGTCGTGAAGCTTGGTCTCGGTCAGCTCGCCGATTCGGGTAAGATGCGCAGCCCTCGACGACGGGTCTGTGAGGTCCTCGAGCTCGACTTCGAGCACCTTTGCGAGCTCGCCCCAGGCCCCCTGGCTCTCGAAGATGGGGTGAAGGATCGACGCAATACGCTGTCGCTCCGGTCGTCGATCCATCAAGCGCTGGAGCCCCTCCTGCGCGCGAAGGTGCGTGGGGCTCGATTCGAGCACCATCTCGTAGTGGTCCACCGCATCGGCGACTCGGTCGAGCTTGGTTTCGAAGATCGAGGCGAGCTCGTACGCGAGATCGATCGCGTCCTGCCCCTCGGCTTCGTCGAGGTCTCTCCGCAGCAGCTCGGCCAGCTCGGGCCAGCGATTCAGTCGTGCGTAGAGACGCTGGAGCGCTCGGCGCGACGGGGTATGTCCCGGATCGAGCTCGATGGCCTGCTCGTAGCTCTCGATCGCCTGCTGCGGCTCGTCCAGAATTTCCTCGAAAAGAAAACAGAGCTGAAGGAGGAGGTCGAGCTTCGCGCCCGCATTGGTGGTCGCTTCGATGCGCCGCTGGTAAAGCGCCCGGAGCGCGTCCCACTTTTCGTCCTTGGTGTAGAGCTGCTTGAGCGCGGTGAATGCCGGGGTGTCGAGCGGATCGGCTTCGAGAACCCGCCGATGGAAGCGAGCAGCCTCGTCGGGAGTTCCGAGCACCACCTCGTGCAGCTCTGCCAGCCGGCGACTGAAGGCAACCTCGGTCGCATCCTCGAGGCCGCCGGCGTCGATCGCGCGCACCAGAGTGTTCGCAAAGGCCTCGTGCTGGTCGGCAGCTTCCGCGACGCCGCCTAGCCGCTCGAAGAGCTCGACGTCGTTCGGACTGTCGAGGAAAGCCGACTCGAGCGCGCGGAAGGCCCCTGCCGCATCGCCGAGCTCGGACGCCGAAAGCTCGGCCAGTCGGAGTCGGAGCGTTTGGACCTCCGCCGGATCCTCGGCTTTCTCGAGACGCTTCCGAAGCAGTCCGGCGAGCTTGTCGAAATGGCCGCGGCGAGCGTACGCCGGCTCCAAGAGATCGATGGCTTCGACGCCGACGCCGCCAGCTTCGCTGGAGAGCGCCTCGAGGCCGGCGATCGCGACCTCGTTTCGGCCATCGAGCGCGAGGGCTGCTCGGTAGCACTCGAGTGCTCCGCCCGGGGCCTCGAGGTAGAGACGGCGAAGGTCGGCGAGCTGGAGGTACACCGACAGGCGGTCCTCGTCGGTCACCCTCGATTGAAGCCGCCTCTCGAGCGCCGCGTCGAGGCGGTCCCATTGCTTGAGCTGCTGAGAAAGGCGTTCGACCGCTCGAAGGGCGTCGACGTCGTGCGGGTTTTTCTCGATTAGCGTCCAGTGACGCTCGGCGGCCGCGGGGAGATCGCCGAGCTGCTCTTCTTCGACCTGCGCGACTTCGTTGAGAAGCACCCACTCCTCGGCCGTATCGGTCACCAGCTCCAGGCGGCGCTCGTACAGCTTGCGGAGGTCCGCGAAGCGACGTTCGGCTCGGTAGAGGCGGTCGAGAACTGCCATCGCCTGCGCGTCGTTAGGCTTCACCTCGAGAATCGCCTCGAGGTTTCGGATCGACTCTGCGGACTGGCCGAGGCGCTCCCCCGAAATCGTGGCGATGCGGCGCTTCAGATCGAGGGTCTCCGACTCGTCGACCCCACCGTGTTCGAGTCGATCGCGGAAGAGAGCGACGAGGTCTTCGTATGCGCCCGCCGCTTCCGCCGACTCTTCGAGCCCGGCGACGACGCTCGGTTCCCCGGGCGCGAGCAGGTAGGCACGGGTCGCCCAGCCGAGGGAGGACTCCGGATTCTTCAGCCGGTTGAGGTAGACGCTCCGCAACGTACCCGCTCGCTCGACTCGAACGTCGAGCGCATCGTCGGCGTCCGCCGCCGCGACGAGCTCGAGCATCCGCGCGTAGTCGCTCCACTTCTTGTCCCGCGCGTACGACGGGGCGAGACCTGCAGCGGCCACCGGGTTCTGCGGACTCGCGGAAAGCGCCCGTTCGAAGCACCGCGTCGCACGACTCGTGTCGTCGAGCGTGTCCTGATAGAGCGCTGCCGCTCGAAGGGAAAGGTGGGTCACGAGCGCAGGGTTGTCGGCCGCTTCGGACGCCTGATTGAACGCCTCGGCAAGACCCGCCCAATCTTCGTGTTCGGAGTAGAGCTCCTCGAGCGCCTCGTAGTCGCCGCGCGCGACGTAGGCGTCCTTCAGCATTCGGCGAACCCGCGTCGCATCCGGATCGAGCTCGAGCACGCCCCTCCAGGCGGTCACCGCCTCGTCGAGGCGATCGAGTCGCTCCGCGTAGATCACGCCCAAACGCTGCAGGAAGTCGAGCTTCTGCGGATCGTTCGTCGCCGCGTCACAGCGTGTCCGCAGCACGACCGCGAGCGTCTCCCAGTCCTTCTCACGCTCCGCGAGGTTTTCGAGCGTGTCGAGCGCGTCCGCGCGCTCGGGCGCCGCTTCGAGGATGCCCTTCCAGAGCTGGATGGCCGCCGCGTTGTCGTGCAGGCGCGTCGTGCAGAGCTCGGCCATCTCGATGTGCTTGTCGAGCAAGGCCTCCTCGTCCGTACAAAGCTCGGCCTCCCGAACCAGGACGCCGTAAAGCGAATCCCACTTCCGCTTCTTCGTGAAGATGTCCTTGAGCTCGGCGAGTGCGACCTCGTGGTCGGGCTGAAGCTGGACGACGCGCTCGAGCGGTCGAGTCGCCTGGTTCATGTTGCCGAAGCGCTCCATCCAGAGCGAGGCGATACGAAGTTGAAGCGCAACCTCGTCGTCTGGCGCTTCGGTGATTTCCGCCTTCTTGTCGAGCACGTGGATAAGCTCGTTCCAGCGGCCGGCGTCCTCGTAGAGCCCTGCGAGGGCGTCGAGGGCCTCCGCGTCGTACGGGGCCACGGTGAGAATCTCGCCGTACACCTGGATCAGCATCGAATCCAGCTGGAGCGCATCTCGATAGATGGGAATCAGATCTCGAAGGAGTCTCAGTTTTTCTTCACCCGCGTCAGGGCCGAGCGTGTCGATCTCGCCGCGAATCGATTCGGACAGCGCGTTCCACTTGCCGCCGCGCTGGTAGAGCTGCTGAAGGGCCACCCGCGCGTCCTCGTCGCCGGGCTCGAGACGCTCGACCAGCTTCCACGCCTCGAGGGCGCGCTCGGGTCGGTCGGCGCTCAGCGCACGGTTGCCGAGCTCGCGGGCCAGCTCGAGTTGACGCTTCGGCTCGGTAGCGGTGCGAAGCGCGTCGCCAAGGACGGTAAGCAGCCGCCCGTCCGGGTCGTCGGGATCCGTTTGCTCACGATAGAAGTCGAGCACCCCGGGGTGCGCAGCGTCGATCTTTCGAAGGCGCGCGAAGAAAGGCTCGGCAGACTCGGGGTCTTCGCGGAAACGCCAGTGCACCATGGCGAGCTGGAGCAGCATGCCCTTTTCGTCTTCGAGCTTCTGCCGAGAGCGGAGCGCGCTCTCGTACATATCTGCGAGGTCGTCCCAGGCTTCGAGGTTGGTGTAGTGCTGGACCAGAGCGCTCAGCGCCTCCACGTCGGAAGGCACGAACTCGAGAACTTTGCGATAGGCGTCCGCGGCCTGCTCGGAGTTCTCGAGCGGCTTTCGCAGAACGCGCGCGGCCTGCATCCACGCGGCTGCTTTCTCCTCGCGGGTACGCGCGGCGTTCGCGGCGCGCTCGAACACCGACACCACGTCTTCCCATCGCTCGCGTGCACGAAGGCTGAGCGCGTATTGGCGCGCGGTCCGCATATGCGAGGGATCGGCTGCCATCGCCTCGTCGAACACGGCATCGGCTTCCTCTGCCGCCTCGTTCCCCCCGTACTGCCACATCAGGGACGCTGCTCGCGTCAGAAGCGAGGTCTTCAAGCGGGGGTCAGCGGCGTCGCGCGCCTCTTCGATGAAGCGGTCCGCAAGCTCGCGCCACTTCTCCTCGACCTGAAGGAGCTGGTCGACTGCCTGAGCGACCTCCGGGTCGTCGGACTCGATTCCTCCGAGCTGCTGGTACGCCTTGAGCGCCCCCTGATCGTCCATCAGCTCGTCGCGGCGGATGCGCCCGAGCTCCTTCATCAAGATCGAGCGGAAGTCTGGGTCGTCGGTCACGAGCTCGGACTCGAGCTCCATCAGCCACGCGGCCGCGAGGAATTCGCCGCGTCGCTCGTGAGCACCCCGGGCAGCCTCGAGGAGGCGGAGCGGCTCCTGACCGTCGTTGGCAGGCTCAGGACCCTTGAGCTGCTCTCTCAGGCCGTCGACGAGCTGGGCGTCGTACGGGTCTTCCGAAAGCATCCCGAGGTAGTTCGAGACCGTCAGTCCCGCCACCTTCGCACCGCTTTGCTTCTTCTTCCGCTTACGACGCTGCTTCGCACCCTTCGGTGATCTCATGAACCCCCCAAAAACCAAAGGATCCTGCAGGCTCACACCCCACGCTGCAGGCGCTTTAGATGTTAGCGGCGCGGCGAGCGAGTGGGCAAACTCTGGACCAACGAATTGGGGGAACGGAACGAAGCGGTGAGCCGGATCTCAGAAGACCATGAGGGCGCCCTGGGCGGTGAGCGCACCCCAGGTGACGACGCCGACGGCCAGGTGCGCCGTCGCAATCGCTCGAAGTGTATTGTAGTTATTCGCTCGATCTATCCCGAACCACTCACCATTTGCCGCAACCACACCGAGCGCGATCTGCGCGAGGAAGCCGGCGAATGTGACCCAGCGCAGCGCTTTGTGGGCGCGAAGCTTCTTGGCGAACTTCCCATCACCCTCATCGAGACCGAGCGGATCGGGCATCGCGAGGGAAATTCCAAACGTCGCGAAAAACGCTGCGGAGGTGACGACGGAAAGCGTGAGGTGGCCAACCGGTGAGCCGCTGCATTGGTTCTGGGTTGGCCAGGCGTTGCCGGAGACACACGGGTTGCTGGACTGACTCTGGAACCAGCCGTACTGGTTGTAGTACTGGACGAAGCCCGAAGCGACGGTAAGCGTGGTGAGGGCCCAGGTCGTGATGCCCATGATCTTGTGCGGCTTCTTCAGGCGATTGCGCTTGCGAACGAGGTCCGCGGTGGTCGGCTCCTCGAGCTTAGTGGACACCTCGACGGCCAGCAGCGCGCTCGGGTCGATGGCCATGACCGGCGCTTGAAGGCTAGCGGTGTCGAGTTGAAGCGACATCCCAAAGAGCGGTGTCGCAAGCATCAAGGCGGCTAGGGGAGTCATCCGCTCGGGAGTATCCATCAGAACCGATCTCAGGGCCAAGTACATGCACAGCGCGAGGGCCAAATTCACGAGCAAATGCGGTCGGCTTTGCAGTGAGGCCGTTGCGCTGTAATTCAATGTCATGGCACTAGCCGCATCGAACCTGCCCTCCCGCGTGTCTGTCTACGAAATGTCTGCGCGAGACGGTCTCCAAAACGAGAGCGCGCAGGTGGCTACGCACGCCAAAGTTCGGCTGATCGACGCGCTCGTGGACGCAGGAATCACGCGACTCGAAGTGGGGAGCTTCGTTTCACCGAGGTGGGTCCCGCAGATGGCTGACGCGGATGAGGTCTGCCGGATGATCGAGCGAAAGCCCGGCGTGTCCTATTCGTGTCTATGCCCGAACGCTCGGGGGCTCCAGCGCGCACTCGCGGCGCGCGTGGATGAGATCGCGGTGTTCGTCAGCGCGAGCGAGACGCACAACCTGAAGAACGTCAACAAGTCGATCGCGCAGACGCTGAAAGCCTTCGAGCCCGTCATCGGGCCAGCGGTCGAGGAGCATGGGCTCCGCGTGCGTGCGTACGTGTCGACGATGTGGGGCTGTCCGTACGAAGGCGACGTCGACCCGGCTAGAGGCCTCGAGCTCGCGCAGCATCTACTTCAGGCGGGCTGCTACCAGGTCTCATTGGGCGACACGATTGGAGTCGGAACGCCGATCCAGACGCAGCGGATTCTAGAGCTCTTCGTCGCTTCGATTCCCGTCGAGCAGATCGCGCTGCACCTTCATGACACCCGTGGAACCGCTCTCGCGAACGTGCTCGTCGGCCTTCAGATGGGTGTGACCACGTTCGACGCATCGGTGGCGGGGCTCGGCGGATGTCCGTACGCGCCTGGGGCGGCGGGGAACCTCGCGACCGAAGATCTGGTCTACACCCTGCAAGGCATGGGCATCGAAACCGGGATCGATCTGGAACGGCTTTGGGAGGCGGGCCAGGTCGCCGAAGCGATCGTCGGCCGCGAGCTTCCGGGCAAAGTGCACCGCGCTGGTGTACGATCACTGGCGAGGTAAGAGCACACGTGCCCGTTCAGGACCTTCTCCAATACATCGATGCGGCCCCGACTCCGTTTCACGCCGTCGCGGAAACGGTGGTCCGACTCGAGGCCGCGGGCTTTCGCGCCCTCGACGCTGCCGACTCCTGGGACGTCGCCGCGGGGGACAAGGTCTACGTCACGCGGGGCGGTGGTTCGCTCGCGGCGTTTCGCGTCGGAAGCGCACCCGCTCCAGAGGCTGGTTTTCGGCTGATCGGCGCTCACACCGACTCTCCGAACCTTCGTATCAAGCCGAATCCTGAGGTGACGCGCTCAGGATACGCGCAGCTCGGGGTCGAGCCCTACGGAGGGGTACTGCTCCACACCTGGATCGACCGCGACCTCTCGCTCGCGGGTCGGGTGTCGATGAAGGACGGCTCCACTCGACTAGTTCGATTTGGTTGCGCCTTGCTGCGGGTACCCTCCCTCGCGATTCACCTGAATCGACAGGTCAACACCGAGGGCCTCAAGCTCAACGCACAGAAGCACATCACCCCCATCGTCGCGATCGATGGCCTCGAAGGGGTCGAGCTGCGGGAGCTGGTGGCGAAGGAGCTCGGGGACGTTTCGCCAAGTGACATCCTTGCTTGGGATCTGATGGCGTACGACGTGCAGCCCGCCGGCCTCGGTGGTGCCGGTCAAGAGTTCATTCAGGCGGCGCGGCTCGACAACCTCGCGAGCTGCCACGCAGCGGTCACGGCTCTTCTGGCGGACGCGGGCGAGGTCGAGTTCACGCAGGGCATCGTGCTTTACGACCACGAGGAGGTCGGCAGCCGAAGTGCTCAAGGCGCAGCGTCCGATTTTCTTCGGAGCTGTCTGCAGCGATTGTCGGGCGACCTGCCCGAAGACTTCCATCGCGCGATCGCGCAGTCGTTCCTCATGTCCGCCGACATGGCTCACGCGATTCACCCGAACTACGCGGACGTGCACGAGCCGAAGCATCAACCGTTGCTCGGCGGCGGACCGGTCATCAAGATCAACGTCAACCAGTCCTACGCAACCGACGGCGAAAGCTGGGCGAGCTTCGAGCGATGGGCTGAAGAGGCTGACGTACACACGCAGCGGTTCGTCGTGCGCTCCGACATGGGCTGCGGAAGCACGATCGGTCCCATCACCGCGGCCGAGCTCGGCATCCGCACGGTCGACGTCGGCAACCCGATGCTCTCGATGCATTCCTGCCGCGAAGTCGCGGCCGCCACGGACGTGCCGAAGATGATCGCGGTGATGAAGCGGTTCTTCGGGGGCTAGGCGCGAGGGATCACGAGCGCTTCCCAATCACGCCGGGCTCTGGGACGATGCCGGCATGGCCGCCTCCGTCGACAAGACCCTTCATGACCTAGGAAACGGGATCCATGCCTACACCCAACTCCCCGGACGTTGGGGTTGGAGCAACTCGGGGCTCATCCACGATGGCGACCAGTGCCTGCTGATCGATACGCTGTTCGATCTACGAACCACGAAGCTCATGCTCGACGAGATGCGCCGGGCCGTCCCCGCTGCGAAACGCATCGATACGGTCGTCAATACGCACGGCAACGGGGACCATTGCTACGGAAACGCGCTGCTCGAGGGGGCGGAGATCATCGGCACCCGCGGGTGCGTCGAAGACCTTCGAGAAAGCCCCCCTGGCCGCATCCACCTGTTGATGCGTCTCGGCGCCGCCGTCGAAAAGCTCGGTGGAGTCGGACGCACGCTCGGGCGGGGCCTCGATGCGGTGGGGATCGGCGCCGTGAGCCAGCTCCTCGACGCATCGGAGCTCGCCCTTCCGAGCTTCGGCGACTTCGACTTCTCGGGGATCGAGCTGACTCTCCCAAATCGAACGTTCGAGGGCGAGCTCGAGCTTCGCGTCGGGGACAAGCCGCTTACTCTCATCGAGCTCGGTCCGGCGCACACGCGAGGGGACGCGGTCGTCTACAGCCCGACCGACAAGGTTCTGTTCACCGGCGACCTCCTGTTCAAGGACTCCCACCCGATCATCTGGGAAGGCCCCGTGTCTTCTTGGATCGCGGCGCTCGAACGCCTGCTCACGTTGGACATCGAGACCGTCGTCCCGGGTCACGGACCGCTCACCGACAAGAGCGGCCTTCAAGAAGGCCTGCACTACCTGCAGGTGCTCAGTCGGGAAGCTCGGCCGCGCTACGACGCAGGCATGAGCCTTGAAGAGGCGGCGCGCGACATCGCCCTCGACGAATTCAAGGGCTGGCTCGACGCCGAGCGCGTGTACGTCAACGTTCAGACGCTCTACCGAGATTTCAGCGGTTCCACCGACAAACCGGACGTGCTGAGCGCGTTCGCTGGAATGGCACGCCTGGCGCGTACCGCTAGGTGAGCTCGAAGTCTTTGCAGAAGAGAAGGTCGGCGTGAGGGTCCTCGTAGCGGGAAGCACGATGGCGGTGTGTGGGGAAGCCATGCGCGCAGCCTTGCGCCGGGTCGAACAGAACGCAGTCTTCGCAGTTCCACTTCAGACGGTACTCTTCGCGCTGCTCACGGAAGCGGGCGTCTTGTTCCACCTTCATCGGTTCAGCCGGAGAAGCCTCAGCCCTCAGAAAGGTCGATCTTGTTGACGCGGCGCTCGTGGCGGCCGCCTTCAAAGCGCGCCGCGAGGAAGGCGTTCAAGATGTCGACGGCGAGTCCCGGTCCCGTCACGCGGGCGCCCATGCAAAGCACGTTCGCGTCGTTGTGCTCCCGTGCGACGTGCGCGCTGAACACGTCCGTGCAAACGGCCGCGCGAACGCCTTTGTGTCGGTTGGCCGCCATGGACATCCCGATGCCACTACCGCAAACCAGAAGCCCGATGCCCTCCCCGCCAGCCACGGCGCTCGCAACCTGGTGCGCGTAGTCGGGATAGTCGGTCGAGTCACTCGTATGGGTGCCGATGTCGCGCACCTCGTATCCGAGCTCCGCGGCGATGCCAATGAGCTCCTGCTTGAGCGTGAGGCCCGCGTGGTCCGAGCCGGCGATGAGGACGTTGGCCATGGTGCGAAGCGTCTAGCACCTTCGGTGCACGGGCGACAGTGGTGCGGCTACGGCGCCTTGAAAATGAGCGCGCAGTTGGTGCCCCCGAAACCAAACGAGTTGTTCATCAGTGCACGAACGGGGCGCTCCTGCGCTTCGTTCGGGACGACGTTCATGCCTTCGGCGGCCGGGTCGAGCTCGACCTGATTGATCGTCGGCGGCATCACGCCGTGCTTCATGGCCTTCGCGCAAAGCACCGGCTCGAGGCCGCCCGCGGCGCCGAGTAGGTGTCCGGTCATGCT
Source organism: uncultured Myxococcales bacterium (assembly GCA_965601515.1). Lineage (GTDB taxonomy): Bacteria > Myxococcota_A > Polyangia > Polyangiales > Houyiibacteriaceae > SG8-38. The sequence goes on along the minus strand of CBFCWN010000002.1, from coordinate 78,869 downwards.
CTTGGTGCTCGACACGGCGAGCCCGTCCTTCGCGTGCGCGCCGAACACCCGCTGGATGCCTGTCAGCTCACCGACGTCGCCCATCGGCGTGCTGGTGCCGTGCGCATTGATGTAGTCGATGTCTTCGGGGTTCATCTTCGCGTCTTCGAGGGCGAGCTTCATGGCGCGCTGCGCGCCCTCGGCCTCGGGCGCGGGCTGCACCATGTGAAACGCATCGGAGCTGGCTCCGTAGCCAACGATCTCGCAGAAAATCTCGGCGCCTCTCGCAAGCGCGCGCTCGCGCTCTTCGAGAAGCATCACCCCGGCGCCTTCGGCGATGACGAAGCCGTCGCGGCCCGTGTCGAAAGGACGGCTCGCAAGCTCGGGCTCGTCGTTCCTCCGCGACAACGCTCGCATCGACGCAAAGGCGGCGACGCCCACGGCTGTCACGGCAGCTTCCGCACCGCCCGCGACCGCGGCATCGATGTCGCCTCTTTGAATCCACTTGAACGCGTCGCCGATCGAATGCGCGCCGGACGCACATGCGCTCGTGTGCGTGTAGCTCGGCCCCTTGAAGCCCCAATCGAGCGTCACCTGCCCGGGAGCCAAGTTCGAAATCACCGAGGGGATGAAGTAGGGGGACACCCGTCGGGGGCCTTTGTCGAACAGCGTCTTACACGTCGACTCGAACACTTCGAGACCACAAAACCCGACTCCGATGAAGGTGCCGACCCGTTCTTTTTCCTCGTCGGTGGGTTCGAAGCCCGAAGACTTGATCGCCTCCGCGCTCGCCACGATCGCGAGCTGAATGAAACGCGCGCACTCGCGCAGGCGACGCTTCTGCATGTGGTCGAGTGGCTCGAAGTCGGTGCACTCGCCGGCGATCTGCGAGGCAAACTCAGTGGCGTCGAAGCCCGTGATGCGCGCGATGCCGCTGCGACCGTTGGTCACGTTGTCCCACGTGGTGGCGACATCGTTCCCACACGGGCTCACCGTGCCTAATCCTGTGACGACTACTCGCTTCATCGACTCTTGGACCCTGAGCGGCGACTAGCTCGACGTGTTCGACTTGATGTACTCGATGGCGTCGGCGACGGTCTTGATTTTCTCGGTGTCCTCGTCCGGGATCTCGATCTCGAACTGTTCCTCGAGGGCCAACACGACCTCGACGATCGCAAGCGAGTCAGCTTTGAGGTCTTCGACGAAGTCCTTGTTCTCCTGAATGTCGGTGGGGTCGACGTCGAGTTTGTCCGACACGATTTCTTTGACCTTCTCAGCGATGTCCATCTTCTTCCTCCGTCACGCGCGCATCAAACGTGCATGCCACCATTAACCCGGACTACTTGCCCGGTGATATAGCTCGCTTCTTCGCTAGCTAAAAACACAACTGCGGCCGCCACCTCTTCGGGACGTCCGATGCGACCAAGCGGGGTTTGGTCGATGATCCCTACCTTCGCGGCCTCGGGGAGCGCGGACGTCATATCGGTCTCGATGAAGCCCGGGGCCACCGCGTTCACCGTGATACCACGGGACGCATACTCGCGAGCGAGCGTCCGCGTCATTCCGAGGATCGCCGCCTTAGAGGACGAGTAGACCACCTGGCCCGGATTCCCAGACTCCGCGACTACGCTCGAAAGGTTGATGATCCGGCCCCATTTGGCCTTCATCATCGGGCGGATGCACGCCTTCGCGCAGAAGAGCGCTCCGTTGACGTTCGTTGCCCAGGTCGTTTCCAAATCCTTCGCCGACACTCTCAACAGCAGCTGATCGATGGAGATTCCAGCGTTGTTCACGAGAATGTCCAACCGACCATGACGCTTCGCGGCATCCTTGATGGCCGAGTCGACCGCATCTGGGTCGGCTACGTCGAACTGGACGAGCTCTGCCGAGCCGGCCCGCTCCTTGATTTCTTGCAGCGTTTCCTCCGCTGCATCCGCGTTCGAGCGGTAATTGACGAGGACGTGGGCTCCAGCATCGGCAAGCGCGACGCTCACCGACCGCCCAATGCCCCGTGACCCCCCGGTCACGACGGCGACTTTCCCCGTAAGATCGAACACGACCCTACTCGAGCTCGTCTGCGTTGCCCTTGGTCACCTGGCGACCCTTGTAGAAGCCGCATGCCGGACACGCCCGATGAGGGAGCATCACGTCTCCGCAGTTCGGGCAAGGAATCACGTTCGGCGCCGTGATCTTGTCGTGCTGCGCCCGGCGCTGATCGCGCTTCATCGGGCTGGTTCGTCTCTTCGGTACTGCCACGGGATCACTCCTCGTTCTTCATCATCTTTTCTTTGAGTTTCATGAGCGGGGCGAGCCGTGCGTCCGGCGCGGACTCCCCGAAGACCTCGTCAGGAGGTCGAAGGTGTGACGGGACGGCGATACCCTCACAACCTTCCGAACAAAGCGGTTTCATGGGGACCTCGAGCAACAAATGCTCTCGGACCATGGGGTCGAGCTCGACCTGTGCGCCGCTGTAGTAGTCGCGGTTCATCTCGTCGAGCCGAACGTCGATCTCCTCGACCCCGGCCACGCGCGAATGTTCGGGGCTGTAGAGCGTCGCAACCGCCAGATCGACGGGCAGCGCAACGTCTTCGAGGCATCGGGCGCACTTGGCAGAGAGCTCGGCCGTAATGTGGCCCTGCACCAGCACATCGTTGCCGTTCTGCTGCGCGTGGACGTCGAGTCGTCCGTCGTCGGAGCCCGGACCGAGCTCGGTGTCACTCAGCGCGGACGCCAGCCAGTCCTTGCCAATGGCAAAGGTCCAGTCCTTCCCCGACTCGTCGAGGTCCTGAATCTGTAGGACGAAGGCAGACATTGAAATTCACGCGACAAACAGCGCCCGAAGGCCGATCTGAGACCCGAAGGAGCGCTACTATTCGTTGGGCCAGCGAGCCTGTCAAGGAGGGCGACACGTGGGCGCCCAGCGTCGTTAACCCATTGTAATCTTGGGATGTTGGAGCCGGCTCGGCTCCCGGGCGAAGAGCTGCAGAACACGCCTGCGCTGCCTTCCTGCAGCGGTGTGCTGCCCGCGACCCCTCGCGGTCGCCTTTCCAGAGTACCATGATACGTTCCGCGCCTCATGACTGATGATTTTCGACGTTTTTCGGGGACCGAAACCTACCTGACCAGCGAAGGGCTCGAGTCGGCCGTGAACTGTGCCGTCGTGCTCGAGCGACCCCTCCTCGTTCGGGGAGAGCCTGGGACCGGCAAGACCCTGCTCGCCGAGGCGGTCAGCGAGGCGCTTGGAATGAAGCTCCTGCGCTGGAACATCCGCAGCACGACGCGCGCGCAGGACGGTCTCTACGTGTACGACACGGTCCAGCGCCTCTACGACTCGCGCTTCGGGGACAAGGACGTCAACGACATCCGCCAGTACATCAAACTCGGCCCCATGGGTGAGGCGTTCAACGCGAAAGAGCGCGTCGTTCTCCTGATCGACGAGATCGACAAGGCCGACGTCGAGTTTCCGAACGACCTCCTCAACGAGCTCGACCGCATGCGCTTCCACGTCGACGAGACCCAGGACGACATCGTCGCCACGGAGCGCCCGGTCGTCATCATCACCAGCAACGCCGAGAAGGAGCTGCCGGACGCGTTCCTTCGTCGGTGTGTCTTCCACTTCATCGACTTTCCGACGCCGGAGCTCATGGAAGACATCGTTCGCGTTCACCATCCCAAAGTGAACGAGAGCCTCGTCGAACAAGCACTCCAGACGTTCTATGAAATCCGCGGCATGCGACGCCTACGCAAACGACCCAGCACGAGTGAGCTCGTCGACTGGATCGCGGTGCTGCAGCGCGCGGGCATCGACAACGTGAAGCTCGAAGAGAACCTCCCGTTCCTCGGCGCACTGCTCAAGAAAGAACAGGACCTCGTAGCCTTCGCCGACCAGCTTTCTGGCGGCCGCCAGTGGAGGAGTTGATATGCTCGTCCCCTTCATGTTCGAGCTGCGAGGACGAGGCGTTCCGGTCGGCACGCAAGAGGTCATCGCACTCGCTCAAGCACTGAAGGCGGGCCTTCACGACAGCTCACTCGACGGCTTCTACAACGTCGCGCGCTCCGTGATGATCCACAACGAGTCGCACCTCGACTCGTTCGACGAAGCGTTCCTTTCGTTCTTCAAGGGCATCGAGATCGAGTCGAAGAAGCTCAAGGACGAGCTTTGGGACTGGCTCGAAGAGGCCAAGGAAAACATGGGCGAGCTGACGGACGAGCAGCGGGAGTTCGTCGAAAACCTCGACCTCGATGAGCTCCGCAAGCTCTTCGAAGAGCGTCTCGCCGAGCAAGACGAAGAGCACCACGGCGGCAACAAATGGATCGGCACCGGCGGGACCTCACCTTTCGGTCACAGCGGACGTTCGCCCAAGGGATTCCGCATCGGAGGCAAGGGCGGAGGACGAAGCGCGGTCAAAGTGGCCGACGCCCGGCTCTACCGGCCCTATCGCCAAGACCTGACGCTCGACGTGCGGCAGATGCAGGTTGCGCTCCGCAAGCTTCGTGCGTTCGCACGGGAGGGAGGCGAGGAAGAGCTCGACCTCGAAGGCACCATCGACGCCACGGCACAGAACGCCGGTGAGCTCGAAGTGGTCACCCGCCCTCCCCGTCGACACAACACCCGCATCATCTTGATGATGGACGTCGGTGGGTCGATGGACCCGTTCGCGCACCTTTGCTCACGCCTCTTCTCGGCGGCCAAGAAGTCCACGCACTTCAAGGAGCTGCGCACGTACTACTTCCACAACTGCGTGTACGGTCACGTCTACGAGACCGAGCGCTTCGACACGCCGATCAAGGTGCGCGACCTGATCCACGAGACCGGCTCGCACTACAAGCTCATCGTCGTGGGCGACGCACTGATGGCACCGTACGAGCTCCTCGCCGCGGGTGGCTCGCTCGACCTGGGCGACGACCGAGGCATCGAGGGTCTCCAGTGGTTGATGATGCTGAGCCAGCACTACCATCGGAGCATCTGGCTCAACCCGGAGCCACAGCGCTACTGGAACGGCAACACCATCGAATACGTCCGCCAGGTCTTCGACATGTTCCCACTGACGCTCGAGGGCCTCGGCGAGGGGGTCGCACACCTTCTGAAGGGCGGCAGGGGCCACTAAACCCCGCGATCCTCACCTTCCACGAGTGAAATTTGGGCCGGGCCCCCGAGGTCGCGTACTCTTAACCCGTGGGGAAGAATACGATCATCGGGATGCTCGTCCTGGCGCTCGCGTCGACCGCGGCATTCGCGGTTGCAGAAGACAGCTACGAAGGCGTGAACCCCGCGGTCGAAGGCGCGGAGAACCTCCCGCCGAAAGCCGAGGAGATTCCTCAGGGCGCCCTGATGCTCACGTGGCCCGGCTTCATGACGAAGGACGGCGCCTCCGTTTTCTTCGTGCAGACCAGCAAGCGCGTGCGCTTTGCGACCAAGCAGTCCGCGGGGCGGTTCGAGCTGATGCTGTACGACATTCAGGTGCACCTGAAGACCAACTATCTCCCGCTCGAGACTCAGTACTTCGACACGCCGGTCACGCGCGCGACCGTGCAGCGAAGCGACAAGAAGAACGTCACCATGGTGTTCGAGCTGCGCCGCAAGGCAACTCCGACCGTCACCCAGAAGAAGGGCAAGGACGGCTTCAACTACGTCTACGTGACGTTCCCGAAGTAGCGCTTCACTTGCTTGGCCGCATGGCTTCCGGTAGTTGGACGCCATGAATCTGCGTGCCGTCAAAGGGATGAAGGACATCCTGCCCGACGAGATCGGGAAGTGGCATCGGCTCGAACAGGCGTTCCGCGCTCGGGCCGAGGGGTACGGTTTTCAGGAGGTTCGCACCCCCATCGTCGAGCCCACGGCGCTGTTCGTCCGCTCGATCGGCGAGACCACGGACATCGTCGAAAAGGAGATGTACACGTTCACCGACCGCGGAGAGAAAACCCTCACGCTTCGGCCCGAGGGCACGGCGTCGTCGGTTCGCGCGTACGTCCAACACAGCATTCAGTCGAAGGAGCCGGTCACGAAGTGGTACTACATCGGACCGATGTACCGACGGGAGCGCCCCGCCAAGGGCCGCTATCGACAGTTCTATCAGGCCGGCATCGAGCTCTTCGGCGACCCGGGACCCTACGCCGACGCGGAGGTCATCGACATGGTGGTCGGGTTCATCTCGGACCTGGGCATCACCGAGGTCGAGGTTCTGATCAACTCGATCGGCGGCCCCGGCACGCGCGCAGCGTATACCGACGCCCTTCTCGGCTACCTCGAGCCGTACCGAAGCGAGCTTTGTCCCGACTGCCAGCGTCGCATGGACGTGAACCCTCTCCGCGTGCTCGATTGCAAAGTCCCGCGCTGCGCAGAGATCGCCGCCGGTGCGCCCTCGCTTTTGGATCACCTCACGGACGACGACCGAGAACACTTCGACGGACTGCAGGCGACGCTCGACAAACTCGGCACCCCGTACCGCGTGGACGGCTCGCTCGTGCGCGGCCTCGACTACTACACCCGAACCCTCTTCGAGGTGCTCGGCAAAGGCGAGGGTCTCGGCGCACAGAACGCGCTGCTCGGCGGCGGACGGTATGACCAGATGGTGAAGAGCCTCGGCGGCCCCGATACGCCCGCCATTGGGTTCGCGATGGGACTCGAGCGCCTGCTGATGGCCATGCCCGATGCCGAGCCTACACCCCACATCGACGCCTTCATCGTGTCGGCGCAGGCGGGCGTTCGCTCCGAGGCCGCCTTACTCGGACGCGAGCTCCGAGACGCCGGCCTTCGCGTGGAGAGCGACCTGCGTGGAGGCTCCCTCAAAAGCCAGCTTCGACGAGCGGACAAGATGAAGGCGCGCTTCGCGCTCATCCTCGGCGAGTCAGAGGTCGAAAGCGGCGTCGTTCAGCTGAAGGACCTTCGCGCGCAGACGCAGGAAGAAGTGCCACGCGCCGAGCTGCCGGACCGAATCGCCGCGCTCAGCTCGACATGAACACGGGGCTCGACCACGCCATCTCGCCGTCGCTCTGAGTGACGCGGCAGTAGACGTACGGCGCCTCGACCCGACTGACGAACGACACCGAAGGTGCCCCGGGTTCGTCGCTGTCCACCACGCCGTCGGGCGTCATGAGCTCGACCCGCTCGATGTCCGTAGTCCCAAGGGCATGCACCCGCACCTCGACCGGTCCATCGACTTCGAGCTCGCTGCCCATCGGGAAGCCCGCCACCTCGACGTCGAGAAGGATTTTGGCGCCGCTGGTCGCGTAGCATCGCCGCGCTCGAATCGCTTCGAGGATCGCCTCGCGGGTTCGCGAAACGGCGAGCACGGCCGTGAGCCCGGTGCGGAAGGGATCTCGCTTCCGACACTCGCCGTGGTGCCACAAGAGCCCGTGGCTGTCGGAGTTGGCGATGAACCCGAAGCGAAGCCCTTGGTCGAGCAGCGGCTTTGCAAACTGGTCGTCCAGATCGCCCCGATAGCCAAGCGGATGATCGGGATGCTCGTAGCATCCATGGCAAGAACAGATTTCCCACACCGGCTGCCCGACGGGATCGTGACCCTCCACGTCTGCCCCGGTCCAGCCGATGTGGTGGGGCCCGGTGAACGCACCCTGCTCGGAGATTTGCTGGACGACGTCGCGCCCGACCGGCACGTCGTCGCGCGAGACGATCGGAAGCCCGGACCCGGGAAGATAGATGCACTTGTGGCCCGGGCCCGGGTAGGCCTTCCCGGTCCACTCGTACGCCACGATGGTCGCGAACTCGCCGGGCTCGTCGTGCCGCTCCGTGACGGCCTGCAGGTAGGCCCACTCCCCGGGTCCGATTCGCTTCCCGAGGAAGGACTCGTGATCGGTCAGCGCCGCAAAGTCGTCTCCGTAGCGGTGCCGAGCTCTCAGATACGCTTCGTCGGCGGAGCCGACCCCGTCGGAGTGCGCGCTGTGCTGTTGAATGTCGCCAAAGAGAACGGGCGGCCCTGACCACGCCGCATGTCGCCCCTCGCCTGCACGTCCGCCCGCATCGACCTGGGCAGGAACGAGCTCCGGCGCGCCCCCCGCTGGCCCGTCGAACGGCTGAATGACAATACCGTTTCGTCCACGCCGCGCGGTCAACGCGGAGCCGTCGGTGAGCCGCACGACGCTCACACGTCGGCCTCGACAGCCCCAGTTGCCGTCGTCGATCGGCTCTCTCTCGGAGAACCCACTGGACGTCAGCCGCTGCCGATAGATGTTGTGCGAGCCGCGGCCAAAAAGGTCGACGGCGCCATCGTCGCCAACCACGAGGGACGGGAACTCGAAGCCCTGCTCTTCTCCGTCGAGGTCTCGATCGCGACCGATCATCGGACCGTCCGGTTCGAATGCGTTCCCTTCCATGTCGACGAAGCGAACGGCGATCCACTTCGCGATGTCGGGAATGCCGGTGTCCTCGCGAACGTCGTGATGGAACGCGACCCAGGCACCGCCGGGCGCAGCGCAGATGCATGGCGCAGCAGCAATCCCGAGCGCCGTCCAGACGACGTGCTCGCCGCCGGACGGGGGCATCACCACGACGCTCGACCGCGGCCCCTCGTGACGAACCTCGACGCCCCAACCTTGATGTTCGTCGCGGAGCTCGTCCGCTGGATCCGTCGACGGCTGCGGCCGACCCGGCGCCCAGCCCATGATCGCCGGCGCATGATCGGTCGCCCACGGCTCGCCCTCGAGTGACCCGTCGGCGGCGAGCTTGAACCGAAGCACGCACTCCTGCTCGTCGCTCCACGCAAGCGCGTACAGCAGCGCGCCCCCATCGGCAGACGGCTCCAAGCGCGGGCTTCGTAGGTACCGCTCTCGGGTTTGCTCGATGAGGACCATGCTTAGCTCAGTGCGCGTATCCCAGCGCGCGCAGCTGGTCGCGAATCGTGTCGTCCATTTCCGCGTCCTCGCGCTCGAGTCGTGTACCGCTCTTCTGCTCTGCGCTCAACCAATCGCCCCGATCCGTCGCGCCGAGGAACTGTCCTAGCAGCATTCGGGAGTACCGCCGGCCCACCGGAAACGCAGAGGCATCGAGCTGGGTCGTCTCGCCGGGATCCGCGTTCAGGTCGAACAGCGTCGATGTGAGATTCCCCCGAAGGATGAACTTCCACTCCCGGGTCGTCATGACGCGTCGGTCATCCTGAAAGTCGCTGAACGCGACGGCCGGGTGCGAGGACGGTTCGCCGATCATCATCGACACCAATGCGTGACCCTCGTTGGCGGGCATCGGCGGAACACCGAGCAGCTCGGTCACCGTGGAGGAGACGTCCAGCGTGCTCACGGCGTCGCTCACACGACCGCCGGCCGGAAGACGGTTCGGGAGGCGAAACATCAAAGGAACGTGAAGCAGCTCTTGGTAGATCGAGTGCCCGTGTCCCCAGGAACCGTGGTCGTCGAACTCCTCACCGTGGTCGGACGTCACGACGATGAGCGTGTCCTCGGCTAGGCCGAGCGCAGTGAGTCGATCGAGGAAGGCGCCGAAGAATTTGTCGTGCTGCGTGATCTCTCCGTCGTGTAGCGCGGCGATGCGACGCTTGTCACGCGGATCAAACACGACCTCGGGCGGACGGCGCTTTGCCTTCTCTAGAAGGTCTCCAGTGAGCCGCGGCTTCACCTGGCCCGAGTACTCGTCGGCGTCGTACATGCGCACGTACTCGCCAGGGGGGTCGTACGGCACGTGTGGGTCGATCGTCTGAATGTACGCGAAGAAGCGCTCCCCCTGGTGCGACTCGATCCAGTTGCCGGCCTTTTCGAAGACGTCCTTGGCTTCGGTGCTTCCCCCGTCTCGAATGTAGTTGCTGTAGTCGTCCCATCCCTGGTCGAAGCCGAACCGATCGGAAACGTAGCCGTTCGCAATGAAGCTTCCCGTCGCGAAACCTTGGTCCCCGAGGTGCTCGCTCAGGAGGAGCGCAGAGCTCGGCAGCGCAGATTCGCCGGTCTTTTGCTGGTGCGTCTGCGGGTGCAGTCCTGTGAGAATCGAGGCGACCGAAGGCTTGGTCCAGTTCTCCGGAGACTGCGCGAGCTCGAACACCACCCCCTCCGACGCAAAACGGTCGACCGCAGGAGTCTTCACGCGCGTGTCCGGATTGAACGGGCGGAGCTTGTCCGCGCGGAGCGTATCGATGACCAGCACCACGACGTTCTTCGCAGGCTCGAGTGTCTTCCGCTCGACCGCAGGAACCAACACGCGAGGCTCGCTCCACGCCAGTCGCCCCGCACCCTGGCCACGTCCACGCAGATCGATTCGAACCGTCTGCCCTGCGAACGCGCTCAGATCGATGCGATGATCGGCCCAGCGGCCAACTGCGACACCGGACAGTGCCTCGACCGTAGGCCGCCCGTCGGCGGTGACCTCGACCGTAAACGGAGCCTCGCCCTCGCCCTCGGCGCCAACTCCCAGGCCGAGCGAGCCTCGGCTCGGAACCGTGAGGTAGTAGCGAACAGTCGAGTCACGGGACAGAGCGATAGCATCGCGCTCGACGTCGTTGAGACGAACGTGGGCCATCATCGTGTCGTACGCCGGCGCGGTCGCGGACTCCGCAACTTCAGACGCACCACCGATTCGAATCGAATCGACCGCGACCGACACGTCTTCGCCGTCGATGGCGGTCGTGCCGCCGAACGTGAGCAAGAGGTAGTTCTCGCCCGACTTCACATGCTCGGCGGGAAGCTCGATGTCGTACTCCGCGAAGCCGTCCCCCTTGCCGAGATGCACCGACGGCAGCTGGGCGTTGTTCAAGTACGGCGTGAGCGCCTTGGTGCCGTACGGTCGAAGACGAACGCGGGCGACGAGGGGCTCCGAATGCTCGGCACCAAAGTACACACGCCCCCGCATGCCCACGTTCGCGTAGGTCACGTCGCCGTCGATCCCGCGACGACCCCACCCGCTTCGCCAGTCACCGACCGTGTACTTGGCCTGCGCGGGCGTCCCGAAGTCGATGAACCATCCCCCGTCGCGCACCTCCGCGAGGTGACGAAGCGACGTGAGGTCGGTGTGTGTCTCGAGGCCCTCGAACGGATCGGGTTTCGTCTCGCTCCGACTGCACGCTGTTGCCAGTAGGAACGTCGTGAGCAGCACCAAAAGCCTTCGCATTCGCAACGGTTTCCTCCCCGGATCGCCCCCAATTGGCCTCATCGCAGGTAGCACGCGTGTTCAGCGAGCGTCAACAAAACCACCCGGCCGGGTGATGACGTCGAGCGAGCGCGTGGCGCCGGATTTCACGTAGTAGAACCGCACCGCGCGTTTCCCTTCGTGCGTGTATCGAACGACGTGCCGACCCTCGTCCAGAACGAGCATCAGTGGAAGCGGACCGCGGTCGATCCCGTCGACGAAGGCGGTGACCGACGCAGGGCCGCTCAGCTCCAACACGCCTTGCCCGAGCCCGACCGTCAGGGACTCGTCGACACCCGGGCGGAGCTCGCCGGTGAAATACCCGTCCAGCCGTCCCGAGACCGCGGGAGCCTCGTTCGTGTCGGCCGCGGCCGGCGTAGACGTCTCCGATGGCACGTTGGCGAGCTCATCCTTGGGAGAAGCCGGAGACTCGCCGGAGGGGGTCGCAGCGATCTGCCATCCGATGAGGCCAAGGGTCGCGGCGACTAGCGCCACGAAGCCCGCGCCCAAAATGCGTGACATGACGCGCAGCTCCGAATCAAACCCCGTCACCGTGCGAGCCCCAAGCTCGCCGGTCGGCGCACGCAACCGCCACACCGGGTGCGACGAGCGAGGGACGTGATTGGCAGGCTGCCGATACATCGCCACCGTAGACTGAGCACGAATGTTCTCCCGATCGGACATCGGGTCCCAGCCGTCCGCAGAGTCGAGGGCGCCGACGTGCTGAGCTTCGAGGAGCGCGACGACAGCGTCGGCCAGCGATCGGCCGCGCGTGAGGGAGTTACCCGTCGGCGGCTGAGTGTCCCCAAGGATCACGACCGGTAGCTCTCCGAGCTCGACGTCTCGACGGAGCTCCGTACGAAGCTCGGGTCCCCCCAAGCTCGGCAGGTTGGCCTCCGCCACTACGAGATCCGGCCGCGACTGCCTCGCGAGGTCGAGCGCCTCGGCGCCGTCACGCGCCTCCGCCACGCTTGCTCCATGCTCCCGGAGGACGCCGACGTGCGCCCAGCGGTCCTTGGAGTCGGAAGCGACCACGAGGACCCGGCTTCCGCGCACGAGATCGGCGTCCGGAACACCGTTGGCCCGGTCGGAGTCTGACTCCATCCCTCGCAAGTCTGCCGTTTCCGCGCTGTTTTCCATCAAAGCTTGCCCGCTCCGGCGCAGTGTACGCGTCTGCGCCGTGAGTTCGAGCCCCGAGTCGACCGCTGAGCTCGGTTGCCCTCGCGGGACGGTCGACGTAGGCACGAGCGTGGACTTCGTCGATGAAGTGACGCTGGAAGTGGCCGCCGGCGACGGCGGAAACGGGGCGGTGGCCTTCCGGAGGGAGAAGTACGTGCCGCTTGGAGGGCCGGCCGGCGGCGACGGAGGTCGCGGCGGCAGCGTGATTCTGGTCGCCCACGAGCGCTACTCGACGCTCTTCGACCTCCGCTACCGCCGCGTCGTGCGCGCCGCCCGCGGCGAAGACGGGCGCGGCAAAGACCAATTCGGTAAGGCCGGTGCGGACATTCGAATCGAAGTTCCAGTGGGTACTCAGGTCTACGACGACGAGAGCAACGAGCTGTTGGCTGACCTCCGCGAGTCGGGAGCCGAGCTCGTTGTCGCCAAGGGCGGCCGCGGCGGCCGGGGCAACATGAGGTTCGCGACGCCGCACGACCGTGCGCCGCGACGCTCCGAGCCTGGAACTCCCGGCGAACGTAAGCGCGTTCGGCTCGTGCTCAAGCTACTCGCGGACGTTGGCATCGTCGGCTACCCGAACGTCGGGAAGAGCACGTTCATCGCGACAGTCTCTCGCGCCCGACCGAAGGTTGCCGACTATCCGTTTACGACCCTCGTGCCGAACCTCGGTGTCGTCTCTCTCGGCGTCGATCGCCAGTTCGTCATCGCGGACATCCCGGGCATCATCGAAGGCGCTTCGGAGGGCGCAGGCCTCGGTCTTCGCTTTCTGAAGCACGTCGAACGGACCCGCGTGTTGCTCCACATGGTCAGCGTCGACCCCGATCCTGAGAGAGAACCCGTCGCGGATTTCGAGCGCCTCATGGTCGAGCTCGAGCATTTCGAGGCCAGCCTTCTCGAGCGCCCGATGGTCGTCGCCGTAAGCAAGTGTGACCTCCCCGAAGCGCAGGCCGCCTACGAAGACGTTCGCACCGCGCTCGAGCCGAGGGGCATTCCGGTCTTTGCGATCAGCTCCGCGACCGGCGATGGGATCCCACCGCTCCTCGAAGCGCTCGAGGCTACTCTTCGCGACCCAGGCGACGGCTGAGACGCTCGAACGCCCACGCGGCGGCCTCCCGGACCACCTCGGACGGGTGACCCCTCGAGGCCTCTTCCAACACCGGCAGCGATGTCTTGTCGCCTCGGTTTCCAAGCACAATCGAAGCGTTACGGGCTAAACCTTCGAGTTTCGTACGCTTCAGCGGCGATCCTTTGGCCCAGGTTGCGAAAGCGCTCGCGTCCATCGAGAGAAAGTCGGCCAGCTTGACGTCCTCCCACCGCGCTGCGGGTTCGAACGCCTCGAGCGGGGGGTGGTTCGACGTGGAGCCCTGGTTGTAGGGGCAGACATCCTGACAGACGTCACAGCCGAAGAGCCATTCGCCCATACCCTCACGATGCTCGTTGGGAATCGAGCCTCGGTGTTCGATGGTGAGGTACGAGATGCACTTGCGGGCATCGAGCGCACGAGGGCCCTCGAAGGCTCGGGTCGGGCACGCGTCGAGGCACAGGGTACAGCTCCCGCAGCGGCGTTCGATGCGGTCGCTCGGGGAAAGCGGGGCCTCGGTCACGAGGCAGGCAAGGAAGACGTGCGAGCCGAGTCCCGGAACGATGAGACAGCAGTTCTTGCCGACGAATCCCACGCCGGCCCGCTCCGCCCACGCGCGCTCGAAGACCGGCTTCGAGTCTACCGCCACCCGGGAGACGAATCCCTCGCTCTCGAGGAGTCGGGACACTCGGCGCGCCTTCTTCGTGAGAACGTTGTGGTAGTCGCGACCGAGCGCGTACTTGGCGACTTTTGCGGGGGGAGGCCTCTGGTACTGAGCGTTCCGTGCATACGGTGCAGCCAGAACCACGATGCTCCGCGCTCCTTCGAGCATGCCTGGATGACGAGGGTCCTTCCTCACGTCGGCCGTCGTCTCCATCCACGTCATTTGGCCTTGGCGACCGGCTTCGAGCCACGCGTCGAGCTGAGAGGACTCGGGCTCGAGACGTTCGGCACTCGCCACTCCGACTTTCGCGAATCCTTCGGCCAAGGCCGCGTCCCGAAGACGTTCGGTGCGCGTTTCGACTTCGCTCATCCGAGGCCGGAACCGGGCGGCGGCGGCGGCGCTTTCGGCGCTTCTTCTTCCTGGCTGCCGCGCGGCTGCGCAGGCGGAGACTTCGACGGCGGCTCCTTCGGCTCGGGCGGGTCACCGGAACCCTCGCCACGCGTGCGCCACGTGGGCTGGCTGCCCTCCGGAACGACCGTGTTCCAGTCGGGCGCGTCGGTTGGACCTTGGGGGGGCGTTCCACGCGGATTCGGCACGATGTACGGCTCCGCATTGAACGTGCCGCACTGACGCTGGTTCCGATAGAAACCCCAGTGGAAGTACACCCGTCCATCGCCGCTCAGAATCGACGACGGTGCTGGCGGATACGGCTGCCCACGAAGCACGGAGTTAAACGCGCCGAAATCGAACGGAAGAAGCCCACTCGAACGTACGATGCCGACCCGATGCACCGACCCGTCTCGGTTGAGCACGATCTCGAGCTTGGTCATGAGCGTGGGGTCTTGGTAAGGACTGCCACCGATCGGCAGGCTTCGGAGGAAGCGATCCGCGAACTCCTGATGAATGCGTCGATGAACCGCGGCGATGTACGTCGCGAAAGGAGACGCGGCCGCGTTGAGCGCGGTGGTCGCACCTGGACGAACGCCGGGTACGTAGTTTTCGATCGCCGCGCGGAACTCGTTCCAACTCTTCTCTCTTGAGATACCGCGCTGAGACGACTTCTGCTCCGCAAGGTACGCGCGTCGGTCTTGTGCGAGCTTCTCAGAGCCCACGGCGGATTCGAACTGCGACCACGCGAGCTTTCCGGCTGGGCCTCTACCCTTCGACTGACTGCCGCCGCCCTGGCTCGCCTGGTTGGGTCGACGGATGCTGAACGTGCCCGCGGCATCGGTGATGGTGATGGTATCCTCGGCCTGCTGCGCGGCCCGGTCGCCTGCCGTGTCGGCCGTCTTCCCAGAGGGCGACTGACTCGCGACGCGCTGGGCTTTGATCGGGTCGGCCTTGATCGCCTTGTCGGGCCGTTTCCGTCGAGCCTCGTCGGGCGTGGGCTCGCGGGCGTCGCTGCCGTCCTTGTTCCGCATCTCGGCAACTTTTTGCTCGTTCGCGTTTCCGGCCTCTTGAAGCGTGTCCGTCGCCTTCTGCTGCCGACCCGGCGCGGGAAGCTTGTCGTCGCGAATCATGTTCCGCTCACGAGCCACCGTCTCGTCCTCGACCCGGTTGTTCTGCTCCGCGATGAAGCGAGCGTTGTCGGGCGCCTGGTCCGGGTTCTCCGCATGCTGCTGGACGGCCTGCGGCGCGTTTGGCGGCGGCGGTGTGTTGGGCTTCTGCTGCTGAGGCGGCGTCTGCCGCTGCTGAGCCTGCGCCGGCTGTTTTTGCGCCACCTTCTGTTTCGCCTCTCGGCGACGTCGTTCCTTCTTCCGCGCCAGCTGGGACTTGCCCGTATCTGGCGGGACGTCGAACTCCACCTCGACGGGTTCGTACTTGCGGTTCTTGCGAGCCTCGTCCGCCTCGGCTTTCAACCGGTCCGCAAGCCCGCCGAGCACCTCGTAGACGGGAAGGTGCACCGAGAGCGACGCAATGAGCGCGATCGCGAAGGCAATTGTGACTGGCTCTCGATATCGACGTCGCACGGGCACCCTAGTGGGTTAGATACTCTAACCCAAGTTAAGGTTACAACGACCCCCCGCAAGGGCAAAGAGCCCGGCGCGGTCGGTCAGCGACCGCGGCTAACTGGGGCCGTTCTGCCCCCTCCACCCCCGAATGAGGCGGGCCTCGAGAATCCACCCGAGCGGAACGATGGCATCGACCGGCCCATGCTCGAGCGTCCAAAGCTGCCGCTCCCAAACGACCGACGGTTGGCGGTATTGGTCCGGAACGGACTGGTGGTCGCCCTCGAGGAGCTGCCGAATCGCGATCCGCTCGAGCGATTGACCGTCGATGAGCGGCCGAAGGAGGAGGGGGCGCGATTGACCGCGCCGGATCGACCGCGGCTGGTGCCTCGGTTTACCGTGCCGGTCCGAGTCGTCAGTGTTCTCGTCGGGGCAGCCCTCGATGCGGCAGTCCTCGTGGAGCCGGCTCTCGCGACCGAGGTCGATCGCGGCGGCGACGTGCGTACCACTGGAGAGCGCGCCGTCCCCGACCGGGAGACCGCTCGAGTGGCCGTTGAAGGAACGCGGGAGACACCTGTGGTGCGAGTCGGCGCTCGCGTCACCCCAGAGCTGCGCGACGGAGCCCGCGCGACGGTTGTGGACCTGGCGGGGGCGCGGTTCACCGGAACCGTGGCCCGGCCGCGCGGGGCAACAGGTCGTGTCGTCGTCGCGCGGTAAGGCACTCGCCGAACGGGCACCCCTCGGTAGCCCCGGTAGTAAGTGTGACGGTACGGCGGGAACCAGTAGTACGGACGGTAGTAGCCATACCCGACCCACACGTTGCACGGCCTGTAGTAGCCCGGCACGAACCACCAGACGTTCGAGTAGTAGTCCCAGCGCGGATGGACGAAGACGTAGTTCACGCGCTCGACGACGCAGTGTCCGTCCACCCAGGCGTAGACGCCGTCGGTGTAGGCCCAGTGACCCTCGACCCAGATGCCGCCGTCGCACGGAACCGCGGGCTGCGCGACCTCCACGGTCCTCGGAACGGGCGGCGGAGCCTGCTCTGTTGCAGCAACCGGCTCGGGCTCTTGGACAACGATGACGGTCTGACCGCCGATGTCCTGTTCGGTCCCGTCCTCGGTCTCGATGATGATGTAGTTCGAGCCGCCCTCCGTGATGACGGTGCTCGTCGTGGATTGAGCGCCGCCCGGGTATCCCGTGTGGCCGACGTCGAGTTCAACCTCAGAAGCCCCATACCCCGACGTATCGACGATGTCGGCTGCAACCGGAGCGGCCAGCATCGAGAATACCAAACACGCGATTGCGGCCGCGCCCCGAGATTGAATCAACATGCGTCCTCCATCACTTGTAAGCACCAATTGACGTGGGGTCACCCCTCGAATCGCGTACGCCCGCGGCCTGCTCGACAGAGCGAGTGGAAAGTGCTTGATTTTCGTCCGTTCGAATGAGCTCACACAACATCGACGACGCAACCCAGCAACTTCTTCAACGCTTCGGTTTCGAAGACATTCCCTTCGAATCGCTGCAAAAACGACTGGTCGCTGGGGAGGCCGGCGCCGATCAGAACCGAATTCACGGGGCGGTCGAGCCCCCGGACGAGGGCGATCTGCGACCTCTGCCCCCGCTTGGGGGGGATACTCGGCGAGCGCTCGAGGAGCGTGGCGCCGAAGCGATGCGCAGAGGCGAGGTTGCCGCGGTGATCCTCGCCGGCGGAATGGCGACCCGCTTCGGGGGAGTCGTCAAGGCCGCTGTGGAAGTGGTCGACGGCATGTCGTTCCTCGAGATCAAGCTTCGCGACATTGCGGCAGTGGCCGAGCGGGCGGACGCCACCATCCCGGTTTACCTCATGACCAGCTTCGCGACGCACGAGGCGATCGAAAAGATGGCCGAGCCGCTGAGCACGGACCGGTGCCCCATTCGATGCTTTCCTCAGTTCATCTCGTTGCGAATCTCGCCCGACGGCGACCTCTTCCGCGATTCGGAAGGAAACCTATCGCCTCACGCCCCAGGTCACGGCGACCTCACGTTCGCACTCCGACGCTCGGGCATCATGAAAGACTTCCGCGCATCGGGTGGCAAGACCCTGATGATGTCGAACGTCGACAATCTGACCGCCACTCTCGACCCCGCGGTCATCGGCGCGCATCTCGAAGCCGGCGCCGGGCTCACGGCAGAGATGGCGCCTAAGGAACCGGGAGACAAGGGCGGAGCTCCTGCGCGAGTCGACGGTAAAGCCCAAATCGTCGAAGCATTTCGGTTCCCAGAAGATTTCGACCAGTCGCGCATTCCGGTCTTCAACACCAACACCTTCGTTCTCGACGCGGCCTCGATCGACGCCGACTTCCCACTCACCTGGTTCGCCGTCCAAAAGACGGTCGACGGCCGACCGGCCATCCAGTTCGAGCGACTGGTCGGTGAGCTCACCGCATTCGTCGACTCCGCGTTCCTCCGCGTCGAGCGCCACGGTCCCGACGCGCGCTTTCAGCCAATCAAGACGCCCGACGACATGGATAAAGAGCGTCCCGATATCGTCGCCGCACTGCGCGCCCGAGGCAGCCTCTAAGCCCTCCGCTCAGTTGACGGGCTGCTTGCTGCGCCGCGATTCGCCGTGAAACGCGAGCTGACCGCAGGCGGCAGCAACGTCGTCGCCCCGTGTCTTTCGGATGAACACCGAGAGACCCCGGCGAGTCAGCTCGTCCTGAAAGCGAGTGACGTGGCTCGTGTCCGGAGCCCGCAGCGACGACGCCGAAATCGGATTCATCGGAATCAGGTTCACCTTGACCGGGATGCCTTCGAGAAGCTCGACCATGCCTTTCGCGTCGCGCGGAGAGTCGTTGACACCGCGAATGAGCGTGTACTCGATGGTGATTCGCTGCCGCTTCGACATCGGGTATCGCCGAAGCGCGTTTGTCAGCTCTGCAAGGTCGTGCTTTCGGTTGATCGGCATGATCGCACTTCGGTCCTCGTCGCGCACGGCGTGGAGGGAAATCGCAAGCTGGACCTGGCCGTCGAAGTCCTTGCCGAGGCGATCGATCTGTTTGACGAGACCGCTCGTCGAGACCGTGACTCGACGCTTCGACAGGTCGAGACCGCCCGGGTGAGTGAGGAGCACGAGCGCGCGCGCGACGGCGTCATAGTTGTGGAGCGGCTCGCCCATCCCCATGAAGACGACGTTTCGGACGCGGCGCCCCTCCCCGAGCTCGCGGCGGCCGAGTAGCACCTGCGCGACGATCTCCGCATCGCTCATTTGGCGCTTCAAACCGGCGACGCCGGAAGCACAAAAGACGCAGCCCATCGCGCAGCCAACTTGGCTCGAGATGCACTGTGTGACGATGCTCGGGTCGTCGAGCTGCGGGATGAGCACCGTTTCGACGCGCTCACCGTCGGGCATGCCGACCAACAGCTTCTCGGTACCGTCGTCCGAGGTGTGTCGCGACACGACGTCGATCGGCCAGCCGAGCCCTTCGTCTTCGAGTCGGGCTCGAAGCGCCTTGGGAACGTTGCTCATCTCGGCGGGGTCGAGAATCCCTTGGCGATGAATCCAATCGAAGATCTGCTCACCGCGATAGCCGGGCTCGCCCCACTCCTTCGCCTTGGCGACCCACTCCTCGGGCAAACGCGCCACCGGGTGGGAGGGAGGGGCGAGGTGGTCCGGCGATAGTTTCACGACGCGGTAGGATGTTCCTTAGCCCAGTTGTACGCCATGTACGACGAGATCAGGTGGCAAATCCAACCGAGAAAGCCGCCGGTGCCGATCCAGAAGCCGGGGGTGATGACGAGCCAAATGATGCCGCGAAGGAACTTGCCGTTGTAGATCTGCCCGAGTCCGGGGATCACGAAAGACAAGACAGCGGCGTTGCCGGGGCGATCCATGCGCTCAAAATGTGTCGGGCGACTTGGCTGTCAAGGAGCGCAAGACGCGCGCCTCGGGCCTCAGACCGACACCCCGAAGTCTCGCAGGGCGTCGTTCAGCGTGACCTTCTTGTCGGTGCTTTCTTTTCGCTTACCGATGATGAGGGCGACCGGGATTTGATACTCGCCGGCGGGGAACTGTTTGGTGCGTGTTCCGGGAATCACGACGGAGCGAGGGGGGACGTATCCCTTCATCTCGACCGGTTCGTCGCCGGTGACGTCGATGATCTTCGTGCTCGACGTGACGACGACGTTCGCGCCGAGGACCGCCTCCTCTCCGATGCGTGAGCCCTCGACGACGATGGAGCGGCTTCCAAGGAACGCGCCGTCCTCGATGATGACCGGCGTCGCACCGGGGGGTTCGAGGACGCCGCCGATCCCGACCCCGCCAGAGAGGTGAACGCCTTTACCGATTTGCGCGCACGAGCCGACCGTCGCCCAGGTGTCGACCATCGTGCCGGTTCCCACGTACGCACCGATGTTGACGTAGCCCGGCATCAAGATGCTGCCGGCCTCCATGTGTGCCCCGTAGCGAATCGTGCCCGGAGGCACCACACGAATGCCCTGCTCGTCGAGCCGCTTCTTCAGAGGAATCTTGTCGTGGTACTCGTAGGCGCCGACCTCGACACGCTCCATCTCTCGGACTCCGAAGTAGAGGAGGATGGCCTGCTTGGTCCACGCGTGAACGGTCCACTCGCCGTCGTCCCCACGAGTCGCGACTCGGAGAACGCCCTTGTCGAGGAGCTCGATCGTCTGCTCGACGGCCTGCTTGTACGCCGCATCTTGGAGCTTCGAACGGTCTTCGAACGCCTGCTCGATGAGCGGACGCAGCTTGCTTTCGCCCTGCCCGCTCATCGCTACTTGAGCAGGTATTCGGGGAAGAAGTAGCCGACCTCGATCTGGCCGTTTTCGACGCTATCTGAGCCGTGGCAGGCATTCTCGCCGACGTCCGTGCCGTAGGCTTTCCGAATCGTGCCCTCGTCGGCGTCGTCCGGGTTGGTGGCTCCCATGAGAGCACGGTAGCGCGCCACCGCGTCGTCTCCCTCGAGCGCGCTCACGACGACCGGACCGCGGGTCATGAACTCGACGAGCTCCCCGAAGAACGGGCGCTCCTTGTGGACCTCGTAGAACCCTTCCGCCTGCGCGCGGGTGAGATGAATCATCCGCATGCCGAGGATCTTGAGCCCCGCGCCTTGAATCATGGCGAGGATGTTCCCGATGTTGTTCTGCTCGACAGCGTCGGGCTTGATGATGCTCAGAGTACGTTCGACGGCCATGTGGCTCCTCCTAGTCGGCCGCTTCTCTAGCGCGTTTTGGCTGCTCGGCAATTTGCTTTGCGAACGCGGCAATATGGGCGGAGATGACCGTGGGGTGCTCCTCTTGGAGGAAGTGTGCGGCGTCGACCATTTGCGTTTCGCGAAGCGGGAACGCCTGCCGGATGTAGTCGAGCTGTGCCTCGGGGATGGCGACCTCCGCCTCACCCCAAATCAGCTGCATCGGCTTGTCGATGGCCAGGAGGCCGTCCCTCAGGTAGTCGCGATGGGCTTCAGTCAGGACGAAGCCGTCCATGATCGAGAGGAAGCTCTGGTGCCCCCCATCGCGCTGGAGAAGGTAGATGTACGCGGCGACCACTTCTTCATCGACGGAGTCGGGATTCTTTACGCCGGAGTGCCTGAAGACGCGCAGCATGACCGGCACGTTCATCGTCGAAAAGAAGACGTGGCGCAGCATCGGGACGCGATACAGCCACAGGGGAAACGGCGGCGTGTAACCGCCCACGTCGAGCGGCGTGTTGGTGATGGTGATCGACCGGACCTTGACCGGATTCTGAATCGCCCACTCCGCCCCGACCGGCCCCCCGATGTCGTGAACGACGAGGTGCACGGGCGGAAGCTCGAGGGCATCGACGACCTTGCCGACCCACTGCGCGAGTGAATGCCAGTCGTAGGCGAAGTCTTTCGGCTTGTCGCTGAGACCAACGCCCGGGAAGTCGAAGCTGATCGCGCGAAACCCTTGTCCGGCGATCTCGGGCAGCATCTTCCGGTAGAGGAAGCTGCTCGAGGGGACCCCATGAAGGAGAAGCACGGGTTCGCCCTCCCCTTCTTCGCGCACGAAGATGTGGCAGCCGTCGACGACGATCCGTTTTCCGGCCGCCTCGTGCTCTTGGACCAGCCTGGGCTCTTTCATGACGCCACCCCCGAAGGATTCGGGGCGAGACTAAACCAGATGCGAGACCGCCGCAGCCTCTTCCTGAAGCTCGGCTGCCGTCGCGTCCATCTTCTCTCGACTGAACGCGTCGATCTCCAGACCCTGCACGATGGACCACTTGCCACCGCTGCAGGTGCAGGGAAATCCGTAGATGATGCCTTCGGGTACGCCGTAACTGCCGTCGGACGGGACCGCCATCGACGCCCAGTTGTCATCCGGGGTACCCAGGTGCCAATCGTGAATGTGGTCGATGGCCGCGTTGGCTGCCGACGCCGCGCTCGAGAGCCCGCGCGCCTCGATGATGGCTTTGCCGCGCTGCTGAACGGTCGGAATGAAGTCGTTCTCGATCCACGCCTGGTCGTTGATGAGAGCGGCAATGCTCTTTCCGTCGATCTGCGCGTTGAAGAGGTCCGGATACTGGGTCGCCGAGTGGTTGCCCCAAATCGTGATCTTCTTGACGTCGGTGACCGCACGCGAGGTCTTGGTCGCGACCTGTGACATCGCGCGGTTCTGGTCGAGCCGAACCATCGCGGTGAAACACGAGGGGTCCAGGTCGGGCGCGTTCTTCATCGCGATGTAGGCGTTGGTGTTCGCAGGGTTCCCGACGACGAGCACCTTGACGTCGCGCTGCGCCACGTCGCTGAGCGCTTTCCCTTGTCCGGTGAAAATGGCGCCGTTCGCCTCGAGCAAGTCCTTACGAAGCATGCCCTTGCCGCGGGGGCGTGCGCCGACGAGCAGCGCCACGTCTGCGTCTTTGAAGCCGACCGCGGGGTCGTCGCTCGATTCCATGCCGGCGAGCAGCGGGAACGCGCAGTCCTCGAGCTCCATCATCACGCCGCTCACCGCCTTCATGGCGGGCGGAATGTCGACGAGCTGCAGGATGACGGGCTGATCGGGGCCGAGCATTTCGCCCGCGGCGATCCGGAAGAGAAGGCTGTAGCCAATCTGGCCAGCGGCGCCCGTAACGGCGACGCGCATCGGTTCCTTGGACATCGTTTCCTCCCTCGTTAGAGCATGCTCTGCATCGTGGTGCCCATATCGGACGGCGTCGGCGCGACCTTCACACCTGCGTCCTCGAGCGCCTCGATCTTCGCGTCGGCGGTTCCCTTACCGCCGCTGATGATGGCGCCTGCGTGACCCATCCGCTTACCCGGAGGCGCTGTCCGGCCAGCGATGAAGCCCGCGACGGGCTTCTCGAAGTTTTCCTTGATCCAAGCGGCAGCCAACTCTTCTGCGTTGCCGCCGATCTCCCCGATGAGGATCACGCCATCGGTGTCCGCGTCCTCGTTGAAGAGCTTCAAGATGTCGATGAAGTCGGTGCCGTTGATCGGGTCACCTCCGATGCCGACGGCGGTGCTCTGCCCGATGCCGAGGGCGGTGAGCTGGCCGACGGCTTCGTACGTGAGCGTACCGCTCTTCGACACGACGCCTACGCGGCCCGCCTTGTGGACGTGCCCGGGCATGATGCCGATCTTGCACTGGTCGGGCGTGATGACGCCCGGGCAGTTCGGTCCGATGAGACGGCTGGTGCTCTGCGAATCGAGGACTCGACGAACCTTCACCATGTCCATCACGGGGATGCCTTCAGTGATGCAGACGACGAGCGGAACCTCGGCGTCCACCGCCTCGAGAATTGCGTCCGCAGCAAAGGGCGGGGGCACGAAAATGCAAGACGCGTTAGCGCCGGCCTGCTTCACGACCTCGCGCATCGTGTCGTACACGGGAACGTCCAAGAGCGACGTGCCGCCCTTCCCTGGCGTGCAGCCCGCAACGACGTTGGTGCCGTAGGCAAGCATCTGCTCGGTGTGGAACTGACCCACGCTGCCGGTCATGCCCTGCACGACGAGTCGCGTGTCCTTGTTGACTAGAATCGACATCGTTCTTCTATCCCTTTGCGAGCTCGACGATTTTCTGTGCGCCCTCGGCCATGGTGGCTGCCGACGTGATGGCGAGACCCGATTCGTCGAGGATCTTGCGTCCCTCTTCGACCTTCGTGCCTTCGAGTCGAACGACGAGCGGCACTTCGAGGCCCAGCTCCTTGGTGGCTGCAACGACGCCATTCGCGATGGTGTCGCAGCGCATGATGCCGCCGAAGATGTTGACGAAGATTCCCTGCACCGCGTCGGACTGAAGAATGATGCGGAAGGCCTTCGTCACCGCCTCTTGGCTGGCTCCGCCGCCGACGTCCAGGAAGTTCGCGGGCTCGCCGCCGTAGTACTTGATGGTGTCCATCGTGCTCATCGCGAGGCCCGCGCCGTTCACGAGGCAGCCGATGTTGCCATCGAGCTGAATGAACGACAGACCGGCCTTCTTGGCTTCGGTTTCGGTCGGGGCCTCTTCCGAGAGGTCACGCAGTTGGTCCCAAAGCTCGGCGTGACGAAACTCCGCGTTCGAATCGAAGTTTACCTTCGCGTCGAGCGCAACGACCTGCTCGTCTTCGGTGAGAATCAACGGGTTTATTTCGGCGATCGAGCAGTCTTCTTTTTCGAAGAGCTCGGCGAGTTTCAAGAGCAGTCCAGCGAAGTGCCTCTGCTCCTTCTTCGAGAGCCCGAGACCGAAGGCGAGCTGCCTAACCTGGTAGCCCTGAAGCCCGACGGCCGGGTCGATGGTGATCGTGTGGATCTTCTCAGGCGTCTTGGCCGCAACCTCTTCGATGTCCATGCCGCCTTCGGTCGAAGCCATGATCGCGACGCGACGGCTCTCGCGGTCGACGACCAGCGCGAGGTAGAGCTCGCTCTTGATCGCGAGGCCCTGCTCGACGAGCAGTCGCTGTACGACCTTGCCCTCCGGACCGGTCTGGTGGGTGACCAAGGTCTTGCCGAAGATCTCCTTCGCGGCCTCGGTGGCGGCCTCGACCCCTTTGACGACCTTCACGCCGCCGGCCTTGCCTCGGCCGCCGGCATGAATCTGCGCCTTGACGACGACGACCTCGTTGCCGGTCTCCTCGATCAGCTGCTCGGCAGCGGCCACCGCCTCCTCGGGCGACATCGATGGGATGCCCTTCGGGACGGGAATGCCGTACTTCCGGTAGAGCTCTTTCGCTTGATACTCGTGAATGTTCACGGTGCTTGCCTCCTGAGGCTCTCGGGGGATTGAAGCCTCGGCTTGGGGGCCGCGGTGCTCTTCACGGCCGCTGGCGGCTATAGCACGAGACCGGCGAGGCGCCCGAAACCTTAGGTCAGTTGGCTTGGGCCGGGAGGTCGATGAGCACTCGGGTGGTGCCGATGAGGGTCGATGTTCGGACGAGATCCTCGACCTCGAGCGTACTTACGCCTCGATATACGACCGCGTCACGGCGAACGAGGCTCTGGGAGTCCGAGATGAGCTGCTCGTGCTTGGCCGCGTCCTCCGGCAGTGTGACGAGCAGGTAATGAGCGATGCGGAAGCCAAGCTTGTCCGACTCACAAATCTCCACCGCCGTGGCCCCACCGTCCCTGAGCTTGCGAACGAACGTCTCGATGTAGTCCGGCCGCCGGACGTACGAGCGGGTGTCCGCGTCGCGAAGGTACTCCTGCGCGTCGAAGAGCTCGCAGTCGCTCTCACGGAGCGCGCGCGTCACCCAGCGCTCGGCTGCCTGCCGATCACCGGCCTGAGCCGCTTCGAGGCCGGACGCGGCCGCATGCATCCGCCACTGATTGATTCCAAACGAAAGACCGAGGGCGACGACGAACCAGGCCAGCTTGGGAAGAGACAGCCGCACGGCTAACCCCGGAGCTCCCGGACGAACTCAAAGGCACCCAAACCGAGGAAGAAGATTCCGACACCGTCAAAGAAGGTGCCCACCCAGTCGGCTTCCCCTCGGAACACCGAATTGCCGAGGTACCAGTCGATCGCGAGAATCGCGACGCCAGCCAGCGCGGTGCCCGCCGCCCGCCTCAGAAACAGTTGCCGCTGCTGCGCGCGAGACTTCGCCAGGATCGACGCGCCAATTCGACGTCGAGGGTCCGTCGACTCCGCTGGCATGCTCGAGCGGCGCGGTCGTGCGTCAGGTTGGTCGACGCTGGGTTGGTCGACGGAGATCCGAGGACGGCTCGCGTCTGCGGGCGGCGCGAAAGGGTCGATGGCCGACACTCGCTCGGGGGCGAGCAAATCGGCGTCGGGTGGTCGGAAGAGCGCCTTCGAGTCATCGGCGTCCGGCGTCCTCGGGGCTCGCGCGGGCTTGCACTCGACGACGGCGCCGATCGCCTCGAGGGCCTGCCGCATCTCGCCCGCCGTCTTCGCAGGGACCGCGTGTTTCACGATCTTCGGAAGATTGCGTTCCAGAGCGGCGGCGCTCGGCGCATCGATCCCGAACGCCTTCTGCAACCGCTCGGCGGGAGGCGCGTCACCAGGATCGAAACGGACGACCCAAACGTCGAAGGCCGACATGACTACAGAATACCGAGTCGCAGGGCAGGCGGCGACAAGTTGGCGACCTCACCGTGCGGCATTACCCGCGAGGGTGATACCGCTCGTGCATCTTTCTCAGGTGGTCCCCGCTGACGTGGGTGTAGATCTGAGTAGTCGAGATATCAGCGTGGCCGAGCATGGTCTGGACCGAGCGAAGGTCCGCGCCGCCCGCGAGGAGATGCGTGGCGAAGGAGTGGCGAAGCTTGTGCGGCGAAATCGACTTCGTAATCCCGGCCGCGCGGGCGTACTTCTTCACGATCGACCAGAAGCTCTGACGCGTCATCGCTTTTCCCCGCGCCGTCACGAAGCACGAACGAGCCGACGGCTTCGCCCACTTCGGTCGGACCTCGGACAGGTATTCGCTGAGCGCCGCGCGCGCGTGTCCGCCGAGCGGCACGATGCGACGCTTGTTGCCTTTGCCGAGAACCGCGAGGAACCCCTCCTCGAGATTCACGTCGCCGAGGTCGAGGTCGACGAGCTCGCTCACGCGAAGACCCGACGCGTACATCGTGTGAAGCATCGCTCGGTCTCGGACTCGGTTCGGCTTGTCCCCCGTCGGCGTTTGTAAGAGACGCAACACTTCGTCGCGGTTCAAGATGTCCGGAAGCCGCGCGATGAGCTTTGGGCCTTCCAGCAACTCTGTGGGATCACGCTCACGCCGATGCTCGTCCACCAGGAACCGGAAGAAGCCGCGAATCGAGCTGAGGGCGCGCGCCTGTGTACGTGCGCTTCGGCCTTGTTGTGAGAGCGACACGAGAAACCCCGCAACCGTCGATTCGTCGACGTCGTCCAGGACGGCCACTTGGTCGTCGAGCCACGTCGCGAATCGGGTGAGGTCGGACGCGTAGCCAGCGATCGTGTGCTTGGAGAGGCCGCGCTCTACTCGAAGGTGCTGAATGTACTCGTCCAACGCGCCGTCGAAGTCGGCAGCCATAACCACTCGCTACCACAAACCGGTGAACGGCCCTAGTTTTCGTAATGTGTGTGTACAACCGACGTGTGCTCTTCTCAACGCAAATCGAAACAACGCGGAACGCACTTCTGCAGGACGCACTTCGTTGATGCGTCACGACACGCATGGTAGTTTCGAAACGGGGTTGATGATGTACTACTCGACTTACTCTTCGATGACACGGTGGAGCAATGAGTAGACTGATCGGCTACGTCGCCAACCGCGCGGATCGAATGCGCGACGCGCTCTACCAAGAGCGAGAGGTGTTGCGGCAGGACGTGGTTTCCACCGGCGCAAGCGGTTGGGGCATTGGGTTCTACGCGGGCGACGAGGTGCTGCACAAGAAGCGGCCGACTCGGCCGGGCGAGCTCGTCGACTGGCAAAACATCGCTGGTGACGTTCGCTCCGACTGCGCGTTGTTGCACCTTCGTCAGCCGACTGTCGGTGACTTCCGAGCGGAAAACGCGCATCCCTTTCGGATGCGAAGCTGGCTCTTCGCACACCAGGGAACCATTGGTCGGTTCGACGCGATGCGCGAAAACCTCGCGGAGAGCATTCCGGACTTCCTCCGCAGAAATATCCGCGGGCAAACCGACAGCGAGTACGTGTTTCACGCCGTCCTCGCACTGCTTCACGACGCGGGGCAGCTAGACAACCCGAACATCAATGACGCGCAGGCGCTCACGGCGATCAGCGCAACCGTAACACTCGTCGAGCGACTTTCGGCAGAGGTCGGCGGCGCGGAGCCGAGTCTGAGCTTCATCCTCACGAACGGCCGCACCATGTACGCCCTTCGACACGGCGCGCCGATGGCGTACGTCGAGCGTCAAGGCCTTCACGACCCTCCCGAAGACTACACGCCTCCTCCGACCGGGAGCACGCCCCTTCGTTACGCGATGGTCGTCAGCGGAGTCGAGGAACCAATCGCTGGGTGGGAGTCGATTCCCGATCGGTCTGTGGCCGTCATCGAGCGCAATCTCAACGTCACCGTCCACTCGCTTTGAGGCGCCGAAGGCTGTGCCGACCGCGAACCTGATCGTCATCCTCTGCACGGCGCCGGATGACGCCGCCGCACAGTCGCTTGCCGATGGACTCGTCGAAGCCGGGCTGGCCGCATGCGTGAACGCGATACCGGGTGTGACTTCGACGTACCGCTGGCAGGGCAAGATCGAGCGAGACACCGAGACCCAGCTACTGATCAAGACCCGTCGCGAACGCTTTGACGAGGTCGCCAGCTGGATTTCGAGCCATCATCCGTACGACGTTCCTGAAATCGTCGCGCTCGATGCGGAGAATGTCAGCGAAAGCTACGCCAAGTGGCTCGCCGGCGTGGTGTAGAGCGAACGAGCCGTCCGGCCGCTAGGCTTCGCCGATGGTTTTCACGTTCGGCGCGACCTCGAACACTCCGCGACGCTTTGCCTTCGCAAGGATGCGGAGAGCATCTCGGTAGCCGCGTCGGAGCATCGCTCTCGCGTGAAGGCGTGAGGTGAACGGAAGTCGCCCAAGGTCGGGCGAGACGACGAGCACCTGAATCTGCGGGTACATCCGATGAATGAGATCGATGCCGCGCTTTTCCTTTTCGTTCAAGATGGTGTTGAGTGCTTGTCGCGCGACTGCGAGACCGCCTTGATGAACGATCGAAGGGCTTCCCAGGCGACCGACATACGGTCGATAGACGTTCGAAATGATCACGACGTCGGCCCCGGCCTCCACAGCGAGGTCGATGCTCAGCGTACGCACGACCTCGCCGTCCATGTAGTAGCGATCGCCGATGCGATGCGGTCGAAAGAGCACGGGCACGCAGGACGACGCGGCAACGGCGCGACTGATCGGAACGTCCTCGCGATAGCCGCGACCGAAGACCACTCGGCCGCGCCCGTCGATATCGGCGGCGGTCACCAAGAGGCGTTTGTCGAGCTCTCGAAAATCGTCTGTGGGAAGCTGTTCGGCGACGAACCGTTCGAATCGATCGATCGAGAAGAACCCGCTCGTGAGGTACCCAAGGCTCTGGCGCTGTTCGTCGTTTGGAAGGCCTAGAAAGTAACGGGCCTTGAGCGGCGGGGCTTCGAGGCCTCGCTGCCAAAAGGGCCGGAACCAGTCGATCATCTGGGAAGGCGTAAACCCCTGCGCGTAGAAGGCACCGGCAATCGCACCAGCCGAGGCGCCGACGCAGATGTCGGCGTCGATTCCTAGTTCTTCCATGGCGCGTAGAACGCCAATGTGGGCGATGCCCTTCGCGGCGCCCCCAGAACCTACGAACGCAACGCGAGGACGAGCCATTGCTTAGAAGGTGTCACACGCGCGTGCGGTCGTCGAATCGCAAATCGTGCGCGTCACTCGGTCGTCGGCTCTGCGGCCTGCTCGGTGGCGTCCTGTTTTCCGAGATAGGCTTCTCGGGTTACCGCGCGGAGGAATGGTCTCGCTTCCCGCGAGAGAGCCGAGCGCGGGTACTTGTTGATCAAGGTCTTCAGCGCTGTCCGAGCCGTATCCAGGTCATCCAGATCGCGTGCGCACTGTGCGACGAGGAACCAGCCGTCGGGCTGTACGCCGGCATCGGTGGTCTGACGAGCCACCTGCTCCGCGTAGACGAGCGCTTCCGCGGGTCGCTTCTCTTTTCGCAGCACGATCGCGAGGTTGAGCTTGGTCGCCGGAATGTGAGCGCCAGTCGGATTCAACTCGACCGCCTCCTCGAAACGTCGAATGGCGTCCTCGGGCTTCTTGGCAGCCGCGAGCGCCAACCCCTTTTGGTAGGCCTCCAGAGAGAGTTCTTGGCGAAACTGCTGCTCGACGTCCCGAAACATCGCGGCTTCGGCCGGCGAAAGAGCTTCCTTCGACATGGCCGGATACTGGCGAACCACCTCGGCGCGTTTTCGCTCCCGAATCAGCTCGTAATACTGAGCTGCTTTCCCCGCGGCGACCCCACGGTCCGACGAACGCTGCACCTCGTCCTCGAGGTCGCGCGTGAGTGATTCCGCCGCCTCTTCGGCTTCCG
Organism: uncultured Myxococcales bacterium; assembly: GCA_965601515.1. Lineage (GTDB taxonomy): Bacteria > Myxococcota_A > Polyangia > Polyangiales > Houyiibacteriaceae > SG8-38. Next base: position 48,481 of record CBFCWN010000002.1, on the reverse strand, counting down.
CCCGGTCGGCACGGAGTCCCGCCGTCTGCGCGTCGAAGTAGAGCTTGAGACCCGCGAACGAAAGGACCCCAATCACGGCGATCGCGACCCAGCTGTTCAGATTGAGGCGGCGCTCGTAGCCGGCTTGGCGCTTCGCGATGGATTTGATGTCGGCGCCGAGCGCGTTCACCAGGTTGTTGGTTTTGATGATCAGGCCGCGGCTCTCGACAATTTCCTTTTTGATCTGTCGGACCTCGTCGTCGACGTCTCGCATGAAACCCGGACTACAACCGACCCGAAGCGTAGGCAAGGGTCTGCCGCTTGACGGCCTGGAACTGGCCGCCTACAAGCCGAGCCGTGAAGAAGCATTGGCCACTCGTTTTCCTCGTTTGGGTCGCGCTCAGCATCGTCGGGTGCAACCGACCCGCCGACTATGCGTTGGTAGGGGGCGCGTTCGTCCCTGCTGCTCACGGTGACATCCGCATCGAGAAAATCGACAAGCAGCAGAAACTTCTCACGATCACGATGGATCACCTGCCGCCTCCAGGCGACATTGAGAAGGGTGTCGCTCACTACGTGGTGTGGTTCTCGGCGGTCGGGGAGCTTCCGCTTCCGCAGGGAACGCTCGACTACGACCCGGAGAATCGCGTCGGCGTTGCATCCATCCCGACCGACATGCGGGAGTTCGACCTGCAAATCACAGCAGAGAAGACCGCCACTCCAACACAACCGAGCGACTTGCTCGTCAGTTCCCAACGAATCCGCGAGAAGAAATAGATCCATGGCTGACACCTCAGACATCAAAAAGGGCTTCAAGATGCTCATCGACGGCGTTCCCTTTGCCGTCGTCGACCATCAGTTCGTGAAGCCGGGCAAGGGCCAAGCGTTCATTCGTACGCGCATCAAGAACATGATGACGGGGGCGGTGATTGACCGAACGTTCAAGAGCGGCGAGAAGCTCGAGAAGGCCGACACCGAGGAGCGCACCATGCAGTACCTCTACCCGGAGGGTACGTCGCGCGTCTTCATGGACACGCAAAGCTACGAACAGCTCTCGCTCAGCGACGAGCAGCTCGGCGAGAACGTGTACTACCTCCTGGATGGTACCGAGGTCGACGTCATGCTCTTCGAGGGACGACCCATTGGCGTGACGCCGCCGACGTTCGTCGAGCTTTCGGTCACGGAAACCGAGCCAGGCTTCAAGGGCGACACGAGCAGCAACACCACCAAGCCCGCGACGCTCGAGACCGGACTGCAGGTCAACGTTCCGCTTTTCGTGAACACCGGCGACAAGCTGAAGATCGACACGCGTACCGGCTCGTACGTGGAGCGCGTCAAAGGCTGAGCGACCGGGTGCTCCAGGTCTTGAGGCTTCGCGCCACGGCCATGGACGCGATTCGCCGCTTCTTCGCGGACCGAGACTTCCTCGAAGTCGAGACGCCCGCGCTCGTGCCCTCGCCTGGGCTCGACGTCCATCTTTCGGCCTTCGAGGCACGGGCGCCCTCCGGAAGGACGGTCGGTTGGCTCGCGACGAGCCCCGAATACCAGATGAAGCGACTGCTCTGTGAAGGCGCAGAACGCATCTTTCAGCTCGGGCGAAGCTACCGCGCGGACGAGCAGGGAGCGCACCACGAACGCGAGTTCACGATGTTGGAGTGGTATCGCGCACACGCGACGTCGGGCGACGTGATTCGGGACACGGAGGAGCTCTGCTACGCGTTGGCCGACGAGTTGGACTCCGAGCTCACGGAGGCGATTCGACCGCCGTGGAACCGGATGACCGTGCGGGATGCCTTCGAGCGTCACGCGGGCGGCGTGGTGGACGCAGGCGACGAAGAACGCTTCTACCGAACGTGGGCGGAGCGGGTGCAGCCGCAACTTGGCGTCGACCGGCCCGTCGTGATCACCCACTGGCCGGCTTCCATGGCATCGCTCGCGAGGCTCAACGAGGACGGCACTGCGGACCGGTTCGAAGCGTTCGTGTCGGGCATCGAGCTCTGCAACGGCTTTGGCGAGCTCACCGACCCCATCGAGCAGCGGCGACGCTTCGAGGACGATCAGCGACATCGACGAGACGCAAAGGCGCCCGTCTATCCGATCGACGAGCGCTTCCTCGAGGCCCTCGAAAAAGGAATGCCCTCGAGCGCAGGAAACGCGCTGGGAGTGGACCGGCTTCTGATGCTGCTCTTGGGAGCAGACTCGATTCAGTCGGTGATGACGTTTCCGCTCGAACGGCTCTAGCCAGCACGCTCTGCGGCTTTGGCGCGCTCCCACATTTCGTCGAGCTCCGCTTCGTCGTAGTCGCGGAGCCCTTTCCCGGCGTCTTTCGCCTCGAGCTCGCAGTGCCGGAAGCGCGACGAAAAACGATTGAGCGAGGCACGAAGCGCGGCCTCGGGATCCAGGCCTTGCTTGCGTCCGTAGGTGGCGAGCGCGAACAACAGATCGCCAAGCTCGTGCTCGAGGGCTTCCATGTCCCCCTGTTCGGCAGCCTCGTCGAGCTCCGCGAGCTCTTCTTCAATCTTTGCGCGAGGGCCTCCGGCGTCGGGCCAGTCGTAGCCAACCGCGCTGGCCTTTTCCCCGATGCGCACGGCCCGAAGCAGGCTCGGGAGGGCCACCGGAACGCCGCCAAGCGCGCCCCGCTCCTTCTTTTCCTTCGCCTTGATCGCTTCCCAACTGTCGATGGCGCCGCTCGCGTCGTCGACCTTTTCGTCGCCAAACACCCACGGATGACGGCGAACGAGCTTCTCGCTGATCGCCTCGACGACCCCGTCGATGTCGAACCAGCCCTGGGCTTCGGTCAGCGCAGCTTGAAACACCACCTGAAGGAGAAGATCACCGAGCTCTTCTCGGAGCATCTCGGGCTTGCCGTGATCGATTGCATCGACGACCTCGAAGGCCTCTTCGATGACATACTGTCGAAGCGTGTCGAGCGTCTGTTCGCGGTCCCAGGGGCAACCGTTTGGGCCGAGCAGGGTTTGCATGAGCTCGACGAGCCCCGTGAGCGTCTCACCTCGTTTGTGCACGACCGCGCTCTAGCACAGGCGGTTGACGGGCCCCAGGCCCAGAGGTCATGGTCGCGGGACCCATGGCATACGCGAAGAGCGCGGTCAGCTCGCAGCAGATCATCGACGCGGCAATCCGAGTGCTGGCGCGTCAGGGTTACGCGCGCACGAGCCTCCTCGACATCGCGAAGGAGGCCGGCATGAGCAAGGGCGCCCTCCACTACCACTACCCGACCAAGGAGGCCTTGATCCACACGGTGCTCGAGCGCGCGTGCAACGTCGTCCAGGCGCGCACCAATCAGGCCTGGTCGCCGTCCGACAATCCGTTCGAGGCCCTCCGAAAGTCTCTGGAAGCGCTGTGGGCCGCACGAGCCGAACGTAGCGACGAGGCGCTCGTCGTCGCGGACCTGCTCGCCTTGAGCCTCTACGACGAAACGCTTCGACCGAAGCTGGCCGAGTTTTACCAGCTCGGTGCAGAGCAGATTCGACTCTACCTCCAGGAGAACCTGATGTCGCTCGGACTGGAGTCGCGGATCTCTCTCGAGATGCTGCCGCGCGTGGTGATGGGACTCCTCGATGGCCTCGTCATGCAGGCATTCGTCGACCCCGAAGCGCTCAGTCCCGAAGACGTCGTCGACGCGGTGCAGACGATCGCGATTTCGATCTTCACCGGCGGGACCGGCAGGTGACCGGCCTCGGCGACGTGCAGGCGCAAGACGCAGCCGTGGGTGCCCTGCGTCGCGCCCGGGAACACGGTCGAGTCGCTTCGGCCTACTTGTTCGACGGACCGAGCGGGGTCGGCAAAGAGCTGGCTGCCACGGAGTTTGCGACGGAGGTGGTCGCGAACGGGAACCCGCACATCGTCGATCGGATCGAGGCGGGCGCGCATCCTGATGTCCGCGTTTTTCGACCTCGCGACGAGGGCAAGCGCAACATCCAGGTCGAGGTGTTGCGAAACGAGATCCTTCCGCTCGCGCAGTTTGCTCCCTTCGAAGCCGATTCAACGTTCTTCATCTTTCCTGAAGCCGACGTCTCGTTTCCGGAGTTCCAACCCGAGGCGGCGAACGCCCTGCTCAAGACGCTCGAGGAGCCTCGAGCGGGCGTCCACTTCATCTTGACCTCGGAGCGTCCCGAGTCGCTGCTTCCGACCATTCGCTCGCGATGTCAGCGGATTCGGTTCGGCCGGCTTCCAGACCAGGTGGTTCGTGACATTCTCGCGCGCGAAGGCGTGGAGGCCGATCACGTGGACGCCGCCGTCGCCCTGAGCGCCGGTCGTGCGGATGTCGCCCTCGCCCTCGCAACGGACGGAACGGTGGGCGAGCTGACCGACCTCGTATCCGACGTTCACGACGCCGTTCAAACCGGCGGTCCGGGGGCACTCGTCGAGCTTTCCGAGCGGCTTGCGAAGCGCGACGATCTCTCGCTCGCCCTTCTCACGCTTCAGAGTTTCTACCGAAACCGCGCGGTCGAATCCCTCGAGTCCGACCCGTCTGACGCCAGCGCTTCCTCGGCGTGCGTCTCCCTCATTCAAGAGTGCGCGGTATCGATGCAGCAGAACGCGAATCGCCAGTCCGCACTCGATGCTCTGCTCTTCGGCCTCCGGAACCTCCGCTAGCTGGCGCCGTCGTGGAAGTTGGCTAGTCTCGGGCGGGCATGGCTCGCCCCTACTACGTCACGACGCCGATCTACTACGTCAACGATCGGCCGCACATCGGTCACGCGTATTCGACCGTCGCGGCGGACGTCGTGTCGCGATATCAAGCGCTCCGTGGGAAGCCGAGCTACTTTCTCACGGGGCTCGACGAGCACGGCCTCAAGATCGAGCGCCGCGCCAAGGAGATGGAGCAGGCCCCTCAAGACTTCGTCGACCAGATGGCCGCGCCCTTCCGCGAGGCATGGGAGGAGCTCGAGTGCGCCCACGACGGCTTCATCCGTACCACCTCGCCGCAGCATCGTGAGCGGGTTCAGATGCTCTGGAAACAGATGGAGGCGAACGGCGACATCTACCTCGACCACTACGAGGACTGGTATTGCGTCGGCTGCGAAGAGTTCAAGACCGAAAAGGAGCTGCTCGAGGGGAACGTCTGCCCCATTCATCAGAAGCCCGTCGAGCGGGTCAAGGAGCAGAGCTACTTCTTTCGACTGAGCAAGTACACCGAGCCGCTGCTCGAGTACTACGAGACCCACCCGGGCTTCGTGCAGCCCGAGGCTCGCTCCAACGAGGTGAAGTCGTTCGTGAAAGAGGGACTTCGCGATCTTTCGATTTCGCGAACCAGCTTCCGATGGGGCATCCCGGTTCCCGAAAACCCAGAACACGTCATCTACGTCTGGCTCGACGCGCTCACGAACTACATCAGCGCGCTCGGCGGACCTGCCCCCGAGGGCGAGGCCCCGCTCTATGACGAGTTTTGGCGAGAGGCCGAAACGATTACGCACATCGTCGGTAAGGACATCCTTCGTTTCCATGCGATCTACTGGCCGGCGTTCCTCATGAGCGCAGGTGTTCGACTGCCAACTCAAGTGTGGGCGCACGGGTGGCTCACCGTGAACGGCGAAAAGATGTCGAAGTCGCTCGGGAACTTCCTGCCTCCTGGCCCGCTGGTGGAAGCATTCGGCGCTGACGTGCTGCGCTACTACTTCATGCGCGAGGTTGGGTTCGGACAGGACGGCGACTTCAGCCACCAGAACCTGATGAATCGCTACAACGGCGAGCTGGCCAATGGGCTTGGCAATCTGATGAACCGCATCGTCGCAAGCATCCTGAAGAAGAACCTCGACGGCGTGGTGCCGACGATCGATCTCGACGAACTGTCCGACATTGATCGCGGGCTCATCGAAAAGGCGAGAATCGCGGTGCGCGAATCGGCCAAGCACTTCGACGCGCTCGCGTTCCATCGTGCGCTCGACACGATCTGGGAGCTCGTGGCCGCCGCCAACAAGTACGTGGATTCGACGGAGCCGTGGAAGCTCGCCAAAGAAGACGACAAGACTCGGCTCGAGCAGGTTTGCTACACGGTGCTCGAGACGCTGCGATGGCTCTCGATCATGTTGTTTCCGGTGATGCCCGAGAAGTGCAACGAGCTTCGAGGCCAGCTTGGGATCACTCCCCTCCTGCCGACCGAGCAGGTCGACCTTTGGCCGAGTGCTTGGGGCGGGCTTCGCCCGGGCACACAGACGAAGCCGTCCACGCCACTGTTCCCGCGTTTCGACGAGACCGAGGAGCGCTCGATTCTCGAACGCCTAGGTGTCGGTGAAACCACCCCCGAAGAAGAGAAGACTGCGATGACCGAGCCTGAATCGAACGACGACGAGCTCATCGAGTTCGATGATTTCATGAAGGTCGACCTCCGTGTGGGCCTCGTCAAAGCCGCCGAAAAGGTGCCGAAGAGCAAGAAGCTCCTGAAGCTCAGCGTCGACGCGGGAGAGGCGGAACCTCGGCAGATCCTGGCGGGAATTTCCGAGCACTACGAGCCGGAGCAGCTCGTCGGGAAGCGGGTCGTCGTGGTTGCGAACCTCAAGCCGCGCAAGCTCATGGGGCTCGAGTCGCAGGGGATGGTACTCGCAGCGACCGACGAGGGGGGCCTCAGCGTGTTGGTCGTTGACCGCGACGTCGAGCCTGGCTCACGCGCGAAGTGATCCCGCCGCTCGCACCGACGTTTGAAGCTGCGCTGCGGGACGTTCGCGCGGAGCTGGTGCGGTTCCGTGAGGCTGCCGCAGCTCGGCTCGCCGACCCGCCCGAAGACCGCATCGACGAGGCCGTCGCTGGGCTGACGGTCTTGGCCGACGACGCGAACGGCGCCGTGCGTGCCGTCGCGCTCGAATCGCTGGGCGAGCTCGGTGTCGCAAGCGCAAAGCGGGCGACGCTCGATGCGTTCGAAGACGAATATCCCCCGGCGCGTCAGGCGGCGATCCTCGCGTACGGACGAATCGACCCGGGCGGCGCGGACTCCGTGATCGCGCCGCTCCTCGATGACCCTCGGCCGGACGTGCGGTTTTCGGCGGTATGGACGCTGTCGCACCTGGGCGAGGCGCATGCGCCCATCATCGTGAGCGCGCTTCGGGACGAGGACCCGGAGGTGCGGCTGCTCGGCGCTCAGTGCCTCGCGGACCTCGACGCGAGGTCGCATACCGACGCGGTCGCGGAGCTGCTCAACGACTCGGAGGAACCGGTTCGCTTCGGAGCGGCGGTCGCGCTGGCATCACTTGGCGACGAACGTGGCGCCAGCGCCCTCCGGAGCTCGCTCACCCATGCGACGCGCGGCTTCAGCGCCGCGGTCGGTTTGGGAGACCTCAAAGACCGCGAGTCCCATCAGGCGTTGCTCCGACTTGCGCGACACCCTCTTCGCTCGCCGATCCTTCGCGCCGCGGCAGCGCGGGGGCTTGTGAAGCTGGGCGACGTGCGCGGCGCCGATATCATCGGCAAGCTCGTCCGAAGCTGGCGGATCGAAGCTCGGCAATACGCGGTCGAGCTCGTGGGGGAGCTTCAACTGACGGACTTCGCGAGAGACCTCGCCAAGGGCTACCGGAAGGCCTCGGATAGTGAACGCCCGGTCTACGAAACCGCGCTCGAGCAACTGGCCGACGAGAGCGCCGAGGCGCGCACGCTGCTTGCTTCGATTCGAAAGGCCGATCACGCTGGATGACACCGATGCTGTTCGACACGCACTGCCACCTCGACGACCCGCGTCTGCATGAAGAGCTGGACGACGTGCTTGCGCGCGCGCGCGGGGCTGGAGTGAAGCGCATCGTAACGATCGGGTGTGCGCAAGACATCGAGTCCCTCGGCTCCGCGGTCAGCATCGCGAACGCGCATCCGGACTGGATCTCGGCAACGGTCGGCGTGCATCCCCACGACGCGAAGTACCTCGACGACGCCTTCTGCGACGCGATGCGAGAAGTGGGTCGCGACCCGTCGGTCGTGGCGATCGGCGAGACGGGCCTCGACTTTCACTACGACAACTCGCCGCGGGACGTTCAAGTCGAAGCGTTCCGAACCCAGGTCGGCATCGCAAAAGAGATCGGGAAGCCGCTGGTCATCCACACGCGCTCGGCGCCGACGGAAACCCTTCAAGTACTTCGCGAAGAGAACGCCAGAGACGTCGGCGGCATCATCCACTGCTTCAGCGAGGACCCTGAGTTCGCCGCCTCCGCGCTCGACCTTGGCTTCGTGTCGTCGTTCAGCGGCATCGTCACGTTCAAGAAGGCCGTCAGCGTCCAAGAGGCCGCCCGCCAGCAACCGGCGGACGCCCTCCTGATCGAAACCGACGCCCCCTACCTCGCCCCCATTCCCAAGCGCGGAAAACGCAACGAACCCGCCTACGTCGCCCACACGGCACACAAGATCGCCGAGCTCCGCGACGAGGACCCCGAGTCGCTCATCGCCCAGACCTACGAGAACGCGATCCGCCTCTTCGATCTGCCCGACTGAGGGAGTCCTGCAGGGGCCGAGGGGCCTGTCGAAACTCGGCGTTTTTTGTGAATCGCGCGGGTTGGGTTGGAAGTGTTTGGAATCGCGGAGGTTTTGGGGACCCTGCGTGTCCCCTTGACTCGCAGGGGGGCCTCACTATCTTTGCGGCCCTTTTTCGGGGGAGAAGACCTGTGAACACGAATCCCGGCCTCATCGGCACCAAGCTTGGCAATACCCAAATCTTCCTCGACGACGGGGAGGTTCGGCGCGTCACCGCGATCAAGACCGGCCCCTGCGTGGTCGTCGGCAAGCGCACCCCGGACAAGGACGGCTACGCCGCGCTGCGACTCGGCTTCGGCTCCCGTCGCGAGAAGCTCGTCAACAAGCCCGAAGCCGGCGCTCTCAAGAAGGCTGGCGTCGATCAGTCGCCGCGCGTCGTTCGCGAGTTCCGGATCGACCCCTCCCTCCTCGAGCGCTTCGAAGTGGGGCAGAGCCTTGGCGCTGCCGATATCTTTCAAGAGGGTCAGTTCGTCGACGTGTCAGGCACCAGCAAGGGTCGCGGATTCACCGGTGTCATGAAGCGCCACAACTTCGCGGGTGCGGGCACGGTGGGCCATGGCACGCACGAATACAAGCGTCACGGTGGTTCGATCGGTCAGAACATGACCCCCGGTCGCACGCTGCGTGGCCAGAAGATGCCGGGCCAATACGGAAACAAGAAGGCCACCATCCTCAACCTTCGCATCGTGAAGGTGCTCGGCGAGGAGAACATCGTGCTCGTCGAAGGCGGCGTGCCCGGTCCTCGCAACGGCTTCATCACCGTGAAGGGCGCCATCAAGAAGAAGCCTGTTCCGCTTCCCGACCCGCCGGCCAAAGAAGAGGCCGCCGACGAGACTGCGGAAGCGACCGAAGAGGCGTAACTGGCCGGACGGCGAAAGCAGGATCACCACGGACGCCGCGCGCGCCGTGAGGGGTACCCTGCACGCTCGGTCTACAAGCTCGAAGAGATCGACCGCCGCGTCGGGCTCTTCAAGAAAGGCCAGCGGATACTCGACCTCGGTGCGGCCCCGGGATCGTGGACGATCTACGCCGCGGAGAAGGTCGGGCCGCAGGGGCGCGTGCTCGGAATCGACCTCAAGGATCCCGAGGTCGCGCTTCCCAAACAGGCCGAGATCAGAGTGCTCGACGCGTTCGAGGTCGACCCCGACGTGCTCGGTGGGCCATTCGATTCGGTGATCAGCGACATGGCGCCAAAGACGAGCGGGCAGCGACATGCGGACCAATACCGAAGCTACGAGCTGGTGATGAGAGCTCTCGAGCTATCGAAGCGCGTGCTGCGGCCCGGCGGCACGTTCGTGGCGAAGATCTTCCAAGGCGCCGAGTTCGAGGATGCCCGCGATGCGCTGAGACCGTGCTTCGGGAAGGTTCGCATCATCCGCCCCAAGGCGACGCGCGACGAGAGCTACGAGGTGTTCCTAGTCGGCCTCGACTTCCAGCCGCCTACCTGAGCGAGTCGAGACGTTTCCGCGCGCGTGCCGCGTAAGGGCCGTCCGGGTCGAGCGACTCCGCGCGTCGGAGGTGCGTTCGCGCCTTTCCGACCTTCCCCTGCTTGGCGAGGATGGAGCCGTACGCGTAGTGAATCGCCGGGTCGAGCTCGTTCTGCTTCACCGCCTGACCCATGAGCTTTTCCGCGGCGTCGTAATCCTCGACGGCGTAGTACGCGAGCGAGAGCTCGGCGAGGAGCTCGGTCGGCGGTGGCTCGCCTGCGACCTGGAGCGCGTTCTGAAGCACGGGGATGGCCTCCTCCGGATGCTCGGCGCGGCGAAACCCCTCGCCGACCGCGATCGAAAGCAGGACGTCGTTCCGAACGCTCGGAACGCAGGAGCGAAGCTGCGCGGCGGCGTCTTCGAGGCGGTCGACGTCGAGGTACATCATGGCGAGATTGATCCGCGGTATCGGATCGCCAGGGGTCTGCTCGATGGTCGCGAGGTACTCCGCCTCGGCGTCGTCGATTCGCTTCGCGTCCTCGTAGGCGAGACCTAGGTTGAAGCGGGCCGCGGTGAAGTCTGGGTCGAGCGCAGCGGCGCGCTCAAGCGAGGCGATCGACGCCGCCAGATCGCCGGATTCTCTCTGAAGCACTCCGAGGTTGTTCAACGCCTCAGCAAACGCGGGGTCGATCGCGACTGACTTCTCGTAGGCCTTCATCGCCGCCTCGAGCTGATTGCGCGCTTCGAGCGCAAGACCGAGATCGAGCCATGCGCGCGCATCGTCCGGATTCGCATCGATGGCGCTCTCGAACGCTCGCTGCGCTTCGTCGAGCTGGCCGTTGACCAGCAGTTGCTCGCCGCGCATCACTTCGGGGGTCGCCTCCGGGCGACTCGCTCTTTCCTCCGGAACGGTGACGCTCGGGGCGGTTGGTTCTTTCGCGCAGGAGGCGAGCAGCAACAGAGCCAGAGCGCCAGCCCGGATCATGGGGCCTCGGCGCGCGCGTGGAGCGCGAGGATCCGATCGTAGAGAACGTGCTGAATGCGTTTGAGGTGCTTGTGGTCGCGTATCTTGTTGCCGTCTGCGTCGGAAACGTAGAACACGTCGGCAACGCTCTGGCCCTCGGTGTTGACCTTCGAAAGCGCGATGCTGAGGTCGAGCTGGTGCAGCGTGCGTGCGATCTCGTGAAGAAGTCCGACGCGGTCGCGGGTGAAGACGTCGACGACCGTGTAGTGAAGGGACGCGTGGTTGTCGACGCTGATCTGCGTCGGGACGTCCGGGCCGGGCCTCACCGACCAAGGCGGAGGTGTACTCTGCCGTGCGATGAGATCCTGGGTGGAAATGCGGTTGGTGATCCGCTGCGCGACGTCGTCTTGAAGCGCGTTGCCGAGCATTTCGACCGGGACTGTGTTCGGGCCGGTACGGACGGTGAAGACGTCAAACGCCTCGTTGCCCGACTCCCGACGCCTGGTGTAAATCTCAGCCGCCAAAATCGACAGGTCGTGTGCGGCGAACACGGCGGTCAGATCCGCAAGGAGGCCCGAGCGGTCATCCGATACGACCACGATCTCGTCGACGTCCTCGGTGCGCCCGGGACCCACGCGCACGGTGACCGGACCTGCGTCGCGATCTCTCGCAACCCGCGCATGCCTTCGAACGACGTCGACCGGGTTCGCGAGAAAGTACCGATCGGGCATTTCGTCGATGAAGCTCTCGAGCTCTTCCTGATCGGCGTCGCCCGCAAAGCCAACCACGGCCTGCAGCTTTACCTCCAGCACTCGGTCTTCGGTGGTGTCGGACGCGCCATCCATCTCGAGCTCAGCCAACGCGGACAGGTAGAGGTCTTCGAGTGCCCTTGCCTTCCAAGTCGTCATCGCCTTCGGGTTGATGGTCGAGACGATCGACACGGTGCAGAGGAACAGGTCCCTGAGACGTTCGGGGGTGCCAACCAGCTCGACGACGTCGCCAAGCGCATGGGGATCGTAAATGTCCCGCTGCGTGGCCCAGTGGTAGAGATCTTTCTGGTGCCGGACCAACCACCCCACGTGTTGCGCGTCGACGGCGCCGAGGCCGAGGCGAATGGCGATGCTCTCGGCCATGTGTGCTCCGGTCTCTTCCTGGTCGCGACCGCGAATCCGTCCGAGCGAGTGAAGCAGCACGGCGAGGAAGAGGGGCAACCGACGAGGCGCCTCTACCGCGAGTCGCGATGCGAGCGAACGAACTCGGCTTTCGCCGCGCGTGAGACTCTGCAGATGCTCGAGGGCCTTGAGCGCGTGGACATCGGCCGTGTAGACGTGGAACACGTCGTGGTACACGCGACCGACGAGGGGATCGAACTCGGGGATCATCGCGGAGACGAGCCCGGCTTCGTAGAGCTCCCCGATCGCAGAGCCGCGCCTCAGCTCGAGCTCGTCGATGTTCCGCAACAGGCTGAGAAAGATCTGGGTCGCCTCTTCAGAATCCTGTAGACGCAATCGCCAGCGCTTGTCGGGAGCGATGCGGGCAATCGCATCGAGGGCCGAATGGTCCGGGCGCCGTCGATGTCGGATCGCCTGCCTGTAGAAGCGGAACGCAAGCGCCGGGTCGTCTTCGAGGCGCTGCGGGTTCTCGAGGGTGGCCGCGCCGTCCGCGAGGATGATCCCGTGGGCGAGCTTACGGAACGTGCTCGCGCGACTCCTCGGACGCGCGCGTTCAAGCATGCGCTCCGCAGTCAGCGCAACGATGCGCGCGTGTCGGTAGTAGGCCTGCATGAACTGCTCGACGGCGAGACTCACGCCGTCGACGAAGCCGAGCTCGTGGGCGATGTCTTCCTGGTCCGCAAATGTAAGTCGATCCTGCTGACGTCCGGCTCGAAGGTGAAGCAGATTCCGAACTCGCCAGAGCATTTCACGGGCGGCGTCGAGCTCTCGCACCTCACGCGCGAGTAGCGCGCCGGTTCGCACGTAGTCCTGCTCGTTTCGAGCGCCCCACCGGGCTCTCGCCGCCCACTCGGCGACGTCCAAATCTCGAAGTCCCCCGCGCCCCTGCTTCACGTCCGGTTCGAGCAGGTACAGGCTTCCTCCGAATCGGCGGTGCCGGCTGGAGGTGTCTTGCTCGAGAGCCGTTAGAAACTCGTCGAGATGATGGTCGAACACCTGCTCGCGCGCGCCCCGCTCTAGGTCGTCGAGCAGCGAGCCACTCCCCGCCACTCGTCGGAAGTCGATCAGCGTCGTGGTCGTCCGAATGTCTTCGCGGGCCAGTCGGAGCGTCTCGTCGACACTTCGCACAGCGTGTCCAATGTCCACGCCTAGGTCCCAAAGGGGATAGAGCAGCCCTTCGGCCAACGCCCCCACGAAGGGGTCCTCGGAATCGTCGCAAAGGAACACGACGTCCACATCGCTATTGAGCCCGAGCGTGAAGCGTCCGTACCCGCCGACGGCAACTAGCGCGACTCGTCCTCGCGGTTCGTTTCCCAGCGCTCGAGTCGCGGCGTCGGCGGCGCAGTAGAGCGCGCTCAGCAAGCCGTCGAGTGCGCGCGCATGAGCGCGCGCGGTGACCACGCCGGGATCGCCGCGGCGCACCGCATCCTCGAACGCCCGACGATATCCGCCAAGGTATCCACTGCAGGTCTTGCCGAGCGTAGGTGCGAGGCCACCCAGATCGACGACGGGGCTGGAAACATCCGACAACGGACGCCGAGTATGACCGTCCCCTATTGGTGGGGCAACCTATCGCCTCATTGTCGACGAAGGTAAGATGCGATGCCGGATGCGATGCCGTAGGCAAGTGCATCTCGATAGGGTTGCGTCGTTAGCGCCCGTGCCTCGGGCGGGTGACTGAGGAACGAAGCCTCGAGCAGCACCGCGGGCATCCGTGCGCCGACGAGAACGTAGAACATCGCGCTCCGAACACCGCGATCGGCGAGCCCCGGGTAGACCGCCCGTCCTCCCTTGAGCGTGCTGCGCTGAATGCTGTTCGCGAGCGCTGACGACCCAGCAGCCTGCGACCTCCGGTGATGCTTCGCCAGCAGGCTCTGAATCCCGGTGACCTCCGCAACACGTGTTCCGTTTTCGCGCGCTGCGAGTCGAAGCGCCTGTCGGTTGTTCGTCGTGTCGAGTACGAACGTCGTCACGCCACCTCTGCGTACCTGTTCGGTGCTCGCGTTGAGATGGATGGAAACGAACGCGTCGGCCTCCATCGAGTTGGCGAGCGCGGAACGCTCTTCGAGCGACAGGTCGACGTCGGACGCACGTGTCAGCATCACGCGAACGCGAGGCATGATCTCGATGAGCCGCTGGGCGGTCAGTTCGGCCAACGTCAACGCCAGCTCCGACTCGACGAGTTCGAGCGCGTCGTTGGCCGCGCCTGGCTCGCTGCCGCCGTGCCCGGGATCGAGGACGACGAGCGGACGTCGCTTGCGTGCCCTCGGGACGCCACGGTTGACGTCGATCACGATGCGGTAGGGATCGGTCAGGTAGAACACGCGTCCCGTTGCGCCCGGTTCGAGGTCGAGCACCACTCTCGGATCGGGATCCGCGAGGCGAATGCGACGAAGGCCACCGCGCCCCACCGCGCGAGAGACGGGAACGCGATCGTCCCAGGTCGTGTTCTCGAGATGGATGGCCACCCGCGGCGGCAGGATCCCCTGCGCCGGCAGATGCTCCTGCTCGAAGAGCGGCGCTCCCTCGAACGTCAGCACCGCACGCGCGCCCGCTACGTCGTCGCCAATGCCAGAATAGACGTCCATGCCTGTGAGGAGCGCGCGCGGCTGCTCGGCACCGCCCGTCTCGACGGCCTCCGGCCGCATCTCGACGAGCGCCTGCTCGGCCCTCGGGCGCGTGTCTCCATCGCACGCCGCCGCAACGAGCAGCAGCCCGATCATGCCCCATGTCGACGTGTGTTCCCCGCGCGGAATGACCGCGGGTTTACGCGAGGCCACGGGGGTCGTCAACGTCGCGCCACTCGTTGACCGGCCCGAACCGATCGCCTAGCTTCCGGCGCATGGCGGGGCTGACCTATCGCGACGCAGGAGTCGACATCGATGCCGGAGAAGAGCTGGTTCGACGCATCAAGCCATTCGCTCAAGCCACGCGATCCAAACACGTGCTCGGAAGCCTCGGCGGGTTCGCGGGACTCTGCGAAGTCCCCTCCGATATCGACGACCCCGTTCTCGTATCGGGCACCGACGGCGTGGGAACCAAGCTCAAGCTTGCGTTCGAGCTCGGCCGTCACGACACCATCGGAATCGACCTCGTCGCGATGTGCGTCAACGACATCATCACGGTCGGCGCACGGCCGCTCTTCTTCCTCGACTACTTCGCCACGTCACAGCTCGACGTTGACCAGGGAGAGGCGGTGGTCCGAGGCATTGCCGAGGGCTGTCGACTGGCCCACTGCGCGCTCCTCGGAGGCGAAACCGCGGAGCTGCCCGGCTTCTACGCATCGGGCGAATACGATCTCGCCGGGTTCGCCGTCGGCGTGGTGAGCCGGTCTCGCATTCTCGACGGCAAGGCTGTCCGCGAGGGCGACGTACTCGTCGGACTTCGCTCGTCCGGACTCCACTCGAACGGCTTCTCGCTCGCACGTCGCGCTCTTTTCCACGACGAGTCGCCGTCGTCGCTAGCCGACGGGTTTTCGGACTCGGAAAATCTCGGTGACGCGCTTCTGCGCCCGACGCGGATCTACGTCGACGCCGCAGCCATCGGACTCGAGCACGACGTTCACGCGATGTGCCACATCACCGGCGGGGGCCTTCCCGAGAACCTGCCCAGGGTCCTGCCAGATGGGCTTGGGATCACCATCGACGCGAACAGCTGGACTCCCGACCCTCTTTTCGCGCTGATTCAGGAGCGCGGCAACGTCGCCGATTCGGAGATGCGGCGAACCTTCAACATGGGCGTCGGGTTCACGATGGTGGTTGATCCATCCCGCGTTTCGGAGCTCGTGGGCGCGCTGAATGACGCGGGCGAGGAGGCCTTCGTCCTCGGCGAAGTAACGGCGGGCAGCGGAGTGTCGTTTTCGGCGTGACGTCATGGATGTAGCGGTTCTTGTCTCGGGTCGTGGTTCCAACCTTCGCGCCATTTGCGAGGCGATGGACGCTGGAGCGTGCGCTGCAAAGGTCGTCGCGGTCGTGTCCGACCGGAGCAAGGCTCAGGCACTCGAGTACGCGCGCGAACGAGGGATCGCTGCGACTGCAGTCCCCCTTCGCAAAGGAGACGACCGCGATCTTTGGAACGTGAAGCTCGCGGAGACCGTCGTCGCTGCGAAGCCAGACGTCGTGGTGCTGGCAGGTTTCATGCGCGTGCTCGGCGCGCCTCTTCTCGAGGCGTTCCCCGGCCGCATCATCAACGTGCACCCGGCGCTTCTACCTTCGTTTCCGGGGCACACAGGCCCTCAAGACGCGATCGACGGCGGCGTTCGTCTGAGTGGATGCACGGTTCACGTGGTCGACTCGGGGGTCGACACGGGACCGATCATCGCGCAGGCGGCCGTGCCGGTCCTTCCTGACGATACCGCCTCGACGCTCCACCAGAGGATTCAAGTTCAAGAGCATCGGCTCCTACCGCGGGTCATCCATCACATCGCCATCGGAACGATCACGCTCGACCCACTGACCATCACGACACCTATTGGCGACCCCGATCGGGCCCTCGTCGCGCCAGACGTTTGAAGCCGTGCGAACGAGCTTCTACGACGTCGTGGTGCTCGGTACGGGTTTGGAGCCGCTGCTTGCGGCCGCCCTGCTCGGGCGTGAGGGGCTACGCGTCTTGGTACTCGGACAGGACTCGCCCGATGTGTACTCGATCGGCGGCGTTCCCATCGACGCCTATCCACTCCCGCTGCTCGGGGCGCGAAGCCCTATCGTCGAACAGACACTCGAGTCTCTCGCCTTACGCCAGGATCTTCGGCAGCGCATCGGAGAACGTCATCGAGCGTTTCAGCTGCTCTTGCCCGAACACCGCGTCGATGTGGTTCCCGACGAGTCACGCTGGGCCGCCGAGGTCGAACGCGAGATGCCTCGGATCGGGCTGCAGGCCGCAGACATCTCGCGCACACTGCGCGACGTGGACGCGGAGCTCGACGAGCTCTTTGGGCGAGACCTCTCTTGGCCCCCGGAAACGTTCCTCGAGCGGCAGCGCTTCTCGTTCGCCTCCGCAAGCCAACGCTACGATCGCCGGGGTAGCGGCTGGACCTCGTGGAATCAGCTCGCATATGGACATCCGCTGCGCGGTGGCTTCGAGGGCGCGCTTCCTCACGTGTCCGCACTCTTCCCTGGCCAGCATTCGGATGCGACGCGTGCACGTCTCCATGCTCAGCTCCTGCAAGGTGTCGCCTCGGTACCGGGTGGAATCGCATGGTTCAGGGAGGCCCTCTTCATGCGCGTGCGTTCGTGGGGAGGCGACGTCCGCGAGCGCGACAAAGCAACCGCAATCCAGTCTCGGGGCCGGCGTGAGCACGTCGTCGTGCTCGGTCGAGGCGACGAGGAGATCGGCTGCTCGCAAATCGTACATGGCACTCCGGTCGCCGAGCTCGCGCAGCTGATCGACTCGCGCGCACCGATGAGCGCGTTGTTCGAAAGGGTCGGCGAACCCCGGGCCCGGGCGTATCGATGTTCGGTTCATCTCCTCGTCGAACGAACCGGTGTTCCCGACGCACTCGAGCCCTTGTCGCTCGCTTGTCCAGACCCAAGGCACCCCGAACGCGGTTTCCTGATTCGAAACGAAGCACTGCCGTCGAACCTCAGTCTCATCACGGCGACGACCCTGATCGAGGAGCACCGGATCGATACCACGTCCTCGCAGCTTCGCTTCGTCCGCGATGATGCGATGGAGGTGATTCGTTCGATCATGCCGTTCGTCGACGAGCACGCGCGATGGATCGACAGCTCCCACGACGGACTTCCACCAGAACCCTTGTCGGATTCCGGCGAAGTCGCCGTGGACGAACCCGGGGCGCGCGGACCATCGACGATGCGGGCTCTTTACGAGTACCCGACGACTCGCGCACTCGGCGTGTGTGCACTCCCTACACGAACGCCAGTACAGGGTGTCTTTCTTTGCAACGACCAGGTCTCGCCGGGACTCGGATTCGAGGGCGCCTTCCTTACGGCGTCCACGACGACTCGCCACGTCGCCGCGCAGTACCGAAGCCGCGACTGGCTGCGGCGAGGTCCTTGGGCACGACGCAGCGTTTAGGCATCCCGCGGAACCCTCTGATATGATGGGAGCATGGCTGCACCACAGGAAGCACCGTCACTTACACTTCGGCAGCTGCTTCGCCTCATGGTCGAACGCGGCGCTTCCGACTTGCATATCACCAACGGCTCGCCTCCACAGCTGCGTATCGATGGTTCGCTCGTCCCACTTCGAACGCCTCCGCTGAAGCCGAGAGAGAGCAAGGCGCTCTGCTACGAGGTGATGACCGAAGATCAGCGGCTGCGTTTCGAGAAGGGCCACGAGATCGATTTCTCGTTCGGGGTAAAGTCGCTGTCTCGCTTCCGAGCGAACGTGTTCTTGCAACGAGGTGCGGTCACCGGCGCTTTCCGAGCGATTCCCTTCGAAATCCGGGCGCTTTCTTCGCTCGGCGTTCCGCCGGTGGTGGAAGAGCTGTGCACTCGGCCGCGCGGACTCGTTCTGGTGACCGGACCGACCGGCTCCGGCAAGTCGACCACTCTCGCCTCGATGATCGACAAGATCAACAGCGAGGAGCGCCATCACATCGTGACCGTGGAGGATCCGATCGAGTTCCTTCACTCGAACAAGCTTTGCATCGTGAACCAACGAGAAGTTGGCTCGGACACGACCGGCTTCAAGGACGCGCTGAAGTACGTCCTTCGTCAGGACCCCGACGTCGTGCTCATCGGTGAGATGCGAGACCTCGAAACCATCGAAGCTGCGCTGACGATTTCAGAAACGGGTCACTTGGTCTTTGCCACGTTGCACACCAATACCGCAGCTCAGTCGATCAACCGTATCATCGACGTGTTCCCGTCCGGCCAACAGAGCCAGATTCGGGCACAGCTATCGTTCGTGCTGCAGGGAGTGCTGAGTCAAATGCTGCTGCCACGATGCGACGGCCCCGGCCGAGCGATGGCCTGTGAGGCCCTCGTACCGAATGCCGCGATTCGGAACCTGATCCGCGAGGACAAGATTCACCAGATGTACGGCATCATGCAGACCGGTCAGGGGACTTCCGGGATGCAGACGATGAATCAGTCTCTGTTGCACCTGGTCGCCCACGGGGCGATCGATCGCGAAGTCGCCGAGATCCGGTCGCCAGAGCCCGACGAAATGCGCCAAATGCTGATGAATTTGGATCGACAAGGCTATCAGCAGGCGATGCGAAGCGGCAGCTGATTCGTTGTGCCGGGCGATTTTGTCTATCCTGATAGACGGGATTTCGCATGGGGACGACGACTTGGAGCCGGCGGTGGATTGCGCCTTTGGCGTTGGCGGTTTGCTTACCGAGCATGACCTCGAACGCCGCCGAGAGCGTGGTTTCCGTCAGCGACCGGGAGAAGGCCGCCGAAGCCTACGATCAGGGGACCGCTGCCTACCTCGCGAAGAACTACGAGGACGCCGCTCACTGGTTCGAACGCGCGTATCGGTTCGCACCGACATCGGCGGCGCTCCTTCAGGCAGTCCGTTCGCACGCAAAGTCCGAGAACGTGCTGCGCGCCGCGAACCTCGCACTGGAGTTGCGAGATGAGCACCCCCAAGACGCTCGGGCTCGAAAAGTTGCCGACACCGTCATCGAGCGAGCATCGAAGGACTACGTATTGATTCAGACTCAGTGTGAATCGGCTTGCACGCTCGAGCTCGACGGCGCGCTCGTTCGAGGAAGCACGTTCTACATGACTCCCGGCGTCGAACACGTGCTGAAGGCCGCGTTCGACCAAGGTGAGACCAGGATGGAAGTCGACGGAGAGCCTGGAGACGAACTCTCCGTCACTTTTCGAGAGCCGCTTCCGCCACCGCCGCCGCCTGTACCGCGAGCAGCGTTCTTCTCATCGCTCGGCGCGACCGTTGCGCTCGGTGCGGTCACGATCTGGTCCGGCATAGACGCCAACCGCGGGGTGGAGGCGTACGAGTCGGCGGCCCGAACGGCGAGCTCACCGGGAATCAATTCCGCGACGTCGCCTACGCCTGCCGAAACCGCGGAGGCTCTGCTCGACGAAGGTCAGCAAAAGGAACGGCGCACCAACATCCTGATCGGGGTAACCGCAGGCATGGCAGTGGGCACCGCGGTGCTTGGGGTCTTCACCAACTGGAAGAACGAGTCGCGCACCGCACGTCGCATCGAACCCTCCGTGGGCGTCGCTCGACAGGGCGGTGGGCTCTCCGTCCGAGGGACGTTCTGATGGGCGCTGCGCCGGACGGCCCCGGGCGGCCTCGACGCATGTCCCGGCCGATGGCCGGGCGGCAGCTCGGACGCTACGAAATCCTCACGCAGCTGGCGTCCGGCGGAATGGCGTCGGTCTACATCGCGCGCGCCCAGGGGGTTGCGGGTTTCGAGCGACTGGTCGCGATCAAGGTGCTCCACCCTCACCTCGCGTACGAGCAAGAGTTTGTCTCGATGTTTCTCGACGAGGCACGTCTCGCAGCCCGAATTCGCCACATGAACGTGGTTCCGACCATCGACATCAGCGACAGCCCGGGCGACGGATACTTCCTCGTCATGGAGTACATCGAGGGCAATCATCTCGGCTCGCTCCTCGGGGAAGCCGCAAAGAACGGCGACCGATTGCCGCGACCTTTTGTGTGCCGCGTGCTCATCGACGCGCTGCAAGGACTCTCTGCTGCGCATCGGCTGACCAACGAAGACGGGCATCCGCTGAAGCTCGTCCACCGAGACGTCTCGCCGCACAACATCCTCGTCGGGACCGACGGCATTGCACGTCTCACCGACTTCGGCGTGGCGAAGGCCGATGTTCGCATGGCGTCGACCCGAGCAGGCCAATTCAAGGGAAAGCTCTCGTACATGGCGCCCGAGCAGGCGTCGTCGGCCGAAACCGATCAGCGTTCGGATCTGTTCAGCGTCGGCATCATCCTCTGGGAGTGCCTGACCGGGCGTCGGCTCTTCAAGGGCGAGTCGAACGCCGCGACGTTGAACCGACTGTTGAACGACACCGTCGTCGAGCCTTCGTCGCTCTGGCCCGAGCTAGAGCCCTACGACGAGGTCGTGATGCGCGCGTTGAATCGACACCCGGAGCAACGATTCCAGAGCGCGGACGAGTTCGGCGAAGCGCTCGAGCAGGCCGCTGGGCGTGGGGGCGTCGCCAAGACGCGTGACGTCGCGGAGGTCGTTCGAGCTCTCGACGCGGCGAAGCTCCAGGATGAACGCACACGCGTGCGCGACGCCATCGAAATGCTCGGTCGCGCGGAGTTCGCCCAATCCAACGTGCCGATGCCGCGGGAGGGCTCGCTGCCCACCAACGATATCTTTTTCGGTTCAGCGGAAGAGATGTACCCGGATGTGACCGAGACCGGCTCGGGGGTCACGCTCGCGGACGATACCATCGTGAACGAGCGTCCCGTCGCTTCCGTCGTAGCAAAGTGGGCTGTGGTGGTGCTCGCGCTGTTGGTATTCCTCTACGCGGGGTTCCTGGTCTGGCAGCTGCTGGACAGCTCTCCCAAGAGCCCCACCGAGAGCCCCACCGAGAGCCCCGACGTGGCAACCATCGACGAGGTGGCCCCTTCGCCCAAGCCCACGGAGGTCGAAGTCACCCCAACCCCGAAGCCGACCACAGCGAAACCGGAACGGAAGCGCAGCCCAGAGGCGACCAGAACGCCACGGCGAAAAGCACGCGCCGCTGCTGCTCGCAAAGCCAAGGCCGAGGCGCGAAGCAAGAACGGGAAATCGAGTGAGACGGAAAGCGCTGCGAGCCCGGAACCCGTCGACATCGACATCCGGAACCCGTATCGGAACTGATCGGTCGAATGGCAGTCAGAGCGGAATTGCCCCGCGCTTTTGACCCTTCGATCCCGGATCAGCTACGATTTTGAAAGCCCCGGAGGGTACGGGCGGAGATTTCATGGCCGAGTGGGTATACGAGGCGAGGACGCGCGCAGGCGAAGTCCAGACAGGCATCATCGAGGCTGACTCGAAGGAAGCGGTTCAGTCGCGCCTCCGTTCTCGGCAGCTGAACCCCGTCAAGATCAAGAAGAAGGGGCGAGAGCTCAAGCTCTCGCTCGGGACGGGCGTCACGCCGAAAGAGCTCGTCGTGTTCGTGCGACAGTTCGCCACGATGATCGACGCGGGACTTCCACTCGTTCAATGTCTCGACATTCTTTCCGCTCGCGGTGAGAACAAGCAGCTCAACGCGATCCTCAAGGACGTGAAGGAATACGTCGAGCAAGGCGGAACGTTCTCCGACGGCCTCGCGCGGCACCCGAAGCTCTTCGACCAGCTGTTCGTCAACCTGGTCCGTGCCGGCGAGATGGGCGGTATCCTCGATACCATTCTCAACCGACTCGCGGGCTACATCGAAAAGCGCGTGAAGCTCGCCCGACAGGTCCGTGGCGCGATGGTGTATCCGGTCGCGATCTTCTTCGTCGCGATCATCGTCGTCGTCATCATGCTCGCGTGGGTCATTCCAAGCTTCAAGGGCATGTTCGCAGAGTTCGGAGGCGAGGACTCGCTGCCCGCATTGACGCAGATGGTCATCGCGGCATCGGAAGGGTTCTTGGCGAACATCCATTGGATCATCCTGATCATCGCGGCGTTCGTCGCCCTCATCACCTACATCTACAGGCAACCGGCCGGTAAGTATTTCTTCCACAGGACACTGCTCGTGATGCCGATCCTCGGCCCGGTCATGCGAAAGATCTCGGTCGCCCGGTTCACGAGAACCCTCGGGACGTTGCTTGCAGCGGGTGTTCCGATTCTCGACTCGCTCGACGTCGTGAAGAAGTCCGCAGGCAACGTCGTCGTCGAGGCCGCCATCGAGGAAACCGCCAACAAGATCCGCGAAGGCCGCACGATGGCCGAGCCCCTGATGGAAACCAACGTCTTTCCACCGATGGTCGTTCAGATGATCGGCGTCGGCGAGCAAACGGGTGCGCTCGATACGATGCTCAACAAAATCGCCGACTTCTACGAGGAGGAGGTCGACATCGCGGTCGCGGCCCTCACCTCGCTGCTCGAGCCTCTAATGATGGTCTTCATCGGAGGCATCGTGGGGACGATCCTCATCGCCATGTACCTGCCGATCTTCTCGATTGCAGGTAAAGTCAACGCGGAGTGAACCAGAGGCCCGAGACCCGAAGCTCACCTGGCGAAGAGCAGAACCCCTATCGACGACTGCAGTGGGTTCTCGGGGGACGCCTCATCATCGCGACCGTCCTGCTCGGCGCGACGATGTACCTGGCGTTGGACGCGATCCGATACGGGCGCTTCACGCCCACTTTCCTGCTGATCCTGATTTCGGCGATCTACGGCTCGTCGATCCTATTCGGGGTCTGGCTTCTTCGCGGTCGGCAGGCGAGAGCCGTCGCCACGGCGATCACGGTTCTGGACGTGCTGCTCGTTACAGGGTTGGTGTACCTCACGGGCGGCGCCGGCAGCATCTTCTCGTTTCTCTACGGCGCACTGATCCTCACCGCGGCGCTCACACTAGGAACCAGCGCGGCGTACTACACGGCGGCAGCGAGCCTCGCGTGCTTCTTCCTACAGGGCATAGGCCTGAACCTTGGCTGGCTTCCGGCGCCTCCCGACCAGCCGCTCAGCCAGTACCTTCTCAGCTCTCGAGATTTCCAACTCGCGCTCTTCTCGAACATGGTTGGCATCGCCGCGGTCGCCCTGCTCGCGACCAATTTAGCGAGACGCGCGCAAGTCGTCGGTGCACGGCTCGCGGAGGCTGAAGAAAGCGCGGCGCGGCTCGAGCGGCTGAACGACGACATCGTCCGCTCGATCGCGTCCGGCCTGATCACGACGGACGACGACGGGCGCATCCTCGGAATCAACCCGGCCGCGGCTGAGATCCTCCGCGACCCCCGCGGGAGCCTCATTGGCACTCCCGTCTCGCATATCCTTCCCAGCTACAGCAAGGAACGCGTGAGCCGACCACCGAAACGTGCCGACGCGACCGGGCGTCGCGCGGACGGAACCGAGTTTCCGATTGGATACACGCTGAGCGCACTGCTCGATGCCGAGGGTCAACGCATCGGCATGCTGCTGGCGTTTCAGGACCTCACCGAGATTCGAACACTTCGAGACCAAGCAGAGCAAGCCCAGAGACTGGCCGTGCTCGGCCGACTTGCCACCGGCCTTGCCCATGAGATTCGGAATCCGCTGAGCTCGATTTCGGGTTCGGTCGAGATGGTTCGCGAAGGGACCGAGCTCAGCCCAGAAGACGCAAGACTCCTCGGAATCGTGATCTCGGAGGTCGAGAGACTGAACGCTCTAGTCACGACGATGCTTCAGATCGGGCGTCCGAGTCAGCTCGAACCTCAATCGGTCGACCTTCGGACCATCGCAGGCGACGTCGCTGCCGTTGCAAGGGGCGAGGCCAGCACGAGCAATGGGCTCCGTATCGAAGAAGAGATGCCGGAGCGCCCTCTGATCGTCACGGTCGACCGAGACCGCATGCGACAGGTCATTTGGAACCTGGTGAAGAACGCGGTCCAAGCGTCACCGCATCGCGGCACGGTCACCGTTCGAACGGGTCTCGACGAACGAGACCGCGCCTTCCTCGAAATCGCAGATGAAGGTCCAGGAATCGGAGTCGCTCAACGAGAGCGTTTGTTCGACATGTTCTACTCGGGACGAAGCCACGGCGTGGGGCTTGGACTCGCCCTAGTGAAGCAAATCGTCGATCAGCATCGTGGCTCGATCGAAATCCTCGACCGCGAAGTCGGAGCGTGCTTTCGAATCACCCTACCCGTCGAGCGGGATTCGGTCAGACCGAGCTCAAGAGCTCACGCAGACGAACGCCAGGGTCCTCGGCACGCATGAGCCCTTCGCCGATGAGCACGGCGTCGGCGCGGCCCTGAGCCACTTGGCGAAAATCGTCCGGCGTTCGTACGCCACTCATGAAGATCGCCACCGCATCGTCGGGAATTCTCGCGACGCACTCGGCCGCTGCCTCCATGTCGACGCGAAAGGTGCTCAGGTCGCGCGCGTTGACTCCGACGATCGACGCGCCAGCGTCGACCGCCTCGTCGACCTCGGCGGCGTTCGCCGCTTCGACCACCGGCTCCATGCCAAGGTCCCGTGTGCGGGTCATGAGGTCCCTGAGCTCGGTCGGCGTCAGGGCTCGAACGAGTAGGAGCACCAGGGATGCGCCGACGTCGAACGCAAGTTCGACCTGAACGGGGTCGAGCACGAACTCTTTGAAGAGGACGGGCACGTGGACGGAATTCGCCACGCGGCGAACCAGCAGCGGCGACCCGCCGAACCCGGGCCCGTCGGCGAGGACACTCACGACCGACGCGCCACCGTCCTCGTAGGCCTTCGCGATTCGCACCCCTTCACCGGGCCGCTTTGAGCGAATCGCACCCGCGCTAGGGCTGCGAAACTTCACTTCGGCCATCACAGAAGGTGGCTTGCCTGCGCCGCGCCGAAGCGCCTTCGTCCCGGCACGACCACGCTGAGGTTCGGCCTCGCGGGCGACATGCTTCATCGCGCCCGCATGGCGCAGACGACGCGCGTTTTCCTTCCGCTTTCGCTCGAGGATCTGCGAGAGGTAGTTGGTCATGTGTCCTGCGTGTACGCGGCCCATCGCGCGAGCGTTCGCGCGGCCGAGCCGTTGTCGAGGGCCTGGGAGGCTTGCGCGGCTCCCTCTTTCGGATCCCTCGCGTGGCCCGCGACCACGAGACCTGCGGCGGCATTCAGAACCACGGCTGTCCGTGCAGGGCCCGGCTCTCCGGCGAGCACGCGAGAGATGATCGCGGCGTTTTCTTGGGCGTCGCCGCCGCGGAGGGCTTCGAGGGGTACCGAGGGCAAATCGAAGTCGGCTGGGGTGAGCTCGAAGGTGCGGACGGTGCCGCCCTCGAGCGCCGCGACGCGGGTGGGTCCAGAGGGTGAGACCTCGTCGAGGCCGCCCTCCCCACACACCACCCAAGCCGCTTCGAGCCCGAGGACTCCGAGGGCTTCTGCAAGCTGCTCGACCCGGGAGGCATCGAATACGCCAACGACCTGGTGCGTGGCCGATGCCGGGTTGGCGAGCGGCCCCAGCAGGTTGAAGAGCGTGCGCACCCCAAGCTCGCGACGGACCGGGGCTGCGTGTCGCATCGCCGCGTGGTGACTTGGGGCGAAAAGGAAGCCTATGCCGACGTCTTCGATGCAGCGTGCGACGGCGTTGGCGTCTAGGTCGATGCGAACGCCAAGGGCCTCGAGCACGTCTGCACTTCCGGCCTTGGAGGACACCGCCCGATTGCCGTGCTTGGCGACGGCAACGCCGCTGGCCGCGGCGACGATAGCTGCGGCCGTCGAGATGTTGAACGTGTGAAGGCCATCCCCTCCCGTACCAGCGGTATCGAGGAGCGGCCCGGACACCTTCGGTCGAACCGCTTCGCACCGCCGTCGCATCGAGGACGCCGCGGCGGCAATCTCCGTGGACGACTCTCCCTTCATGCGGAGCGCGATGACGAACGCGGCGATCTGGGCGGGCGTTGCGGTACCGGCGAGGATCTCGTCCATGGCCGCCTCGACTTCGGCAGCGGTGAGGTTCGATCCGTCGACGACCTTCTTGATCGACGACGCGATCACGACGCGCCGCCTTGATCGAGACCTTCGAGCCAGTTCTGGATGAGCTTGTGGCCGTGGTCCGTGAGAAACGACTCTGGATGAAATTGGACGCCCTCGATGGGAAGCTCGCGGTGCCGAAGCCCCATGATCTCGCCTTCTTCGGTCCATGCCGTGATTTCGAGCTCGTCAGGGACGGTCGCGCGGTCGACGATGAGCGAGTGGTAGCGAGTGGCGGTGAGCGGGCTTGGAAGGGATTCGAACACGCCGGCGCCTGAATGCTCGATCGGAGAAGTGCGGCCGTGCATCAAGCGGTCCGCTCGGACGATGGCTGCGCCGAAGTGCTGGGCGATGCTCTGATGCCCGAGGCAGACGCCGAAGATCGGCGTGCGACCGCCAAGCTTCGCAATCAGCTCGAGGCTGACGCCGGCCTCCTCGGGCCGGCCGGGTCCCGGGCTGATCAGTATGCCCGCTGGTTTCAGGGAGTCGGCCTCTTCAACCGAGACCGCGTCGTTTCGGCGAACGGAAACGTCGGCTCCAAGCTCGCCCAGGTACTGCACGAGGTTGTACGTAAACGAATCGTAGTTGTCGACGACGAGAATCATGCGGAGTTCATCGCTAGCGGCTTGCCTAGAGCGCGTCAACCAGCCCCGGCCGGAGTGGGCTCGTAGCCGCGCTCGCGAAAGAACTTGTCGAGCCGGAGGTTGACCATCTCGGGATACTCGAGCGGGGCATAGTGCGTAGCGCCCGGAATGATCATGATTTCCGAACCGCGGGTTCGGCGGGCCATTCGCTCGGCCGCGGTGCGCGGAGTGAAGACATCGCGCGACCCGGTGACGATCAGCAGCGGAACGTCGATGGTCGGAAGCAGCTCCCAGCCGTCGTGCTCGCCCATGCGCTCCAGCTGTCGAATGAACGCTTCCATGTCGAGCGAGCGAAACCTCTCGATCACCGTGTCGGCCACTTCGTCGTCGAACGTCCTCGCGGCGAGTCCCACTCGCTTGATCCACTGGCCCGGGTCCGGCAGCCGCGTGGCTTGACGAACCAGCATCTCGATGGTGCGCGGCATCGACCGCAGACCGCGCAGGAACGGCGGGAGCAGACGGCCGATGAGGTTCAGATTGAACACGTAGTCCCATGGGCGTCCGACGACTCCGTTGATGAAGACCAGGGAGGCGACGCGCTCGGGTGCCACGCGGAAGAGCTCGAGCGACACCTGAACACCCATCGACCATCCCAGCACGGCGGCGCGGTCGAGGCCCTCGTGGTCGAGAAGTGCCTTGGCGTCGGCGGCGTGGTCGCGAATCGTCACCCGGTTGGGGTCCGAGGGCGCCTCTGACCCGTAAAGGCCCCGATAATCCCAAGAAAGGAGGCGATACCGGTCCCGAAAGGCCTGGATCTGGTGGGTCCAGGTCTCCCAGCTGCCTCCGAGGCCGTTGCAGAGCAGGATCGGACGCCCCTCCCCAATGGATTGGTAGGCGATTTCGGTGCCGTCCGTTGACACAAAGCGGCGTTCTTCGACGGGGGGTGGCATCATGGTGAAGGGGGGAAGCCTATCAGCGCCGCGGGGGCGGCGCCCGCCTTGACAAGATCGGCTTTCCACGGATAAATTTGAGGAAGCTGAAATGTCAGACGAACTCCAAAAATCCAAGAAAGTCCGCGATATCCGCGAACGTTTGGGGCGCAAGACCGCGCCGCCCGCTCCGCAAGGCGTGGACGCCGCCGGAGTCGCGCCTCCTCCTCCGGCACTTGGGGGCGTCGCACCGCCGCCTGGGTTCGTAGGCGGTCAGGCGGCGCGTCAGTCGGGCCCGTTCGCGGGCGCAACGTCGCAATCGCCCGCCACCCAAAAAGAAGTCCGCATCGTCGTCGACGAGCAGGCGGTGGCAACCGCCCACGAAGGCAAGAGCCGCCGAGTTCGAAAACTCATGATGATGAGCGGTGCCGGAGCACTCGTCGTCGGGCTGTTCCTTGGAGTGCTTTCGTCGACCGTGATGAGCCGGCGATCGCAGTACAACATCGCCGTGCGGGATGGAAGGGCCGTCTATCAGGCGGTACGCGCAGCGGGCGACCAGGTCGCCGAGGCGAAGCGTTTGCTCGACCGCGCAGTGAGTTCCGCCAAGTCGCGACCGGGTGAAGGTCCAAGCGTCGACTACGAGGCGATCGAGAAACTACGCGCCCTTCCGACTCCGTTCACGGCGGGTGATTTCGCGGGACTTCAGTACAACAAGTTCAGCCGAGAGACCGTCAACTCGCTCTTTCTCTACGCCCGTCAGGTTGACGAGCTCTGGGACGAGTTCGACGTCGTGGCGAACCGAGTGCTTCCGACCTCGCGTCGGGCCGGGCTCGATGAAGCCGCCCAGGACGAGACCGCACTCACGTCGAGTCCCACAGGCTGTGTTCCGACCCTCGGCGAAGGCGGCTTCCGCTGCGGCCTCGTGTTCGTCGACATGCCGGACTCGGACAGCGCCGGCGCCAAGCTCAAGGTCCGCGCCACCCGCGGCAGCAAGGCGTTCGAAAAAGAGCTCTACCAGGGCCAGGACCTGCGTCAGAACGCCAGCAAGTACGTGATTCTCACGAATCCAGACCAGTCGCAGGGCGTGCTGAGCCGGCGTCAGAACGCGTTCAGCGAGTACCGCAAAGACCTCGGCGACCTGTCCAAGCAGATGGCCGCGACGCTGGAGACCCAGGGCGCCCTCGAAAAGGGACTTGGCTCGGTCGCGGGGCTCCAGGAAATCGCCAGCTTCTGAACAGAAGTCCCGTCATTCGAGCCCGTATTCTTCGGGTGTAGCTCATTCGACGCTCGGACCCGCGAACTGCTACATTGAGCGTAGGGGGATGCCTAGATTCAGGCTGCGATATCAGTCGACCAATCTCGAGATGACTCTCGGGGAGTTTGCCATTGGTCGAAGCTCGAAGTGCAATCTTGCACTTGCGGACGGATTGGTGTCTCGCAAGCACGCGGTGCTCCACGTCGGCCCTGACGCGGTCGTGGTAGAGGACCTAGGCAGTCGCAACGGAGTCGCCGTCAACGGCGTTCGGATCAACGCTCCGAAGCGCTTGGCGCACATGGATCGTGTGTACATCGGCTCGCAGGAGCTCGTTCTCATCGACGCGGCGAAGCTGCGCGAAGGATCCCGAGAGACCGCCGAATACGTAGTGTGTGATTCCTGCGGCGCTATCAACGGGTCTGCAAAGCGTCGCTGCGGCGAATGCGGCCGTCGCCTTTCCTCAAGCGCAGGCGAGACACTGGCCGGAAACGGGCGGGTCGACTCGTCGTCCCATGCGTGGGGCGCAGAAGACACTCGCACCGCTCGCGCGCTCGACGTCATCGCGGGCATCGCAAGCAAGGCCATTGCGATGGGCCGCTTCGAGGAGGCAGAGCGAATGCTGATGCCGCACCTCGACAACATTCTCGACCGAGCGATCGCCAAGCGTTCTCTGAGCGACTCGGACAAGGACGACCCGGATGTCTTGTTCGCAGGAGCGACGAGCTACGCGCTCCAGCTCGCCAAGGGTCTCAACGCGACCAAGTGGATCGACTGGGTCTTTCGAGTGCACACGGCGACAGGCCGGCTGATGGAGGCAGAGACGATCGAAGCGCTCCACAACTTGGTGCGCAATCACAACTATTCGCGCCCAGACTTTCTCCGAGCGTACCTCGCGGTCGTCCACGACCGCTCGGCCGACTACGGCGCATCCGAGCGCTTCCTTCTTCGACGGCTCGAAGGCCTCGAACAGGTCGTCACCGCGTACTAGCTGGCCTGGCGAGCGCCCGCCGCGGCGTGACGGAGTCGGCGAACCGCGTCTGTGAGACGCGCATCGGCGGGAAGCGTATCGAGTAGAGCGAGCACGTCGCGCGACGGACGCGTCTTCGCGCAGGTATACAGCTTTGCGCCGTGTTCGAGCCATCGACTGGTGCGGAGTGCGCACCCAAGACGAGCCGCGCATTCCGCGATGGCGGTGACGTGCGCCGAATCGACCTCGGCTCCTCGGGCGAGCTGCTCCTCGAGCTCCGAGAGGCCACGAGCCAGCATGCGCTCTGCGTCGGCAAGTCGGCCCTGCTCGATCGCCCGTTCTACGACCTGCGAAAGTAGATGAAAGGTCCAGCCGCTCGCCGGCATGTCCCTGTCGATCGAGGCGTCGGTGTCCTCCGCGGCAGCCTCTCCGCAGTGCGGGCATTGGAAGCTGCTGCTTGGATACGGGACGGCGCATCCGGTGCAGAAAATGAGGCCCGAAGTAGTCCGGAAGTTTCGCTTGGACGAGCTCTGAGCCACGAAGACGAGCTCCTGAGTCCCGAGGCGAATGCGGTCGCCGTCCTGAAGCGTGGCGCTACCCACGAGAGCAGCGCCGTTGAGCTGCGTGCCGTTGCGGCTTCGGAGGTCCTCGATCACCGGGCCGGCGCCACCAAGCTCGATGCGTGCGTGACGTCGCGAGAGCATCGGATCGTCGATCGTGACGTGACACTCGGGGCCTCGCCCGATCAGAATCTCGTCCTTCGCGAGGTCGACCTCTTGCAGATGAAAACGTAAACGATAGCGCACGGCAGAACGCTCCAAAGCCCCTTCATGGTAGAGGTCGCAAGACGGCGGTGTAAATCCTACCCGCCCCTACGTGTCGACTACTTCGCGTTGACGTCCGCGGTCTCGTGACGCCGAATCTCGCCAGTGATTCGATCGGCAATGTCTGCGTTCTGATCGGTGTCGGACTTGGCTTCGACCGCGTCGACCAGGCTGACCTTTTCCTTGGTGTCCACCGGCTTGTTCTTGCGGAGCTTGTCGAGTCGCGCGACCGTTTTCGGATCCTCGAGAATCAGGCAGTAGAAGCCGTAGAACTCGTTGTTGTCGACCGCCTTCGCGAGCACACGAGGCTCTTTCCACTCGTACCACTGCTTGTTGGGACCGCCCTCGTAGAGCGAGCCATTATTCCGCTTTGCTTTTCCGTAGCGCTGCTGTAGCGCGGCGCCGAACTCGTCGAAGCTTGCGCCCTCGAACACCGAGGCATCGAATGCCCGGTATCGCTTCCAGAGCTTGTCGTTGATGAAGAAGAAGTAGTCCTGTGTGTTCTTGGTGCGGACGCGCAGCAACGATTCGCCGTTTCGGTGAGTGAACTCACCCTTCAAGTAGCCCGAATCGTACGCGGACGCGGTGCCGTCGAACTCGAAAAAGGAATCCCGAATCTGTCGAATCTCTCCGGCCATCTTGTGGCGAAGTCGGTCTTCCTCGATCGCATCGGTCGTCTTCGAAATCGGCTTCTGATACGAGGTTTCGATGCCCTTCTTCAGGTGACGGTACACCTGCTTCGGCGTCCACCCCCACTGAAGCTCGCCCATCGAATCCTCGAGCGCGCTGCCCTGCTTTGCCGAACTCGGCTGCGTCCAGAGTGTCGCCGCCAGAACCAGTCCAAGTGCCCCAAAGAATGCTGCGTAGGATGCACGTCGCATAGATCGTTCCCCCGAACCACAAGGTAGCATCGGGAATCTAGGGGCTGAAAAAACGGTGAGGCAGGACACAGTTCGGACCGGCGAAAACCGGTGTCGCCGTCATCCGCGTCGGTTCATCTCCACGAACAGCATCGTTCCGCCCGCGACGGCCGCCGGCATGAAGAAGAGATTGACGATGGGGATGAACAGCAGGACCCATACCCCGGTCCCGAACCCGGCAACGGCCGCAAGCTGCCGTCGGGTGAAGGCAATTCGGTCTCGGACCGACCAGTCGCGACGCGCCGCGGGCCAATCGATGTAGTCGATGCCGAGGTAGATCGCGGTTAGCGCAAAGCCGAGGAGCGACACCACCTGTCCGATGCCCGGCAAAAAGAGCGAGAAGAGGAAGATGGGACCCACGACCCCCGCATAGACGAGCACCTTGAGCAGCTCGATTCGGATGGTGCGAAAGACGTCCGCAACCATGCGCTTGAACGAAAACGGAGGCGCGGGTTCGCCCGTCAAGATGCCCTCCACCGCCTCGCTCAACGCATCGTTGAATGGCGCCGCGACGACGCTCGAGAGCACGAACACCACCACCAGGCCGAGCAAGGTGATCGCGATTCCGGCAAGCAGGTCGACCAGCCAGTGAAACGCTTTGACGAAGGCTCCTGCAGCTCCTGTCGCTTCGTTCCAGCTATCGGGCAAGAGGCCCCACACAAGCGCGCTCAGGTCCTCGTACAGAGAGCCGGCTCCATAGAAGACTGCGACCAGAGCCGCACCCGTGATGAGGATCGGGAAAATCCAGTAGCGAGCGAGACCCTTGTGCTGCAGATACACGAACCTCATGCCCCGGAGCCCGTAGGACAGCCCGCGGGCGAACCCGATTGGAGACTTCGCGACGGCGGTGGCGCCCTCTTTGATTCCCATCGAAGCTCCCTTCACCTCGGTAGTGCGACGGCTCCCAACGGAATGAGTGGCTTCAGATCCTCATCGTCGAAGCGAAGCTGAAGGCCGACGAAGTAGTCGCGCGTCGGGTTGATCGCGTCGTCGATGCCCGCAACGAGCCAAAAGCGTTTCACGAGCTCGAAGCCCGCCCGAACTCGGAGCCGAGGCCAAATTCGTCGCCCGAACTCGAAGATGTCGGTGTTGATCTCCAGGCGGTCCTTCAAGACCTTGAAGTCTGCACCAAGGCCGCCGGTCGATTCGATGATGCCGAATCGAAATGTGGCGAAGGCGATGGTCTTCCCGAACTGCGCAGAGAACTTGAGGCGGTTCGAGCGCGTGATCTCGGTTCGTCGATACTCGTTCGGAAAGAACAGCGGAGGAGGACTCTGGCGAATGATGCTTTCGGACACGCTGACGCTGCCGCGTGGGTCGTCGATGAACTGAACGAGGAAGTAACGGCCCTCCCGCGGCTTGAGGTAAATCGAGAAGTACGTCTTGAACGCGTTGGTGAGCGCATAGTACTCGCTTCGCAGCTCGACGATGGTGCGAAGTCGATTGAGTCCGCCGACGAAGCTGTTGAGGCCT
This sequence comes from uncultured Myxococcales bacterium, assembly GCA_965601515.1. GTDB lineage: Bacteria > Myxococcota_A > Polyangia > Polyangiales > Houyiibacteriaceae > SG8-38. The sequence continues at coordinate 14,991 of CBFCWN010000002.1, read as the reverse complement.
TCGGCAACCCCCTCGACCTCGTCGATGAGGGCCTCGTCCTGGGTGAGTCGGCCGATGGTTCCCTCCCCGCGTGCCGTTCGACTGGTCACCTCTTTCACGTCCGCCAAAACCGCATTGAGCTGGTCGGCAGCGCGATGAATCGAAGCGATGGTGTCGTCGACCTCGCCGATGCCACGGTCGATCTCGTCTTTTCGCTTGTGGATGATTTCGCTCAAGTCTCCAGTCGCGAGCTCGACGTTCTCCATGACCCGTATGACGCGGGGCCCCGCCTCGTCGGTCACCTCTCGGATGTTCTCGAGGGCGATGCTCAGGTCGCGGAGCGCGTTCTCCATTCGCTCCCCGGCCTCCTCGGTGCCGAACGCCCGTTCGAGCTGCGTTGTGATCTTCTTCACGCTTTGGGCGATGTCGTTGACGGTTGCGATGATGTCGTCAGTACTCGCTCCGGTGTCCGCGACTCGGATTTCTCCGCCGTCCGGGATTTCCGGGAGTCCGGGCGTGCCCGGCCGGATCACGAGCACCCGCTCGCCGAGGAGCGACAGGCTCCGCATCGTGACGCTCGCGTCCTCGTACAGCTTGATCTGGCCCTCGATCCGGAGGTCGACGCGGGCACGGTCACCTTCGAGCCGAATGGATGAGATGTATCCCACAGGAATGCCCGCGACGAGCACCCTCGACTTCGTAACGAGGCCCTGCACGTCGCCGAAGTACGCGTAGACGCCGTAGCCCGACTCTGTCGTGGAGCGCTCATCGACGTATCGGTACACCGCAAAGGTGACGGCGAGCCCAAGAACCACCATCAATCCAACCCGGGCCGCGTTCCAAGTCTCCTTCATGAGAGCGGGGCTGAGACTAGTCGAACCAGCGGCAAACAGCTATCTCCGCGTGGGTTCACGGGCGGCGATCGCACTCCTTGCAGCGTCGGAGTTCTGCCGCTATGGCCATGCGGCTTTGTCGGATGGAATCGACGCAGGGACCGCGGCGATACTCGGAGCGCTGCAAGGACTTACGGAGTTTCTTCCGGTGTCGAGCAGCGGCCACGTTGCGATCGGCGCCCACTTTTTCGGGATCCAAGAAGGGTCGCTAGGGCTGGTCGTGCTTCTGCATCTCGGCACACTCGCAGCGACGATCCTTCTGTTTCGAGAAGACATCCGCACGCTCGCCGCCGAGCTCATTGCGTCCGTGCGGCAGCCGGCGCGACTCGGCACGACTCCGGAGGGACGCACGCTCGTCGCGATCGTCATCGCGACGGCTGCCACGGGAGCGATCGGACTCGCGTTGCGGCATACTGCGGAAGCGTTTTCGCAAGATCTCGCGCTTGTCGGCTACGGCTTCTTGCTCTCGGCCGCTTTTCTGATCTCCAGCGCATTTGGCAGAGGCAAGTCGTTGGAGGTCTCGTGGGCGCAAGCGCTCGTCATCGGCATCGCCCAGGGCATCGCCGTGCTGCCAGGCGTGAGCCGGAGCGGTGCCACGATTGCCGTGGCGATGCTGCTCGGCGTGCAACCAAACGCGTCCTTCCGGTTTTCGTTCCTCGTCTCACTACCGGCGATCGTGGCCGCCGCCCTATACGAATCTCTCGCTTCAGACGGTTTTGGGAGCCTCGATCCGTCTGCATGGGTGGGCGGCCTCACCGCTCTGGTGACTGGATACCTCGCTCTTGTTATCCTTCGACACATCATCCTGGTGGGGCGTATGTGGACCTTCGCGCTCTATTTGATCCCCCTGGGTCTCTTTTTGGTCACGCGCTGAAGCGTCGACGTCGATGACAGACAAAGCATACGCAATCATCATGGCTGGGGGGTCTGGAACCCGATTCTGGCCGCTTTCTCGAAGTGAACGCCCAAAGCAGTTTCTGTCGCTGGGGCCCGATCGCCGTTCGCTCCTTCGAGCGACAGCCGAGCGTGTCTGGTCCCTGATCCCTGCGGAACGGACTTTCGTCGTCACGAGCGAGCTGCTGCGATCGCAGGTCGAGGAGCTTCTTCCGGAACTCGGTCCGGACCAGATCCTGGCGGAGCCGGTCGGCCGCAATACGGCGCCGTGCATCGGCTGGGCCGCCACTCACGTCCGGCGACTGAACCCGAATGCGGTCATGACGGTCTTGCCCGCAGACCACTACATTGGCGATCCCGACTCGTACGTCGCCGCACTTGGGCGCGGTCTCGAAGCGGCATCGCACGGCGACTACGTCACCATCGGCATCCGTCCGACACGCCCCGAGACCGGATACGGATACATCGAGGTCGGTTCCGAGCTCGACCCAGGCGTCTTTCGAGCCCGCCGCTTCGTCGAGAAGCCAAACCGCCAACGCGCAGAGCAGTTCGTGACGAGCGGGAACTTTTTGTGGAACAGCGGAATGTTCTTCTTCCTCGCGTCTCGCATTTTGGAAGCGATCGACCAGCACCTGCCGGGTCTCGGCGAGCAGCTCCACGCATACGACGAAGCCGCCGAGGCGGGAAGCGAGGCGGAGCTCGTCGCGTCGACTTACGGCGAGCTTCCCGCGATCAGCATCGACCACGGCATCATGGAAAAGGTGGACGCTGTAAGCGTCGTGCCCGGCTCGTTCGAATGGTCTGACCTCGGCAGCTGGACCTCCGCGTGGGAGCTAGCTCCGCACGACGAGGATGACAACGCCCTTCCTGAGGATGGCGTCGCAATCGACGCCCATGGCAACTACGCGCTTGTGCCCGAAGGCAAGCTGGTGTCGCTGGTTGGTGTCGACGATCTGATCGTCGTCGACTCCGGCGACGCATTGCTGGTCATCCCACGCAGGCGTGCACAGGACGTACGCGACATCGTAGCTGCGCTCCGTGAGCGCGACGACGACAGGACATGAAAGTGAACCCTCACGTTTTTCGGAAGTATGACATCCGAGGTCATGCAGAACGCGACTTCAGCGATGACTTCGTGCTGTCGCTTGGCCGAAGCCTCGGCGCCTTCTTCACCAAGCGCGGGCTTCAACGAATCGCCGTCGGCCGTGACTGCCGGTTGAGCTCGCCGCGACTCCGAGACGCGCTCTGCGACGGTCTGGTTCGCTCCGGCCTACATGTAATCGACATCGGCATCGGGCCTACCCCGCTGCTCTACTTCGCCGTGCATCACCTCGACCTCGAGGGCGGCGTTCAGATCACAGGAAGTCACAATCCTCCGGACGAAAACGGCTTCAAGATGATGGTGGGCAAAGGTTCGCTGTTCGGAGAAGACATCGTCGAGCTCAAGGCGACCATGGAGGCCGAAGCGTTCGTCGACAAGCCCCGCGGGCAGCTCGAACATGCCGACGTCGAGCCCGCCTACGTGCAACGAACCGTCGAGGATATCGACCTCGGTCGAACCAACATTCGGTTTGCGGTCGACGGGGGCAACGGCGCCGGAGGTCCGTTGGCTCTTCGCACGATGCATGCGTTGGGCCTCGAGCCCGTCGCACTCCTTTGCGAGATGGATGGTACGTTCCCGGTGCATCACGCAGACCCGACCGAGCCCGAGACGCTCGAGATGCTTCGCACGGAGGTGCTCGACGGCAAGCTCGAGCTCGGCTTTGCCTACGATGGCGACGCCGATCGAGTGGGGGTCATCGACGCGCGCGGCGAAATCATCTGGGGCGACAAGCTGATGATCGCACTGTCGCGCGCACTGCTCGAAACGCACCCAGGGGCTACCATCATCGGCGAAGTGAAGTGCTCGCAGACGCTCTACGACGACATCGCTGCGCACGGCGGCCGAGGCGTTCTTTGGAAGACGGGCCATTCCCTCATCAAGACGAAGATGAAGGAGGAAAAGGCGCTGCTCGCAGGGGAAATGAGCGGCCATATCTTCTTCGCCGATCGCTACTACGGGTTCGACGACGCGATCTACGCGACGCTGCGAATTCTCGAAATCGTCTCCAGATCGGACAGACCGCTGCACGAGATGCTTCAGGATGTTCCCGAGACGTACGCGACGCCCGAGATCAGAGTCGAGTGCGACGACGCCTCGAAGTTCGGAGTCGTCGAGCGAATGCTCGAGCACTACCGACCCACGCACTCGCTCGTCGACATCGACGGCGCGCGAATCCAGTTCGATGGCGGCTGGGCGCTGGTCCGGGCGTCCAACACACAGCCGGTCCTCGTCCTGCGCTTCGAAGCCGACTCGGAGTCGAGGCTGAAGGAGATTCGCGACGAGGTGGAGTCAGTCCTCGGGCGACTGCGGAACAGCTAGCGCTGGCACCTCCGGCAACTCGATTCGCAGCGACGCTCGTGGTTCGCCTTCGACGGTCTCCCAGTCGCTCGGACCGATCACTGCGCGCCGCGTCTCGTAGCCGGGTCGAACGATCAGAACTTCTTGCCCCTCGTGAATGGAACCGACGGTCAGGCTCACGTTCGGACCTAAGCCAAGGTATCGGTACACTTTCGCGCCCGGCGGATTGGTCACGACCCGAACGGCGCCGAGCCGATCCCCTGATGCGGCACCCACTTCCGTCAGTGGCACCCCGAAGTCCGCCGCGTCGGTCGACGTGCTGGCGGGCTGTGGTTGAACAGCGAGCTCGTAGAGCGGGGCCCCGTCGGCCGTCGACCATGCTCCGTCCGCAGGGACGGCGACGCGAGTCGGACGCAGGCCCTCATGAAAGACCACGAACTCATGCGGCGCGCCGACAGCAAGGCCGTCCGCGATCGAAGGACCACGCCCCACGTAGAGAAAGATTTGCGCATCCTCGGGAGCCACTTCGAGAGCGACCACCCCGCTTGAAACCGGCGGTGGGGCTGCGGGCGCAACCAGATTCTGAAAGGCGCCGGTTGCGAACAGGGCGTACACGCCAAGGCCCAGCGCGGCGACGAGAAGCCATGCGCCCCAACCGCCGCGACGTGTCGGCTGTTGCTGCGGCTGCGGCTGCGAGACCCGCTCCACGGCAGGGGGGTCGAGCGAGGCGCGCGAATCGCGCACCTGTGGCTCGGCAGCGGGAATCGACTCCGCCGCGCTGGCGGAGCCGTGGCTGAAGACCGCTTCGGTCGGAGTCTCCGCCTCGACGGGTTCGGGCGCCTCGGGCTCGTCTGGTTCCGCCTCGGGCGGCTTAGCAGGCTCCGCTCCGGCGATGGCCTCGGGCTCCGGGTCGGGTTCGGGGTCCAGCGCGGGCTCTGGCTCGGGCTTCGCCATGACCTCCGTCTCAGGCTCGTCCTCGAGCGCCGGTTCGTCTTCGCGGACCCACTTCCGGATCGTCGCGGTCACCGGCTCGGGGTTGGCGGCAAGCGGCGATGGCTCGGGCATGGTCGCCGCCGCGGCTGCAGCCTCGGCGCCCGCTCCAGCGCGCTCGTCTTCTCGCAGCCCCCTCGGAATTCGAATTCGCTCCGTGACCGGATCGTCCTCGGGTATCTCTTCGGACGTTGCCTGAGCCGGCGGTTCCGGAGGCGTGGAACGGCGCGGCTCGAGCGTGCGCAGCGCGGGATCGCGGAGGAGCTCGTCCAGTTCGGCGTCGAGCTCCTGCGGATCGACGTCAGGAACCAAGGGCGCCGACGGGGCAGGAGGTCGCTCGCTCTCACGGACGAGTCGCGCGAGAACGCGGCGCGAAGCACTGCGATTCACGGGAATCAGAGAGGCCTCGATCGCATCGTGGAGCTCCTTTAGGTCTCGCTCCGACGCGTCGGTCGTGTTCTCTTGGACGAGCTGCAGCAGATACGGAGGAACGCCTGGCCCGGCGGCCACGAGCAGTCGAGCGAGCACCGAAATCAGCGACCGAGCCGCCTCATCCGGTTCAGCGGCCGAGGCAGATTCGGCCACGACCACCCCGCCTTCGAGCGTCACCCGGACGTCGTCGGGCTCGATCCGCACCGACTCCTGGAGGAGGCCTTCGCAAGCTTCGAGCGCCACGAAAGCTCCGATCTCGAACGGAAGCCGGTCGCCGCGCTGCTCCAGCTCCTCCACCAGTTGGCCCACGCCGACGTCTCTCATCGTTCCCCCTCAGCCCGGCTCCGGCGGGCGCACGCAGACTCCCCGGTCGAGCAGGTACTCTTTGACCTGGCCGACAGTGTAGTGGCCGTCGTGAAAGATAGAAGCTGCAAGCGCCGCATCGGCCCCTCCCGACGTAAGTCCTTCCTCGACGTGCTCGAGGTTCCCCACACCCCCGGAAGCTACAACCGGAATCGGGATTGCGTCCACAACTGCGCGAGTTAACACGAGATCGTAGCCGTCCTGGGTCCCGTCCCGGTCCATGCTGGTCAGAAGAATCTCGCCGGCACCGTAGTCGGCCATCTGCTTGGCCCAGGCGATCGCATCGAGCCCCGTGTCGCGTCGTCCGCCGTGGGTGTAGACGTGCCACGTTCCTGGCTCCTCAGGCACACGCTTCGCATCAATGGCGACCACGATGGCCTGGGCCCCGTACGCCTCCGACATGTCCCGGACGAAGGTCGGATTGGCAACCGCCGCACTGTTGATCGAGACCTTGTCCGCTCCGGCGTGAAGAAGCTCACTCACGTCGCGTCGTTCGCGCACTCCCCCACCCACCGTGAGCGGGACGGCGATGGTGGACGCGGTGCGCTCGACCAGGTCGAACAGGGTGCGCCGGTTCTCGTGTGAGGCGGTAATGTCGAGGAACGTGATTTCGTCAGCTCCGCCGTCGCTGTAGCGCTGGGCGGACTCCACCGGGTCGCCGGCATCCCGCAGCCCAACGAAGTTCACGCCCTTGACCACGCGCCCATCTTTGACGTCGAGGCAAGGGATGATGCGTTTGGCGAGCATCAGGCTTTCTTTAGCGCTGCGAAGCCTTCGGACAACGTGAATGCACCCGAGTAGAGCGCCCGACCGCACACCGCGGCACGCACGCCTGCCGCCTGCAAGGCCTTCAAGTGCTCGAGCGAGCCGATCCCGCCCGAAGCGATGACCGTGGTAGACACGGCGGATTGAAGCGACGCGGTGGCCTCCACGTCGGGGCCCTTGCGGGTACCGTCCCGGTGAATGTTCGTGAAGAGGATGGCGCCGATGTTCCAGGCGTCGACCTCTCGCGCGAGCTCGACGACATCCTGCTCGCTTTGCTCCTGCCAGCCTTCGACGGCGACCTTCCCGTCCCGAGCGTCGAGCGCCATGACCACGGCGCCTGGAAACCTCTGGCAGATTGCATGCGCGGCTTCAGGGGCTTTGACGACGATGGTGCCGAGCACGACGCGGGCGGCACCGGCGTCGATCCACGCGGCAGCGACGTCTTCGTTGCGGACTCCGCCGCCCACCTGAACCTGCAGCGAAGTCTTGCGAAGGATTCCTCGGATGACGGAGACGTGCGCCGGCGCGCCGCTCCTCGCGCCCTCGAGGTCGACGACGTGGAGGCGCTTTGCCCCGGCTTCGGCGAAGCGACGCGCCATGGCGACCGGATCGTCGTCGTAGACCGTCACCTCGTCGTACTTGCCCTGATGCAGACGGACGACGTTGCCGTCGAGCAGATCGATGGCGGGAATCAGCTCCACGAGATGTCTCCCAGGAAGTGGCCGATCACCCGCGCACCGGCATGCTGGCTCTTCTCCGGGTGGAACTGACACGCGAGCACGTTGTCGCGCGCGATCGCCGAACAGAACGGGCCGCCATAGTCGGTGGTGGCGGCGACGAGGCTCGGGTCCTCCGGAACACAGTAGTAGCTATGGACGAAGTAGTACCATTCGCTGTCTTCGAACACCGGGTGGCTACTCTCGATCTGATTCCATCCGATGTGGGGCACTTTGAGCACATGCCCTTCCGAATCGGCAAGACGCGGCGGAAAGCGCTTTACCTCGCCGCGGTAGATTCCTAGCCCGCGTTCGCCGGGGGCTTCCTCGCTCGAGTCGAAGAGCGCCTGCATGCCGAGGCAAATACCGAGGTAAGGGCGACCGCTCCCGATCCACTCGCGAACCGCGTCCCCAACTTCGCCCGCCAGCGCATGCGCGCACTCCTTGAATGCGCCCTGCCCAGGCATCACGAGACGGTCGGCACGCAAGAGCACCGCAGGGTCGGCGCTCAGCTCAGGTCGAGCCCCTGCCCGTTCGAAGGCTTTGGCGACACTGTGTAGGTTGCCAAGGCCCAGATCGACGATGGCGACCCGTCCCGTGCTCATTCTCGCAACGTGCCTTTGGTGGACGGAACCCCGGAGACGCGAGGGTCGATCTCGGTTGCGTCTCGAAGGGCCCGGGCGAACGCCTTGAAGCTGATTTCCACGATGTGGTGGAGGTTCTCGCCGGCGTGCCGACGCATGTGGAGATTGCACTGCGCGCCGCGAACGAAGCCTTCGAAGAACACCTCGGCGAGCTCGGAGTCGAAGTCGCCGATCTTCGCTTTGGGAACGTCCATCGCCCAGACGAAAAAGGGCCGACCCGAAAGGTCGAGCGCGCACGTGACACAGGCTTCGTCCATCGGAAGGGTCGCCGAGCCGTACCGACGAATGCCGGCCTTGTCCCCAAGCGCCACGCCAAACGCCTGACCGAGCGCAATGGCTAGGTCTTCAGTGGTGTGGTGGCCATCGATGTGGGTGTCCCCCTTCGCCTTTACTTTCAGGTCGAACAGACCGTGCTTCGAAAGCTGCTCGACCATGTGCGTGAGAAACCCGATTGGCGTCTCGACCTCGTACTGCCCCGATCCATCGAGCTCGACGACGACTTTGATGTCGGTCTCGCTGGTTCGGCGCTCTATGGTCGCTCGTCGTCCCATGTCGCCGCTACCATAGCCTGGAAACGTACGAGGGCGAGTCGGCTACCGCGATTTCGCTCGCGTTTCGACCTCTGCCAACTTTGCGGTGAGCTCGATGTTGTCGGGCTCGTGCTGAAGCGCGATCTTCAGGTTCAGCTTGGCCTGCGCCCAGTCCTCCGACTTGATGGCCCGATGCGCACGGGTGAGAAACGCTCGGGCCTTGCTCGAACGCACCATGACGCCGCCGGGAGGCTTCATCGTGCGTTTGGTCTCGCGGACGCGATCCTCTCGGTAGCGCACCCTGCCCTCCTCGAGCCCCTCGTCGTAAAGACGTCGCTTCGCTGGATCCAACAGGACGCGATAGGCCTCGCTTCCCAGCTGATACAGCATCGTGTGGCGGCCCGCTTCTTCGGGCGACCCGATGAAGTTGTCGGGGTGGTGAACCTTGGCGAAGCGGTGAAACGCCGAACGAATCTGATCGGAATTCGCGGTTCGGATGATTCCGAGGATCTGGTAGTAGTCGCGCGCTTCCTTCTTCGACATGGGTCAGGCTCCGAGTTTGGCCTCGTGACGCTCGCGGAGTTGCTCGATCTCTTGTTCGGGAACCTCGCCGATGAGCCGGATTGCGATTTGCTGCTGCTGGCCGGTGCCGACGTCCTGTGCGCGCACCTGAAGGGTGCCGTCTGCGTCGATCATGAATCGAACGGCGATCTGCACTTTGCCGCGTGCGGCCGGACGGAGGCCGTCGAGCACGACTTCGCCGAGAAGCTGGTTGCCTTGTATCCGGCGGTCCTCGCCTTGGCAGATGCGAACAACCACCGCTTCCTGCTGGTCGCGCGCCGTAGTGAACATCTTGGTTTGGCCCGCGGGGATGGCTGAATTCTTCCGAATGATGTGCTCGCAGTATCCATCGACAGTCTCGACGCCGAGAGAGAGCGGGGTGACGTCGAGGAGAAGCGGTGCTGCCGGGACATCTGCCGCGGGAACGGCTGCGGTGACGGTGTCCACGTTTTCGTCAAGCGCGGCGCGAAGCACCGGCGGCGCGTTGCTGGCAATCTCGAGCGGCGGCGGGTGGTCGGGCCCTTGCTCGGCGGGAACCGACTTGGTCGGAAACGCGTCTTCTCCAAGCTCGAGGAGAAGACCGGACTCCTCCTCCACCCCCGTCGGCATGTCGGAGTCCAGCGGAAGCTCGATCTCTTCGACCCCGGTCGGCAGGTCCGAGTTGAGCTCCAGCGATTCGGTCTCGTTCGCGTCTTCGCCGCCAATCTGCATGAGCAGGCCCGACGCGTCGGCCATTCGAGTCGATTGAAAATCGAGTGGGTCGGCCGGCGCTCCGAGGCGCGTCATCTCGTGATCGAGTGGCTCCTCGCGGGAGCGAGTCGGCGTATCGACCAAACCATCGTTTGCTGCCTCATCGGTCGCCTGGAGCATGGGCGGCGGAGGCGGTGGCGCCTGACCCTGTAGCGTCGCCTTGCGCGCGGCCCGCGCAACGGGCGGCGGAGGAAGCGGCGGCTTCTCGCCCGGGTTCGTGACGTCGTCTTCGAACGTCGTCTCTTCGGCGACGCGTGGGTGGCTTCCGGTGGTTGGATGCGCGACCTTCTTGAGCGCGACGCGGCCAAGAGCGGCCCCGCGTTTCGGCTCGGAGAGCGTGAAGGCCTGGAGCGCCGCGCCCTGCGCGACCACGAGGTCGGGATCGATGCTCGACAGCGGGTTCCGGCCGAAGTACTCGGCGACCATTCGCTGAAGCAACGGGATCCGCGTCGATCCGCCGACGAGAATCACGTTGTCGAGCTGAGTCGGGCGAAGACCGGCCGCTTTCATCGCGTCTTCGCAAACGTCGAAGCTTCGCGCGATGAGCGGTTGGCACATGTGCTCGAGCTGCTCCCGCGTGAGCGAGTAGTCGAGGTTCAGGGCCGCGCCGCCGTCCCCGTAGGCAAGCTCTTCGATGCAGAGCTTCACATGCGGTTTGCCCGAAAGCTGAACCTTGGCCCATTCCGCAGCGGCTTTTAGGCGCTCGTACGCCTGTCTGTCCTGACGCGTGTCGTAGCGGTGCTGCTCGAGGAAGTGGCTCGCCATGTGGTCGGCAATCATGTTGTCGACGTCGTCACCGCCGAGGAACGTATCGCCGGCCGTGGCGAGCACCTCGAAGACGTCACCTGCAAGCTGGAGAATCGTGATGTCGAACGTGCCGCCGCCGAGGTCGTACACGGCAACGCGCTCGTTCGAGGTCTTGTTGTAACCGTAGGCAAGCGCCGCTGCGGTCGGCTCGTTGAGAATACGGAGCACCTCGAGGCCGGCGACTCGGCCTGCCGCCTTGGTGGCGCTTCGCTGAAGCTCGTTGAAGTTTGCCGGCACCGTCACGACGGCTTGGTTGCACTCGGCGCCGAGCGCCGCATCGGCCACCTTGCGAACGTGTCGAAGGACGAACGCGCTGATTTCGCTGAGGGTGTACGTCTCGCCGCGAGCCGTCACCAACACGCCACCGCTGGGGCCTTCGGAGAGCTCGAACGCGAAGCGCTCGCCCGCCTGTTTGACCTCGTAGCTGGTGAAGGGGCGCCCGATCAGGCGCTTGACGGAGTAGACGGTGTTCTGCGCGTCGAGCAGACGACGCTCCTTTGCGGCGGCACCGATCAGGACATCGCCGCTCGGGTGGAACGACACCACGGACGGAATGAGCGTGCCGTCCTCGGACGAAAGAACGCGAGCTCCGTTCTGGTCTGCCACCGCGACGACCGAATTGGTCGTACCCAGATCGATCCCAATGACGGGTCCGTTGCTCACTCTCCCCTACCCCCAGAAGACCTATCCAAAACTGCCTTCTAAGGATAACGGGTCGTTGCCCGGATTACACATTTCTCAGGCAGCTTCGGGCTAGTTCGGCGCATCCTCGCCGGTTTCCGGAGGACTTTCGATGGGTTCGTCGTCGTCCGTTTCGGCGACGGGTTCGACGTCGACCACCTGCTCGCCGTCGCGAAGCCTGATCACCCGAACACCCTGCGTGTTGCGCCCGGTTTCGCGGATCTCGGAGACTCGGGTTCGGATGACCTGTCCTCCGTTGGTGATGACCATCAGCTCGTCCTCGGGGGATACGAGGCGAAGCTTTACGAGGGCCCCGTTTCGCTCGGAGGTGTCCATACCGATGATGCCCTTGCCGCCGCGGTTCTGTGCTCGCCACTCGGCCACCTTCGTGCGCTTGCCGTAGCCGTTGGCGCTGACGGTGAGGACCTGTTGTTCCTCTTCGTCTTCGATGACGTCCATACCGATGACGAAGTCCTCGTCGCGAAGGTCGATGCCTTTCACGCCCATCGAGTCGCGACCCATCGCGCGTACGTCTTCGATCGGGAAACGAATGCTCATGCCATGCGAGGTGCCGATGAGAACGTTCTGACCGGGAGTGACGATGCGCGCAGTGAGAAGGCCGTCCCCCTCGCCGATCGCCACGCCGATGATGCCGGTCTGGCGAATGTTTTCGTACGCGCTGAGGTTGGTGCGCTTGACCCGACCTTTGCGAGTGCAGGTGAGGAGGTAGCCGTCTTCGACGAACTCGCGAATCGGCAGAATGGCCGCGACCCGTTCGTCGGGTTCCATGCCGACGAGGTTCACGACCGCTCGGCCGCGGGCAGCGCGACTAGTCTCGGGAATTTGGTACACCTTCTTGAGGTACGCCTTGCCCTTGTCGCTCAGGAACAGAACGTGCGCGTGCGCGTTCACGACGAACACCCAGCTCACGAAGTCCTGATCGCGGGTGTCCATCGCGCGAAGGCCTTTGCCGCCGCGACCCTGAGCGCGGTACTCGCTCAGCGGCACGCGCTTGACATAGCCGGCGTGCGAGACCGTGACGACGACCTCTTCGTTGGGCACCAGGTCCTCGATGGAAAGGTCGCCCTCCGCCTCGACGATTTCGGTGCGGCGCTCGTCCCCGTAGCGTTCGCGAATCTCGTCGAGCTCTTTGACGATCACCTCGTCGAGGAGCTGCTTGCTGGCGAGGATCGCCTCGAGCTCCCCGATGAGGTCGGAAAGCGTTCCGTACTCGGTGGCGAGCTTTTCGCGTTCGAGGCCGGTGAGCCGGGAAAGGCGCATCTCGAGAATCGCCTTCGCCTGACGCTCGGTAAGCAGGTATTCGCCCCGCTCTTTGGCGGCCTGAATCTCTTCTTCAGGCCGACCGGCACGTCGCACGAACTCTTCGAGACCGGTGAGCGGGAGCTTCATGAGGCGCCCGCGGGCTTCCTCCGGGTCTTGCGACGAACGGATGGTGTTGACGACGAGGTCGACGTCGGTGACCGCCATGCCGAGGCCTTCGATCAGCTCACGCTGTGCCTTCGCCTGACGAAGGTCGAAGCGCGTGCGTCGAATGACCACCTCGCGTCGGTGCTCAATGAAGCGAAGCAGAGCCGAACGCAGATCGAGCACCTCTGGCCGCTGACCGACGATCGCGAGGCAGTTGTAGCCGAACGTGCTCTGGAGCGCGGTCATCTGGTAGAGCTTGTTCAGGACGATCTCGCCGTGCGCGTCGCGCTTGAGCTCGATGACGACACGAAGACCGTCGCGGTCGGACTCGTCGCGGATGTCGCTGATACCCTCGAGGCGCTTGTCGCGTACGAGGTCGGCGACCTTTTTGAGGAGCTCGGCCTTGTTCACCTGATAGGGAATTTCGGTGATCACGATCATCTCGCGGTCGCCCTTGCCGGGGAGCGGCTCGATGGTCGCGCGGGCGCGCATCACGATGCGACCACGCCCGGTTCGGTAGCCCATGTGGATGCCACCGCGGCCGTAGATGTAGCCGGCGGTCGGGAAGTCCGGCCCTTTGACCCCGAGTCGTCCGGCCTCCTCGTCGTCCTGCATCAGCTCTTCGACGCTGAGCTCAGGGTCGTCCATCAGGCGAATCGTGGCGTCGACGACCTCACGGAGATTGTGCGGCGGAATGTTCGTCGCCATGCCGACGGCAATGCCGCCTGAGCCGTTGATCAAGAGGTTCGGAATGCGACTCGGGAGGACGAGCGGCTCGCTTTCGGAGTCGTCGAAGTTTGGACCGAAGTCGACCGTTTCCTTTTCGATATCGGCAAGCAGCTCGGAGGCGAGCCGATGCATGCGGACCTCGGTGTAACGCATGGCCGCGGCGGGGTCGCCGTCGATGGAGCCGAAGTTCCCCTGCCCGTCGACGAGCGGGTATCGCATGGAGAAGTCTTGAGCCATGCGCACGAGAGCGTCGTAGACAGCCGTGTCGCCGTGGGGGTGGTACTTACCGAGGACGTCGCCGACGATTCGGGCGCTCTTCTTGTAGCCGGTGTTCCACGTGTTCTTCTGCTCGTGCATCGAGTAGAGAATCCGCCGGTGCACGGGCTTGAGACCGTCCCGAACGTCGGGAATCGCTCGCCCGATGATGACGCTCATCGCGTAATCGAGGTACGAGCGCCGCATCTCGTCTTCGAGCGTGACCGGCTGCTTCTGTGGAGTTTCCGCCATCCAACACCTGCTCCCAAGCGCCGCTCCCCTACACGCGCGACGCGGGCGCGAAGCTACCACGTGCGCACCCCCCCTGCACGCACTCTCAGGGTCTCTGAACTGCTGTTTTTTGGCCGGGTTTCGCGAAGTTTCGTAAACCCGGAGACAGGGTCGGAGCCAGGCGGGAGATGGACACGGCGATGCGCGATCTCGAACGGATCGAAGAACGCCCTTCGGACGAAGGGCGAGGAGTCTTGGTGCTGTCAGGTGTAGGCCTGGTGGCGGCGCTCGGCGTGGTGATTGCAGTGGTCGCCGCCCTTCCCGATACGGCGGAGTCGCGGGTCGAAGACCCGCTTCAGATGCTTGGGATCGCGGACCAAGCGGAGATCGCGGACCAAGCGCCCGCGGAGGCAGTCGAGGACCCGGACATCAATCCGAAGACGCTGAGCTTTCCAGCGACCCTGACCGACAATCGCCCTGAGGTGGCGGTTGCGGTTGCTGCGGCCGCTGCTGAGCTCGAACACCTCGACCCGGTGACGCGGCGGCCGCCGCCGTCCGACATCGCAGCAGGCTTGCCGGCCGCGGTGACCGCAGGCCCGGACGGAGAGGTCGTCGAAATGGCCGCAACGCATGACGCGCTCGTGGCTGCGACCGTGCCGGAACACACGAAGTCTGCTCCTGCAGGCCACGAGGGCCGCTACACGCTTCAGGTCATCAGCTATCGGGACGCGCAGGAAGCCCGCATCTTTGCGAGCGCGCTACGCAAGCGAGGGCACGCCGCCTACGTCACCTCTGGGGACGTCGAGGGCCGCGGCATGCACTGGCGCGTCCGTATCGGCCCCTTCCCGACGCGCCAAGAAGCCCAGTCCTACCGCTCGACGTTCGAACGAGAAGAAGGCATGAACACCTTCATCGTCCGCAACAAAATCTAGGGACACGCGG
>CBFCWN010000001.1:0-128536 GCA_965601515.1 uncultured Myxococcales bacterium | reverse complement strand
GCCACACTCTGTGACGAACTTCGACCACAGTTCTCGCTCAGCGGACGAACTCCACGCTTAGTGCTGCGACACGCAGCGCAAGCAGGGCTCGGTTTCGCCCTCCTTGCATGGCGTGTCGTTGCATACCCCAAGCGGCCCATCAGGCAGGCGGCACTTGGCGTAGCGTTCGACGCAGGCCTGTCCGAGTGTCGGCTCGCTGCTTGATCCGGGCGGACAACCGGTGATGAGCAGCGCGACCAAAGTCGGCGTGATCAACCGGAGTAGAGATCCAGCACGCAATCTGCGCCCCTGTGATCTGCCGAACCCGAACAACGGAGCTTCACCCACAGGGTTGGTCTCGCACGGGAAGTCACCCTGCGAAACCCGAAGATTCTCTGGGTGACTCTGGAGCGGCTGCCGGAGCGAAATGTCTCGTGCGGGACGAACGGATCGAGCGACGGCTCGGCAGATGGCCGCATGGTAGCCTCGCAAGGGAATGACCAAGCCGTCCTCGCACCGTCTGACCGCGAACGCGATCGACCTCCACTACTTGGAATCGGGTCAGACAGAGTCCGCCTATCCGCCGACCATCCTCCTCCACGGCTTCCCGACCAGCTCTCACCTCTATCGCAACATCCTCCCCATCCTCGGTGCCGCACGCCGCGCCATCGCTCCTGACCTTCCGGGATACGGTCTTTCCGGCAAACCACTCGACGCCCCTTACGACTACGAGTTTTTCGCGGACACGCTCGACGCGTTCCTCGACACCCTCGGCATTGAGGACCTCAACCTTTGCGTTCACGACCTCGGTGGGCCGGTCGGGTTGTACTGGATGCTTCGGCGCCCAGCGCGAGTCAAGAAGCTCGTCATCCTCAACACGCTCGCGTACCCCGAAACATCCTGGGCCGTGAAACTGTTCCTCCTTGCGATGAAGACCCCCGGCGTACGCGACTTTCTCGTGAGTCAGAGGGGACTCGTCGGCTCCATGCAGTTTGGCGTCGCCAACAAGGCCCTCATGACCCGCGAGGTTCTCACGCCATACACGGCGCCGTTCGTAAGCTCCGCCGCGCGCAAGGCACTCATCAAAGCGGGCGGCAGTCTCGGCGTTGGTGGCCTCGCCAAAATCGCCCGTGAGCTCCCTCACTACGAGGGCGAAGTGCGCCTCATCTACGGGGAGCAGGATCGCATCCTTCCCGACGTTGCAAAGACGATGTCTCGCCTGAAGAGCACTTTCCCAAACGCCGAACTCACCGCGTTGCCCAACTGTGGGCACTTTCTTCAGGAAGACGATCCGGAGACGGTGGGAAGGCTGATGGCCGGGTTCTTGGCGGGGTAGGGCTGCTTGCTCGTCGAGCTGCCCTGGCGAGATGGTAGAGCGCGGGTCGCCGTGGTTTCGAGTCGCGGCTGCCGGTGATTGCGCGGGCTGGCTAGCCTGCGGGGGCGGCCGGCTCGGCGTCGACTGGGATCAAGTCCGCTCGCCGGAACCGGTAGATGAGTGCGACTCCTACGAACAGGTCGAACCCGAGGCATAGCGCGGGGTACCATTCGGGAACGTACCCTGGGGCGCCGCCGGGATGGAGGAGCTGGTCCCACAGCGTGTGGAGCAGCCACCCGACGCCTACGAGCGGCGCGAATCGTACGACGCCGTTCCATGCGACAAGTCCGTAGATCGCCAGGCCCACGAGCTCGATGGCGAGCCAGCGATTGGACGCTCCGTTGAACAGAGCGAATCCCACATAAATGATGGCCGCGCTCAGCAGGAAGATTGCCCAGCTCCGAACCTCGTAGTCCGGCATGCGGTCGGCCATTCGTTCGGCCTGCATCGCATTCAGCCAAATCGACAGCGCACCACCCGCGGCGCCGAGGGCCAGCCATCCCACTTCCATCCGACGAGCGTACACCAACTCGCGGGCGGAGTGGATGGGGGCCGAAAAACGGAAGAAAAACAACGGGCCGCGCGGCACGCAACTCTTCGATCTCTCACCCGATAACGTGGCCATGAAACCAATCGTGCTCAATCACAACGTTCTCACGGAGTCTTCGGAAGAGCGGGCCCCGATCGTCATCACATGGGACGGGCTCGTGATGCCGCAGGAGCTCCACAAGGTGCGGCCTGGGCAGTACGTTCTGCTTCCCTACGTGCCTCCGCCGGAGGAACCGCCGCCACCGTCGAGGCTTGCGGCCTAATCGCCAAAAACACGGGGGAAAGCACAGGCCGCGCAGCCTGTTCCGTGCCAGCACACTGGCGGTCGCACGAGCGAAGGACCCTGGGTTAGAAGTAGCCTTCGCGTTTTCGGTCTTCCATGGCGGTCTCTGAGAGCTTGTCGTCGGCGCGGTTGCCGCGCTCGGTGACGTCTGCCATCGCCACCTCTTGGATGATGGCGTTCAGGTCTGAGGCCGTGGACTCGACAGCCCCTGTGATGGTGGCGTCTCCCATGGTTCGGAAGCGGATGCTCTTTTTTTCGACGGTCTCTCCGGGGCGGGGCTGAACGAATTCGGAGAGCGCGAGGATCACTCCGGCGCGGGTCAGGCACTCGCGTTCGGCTGCGAAATAGAGAATCGGTAAGGGGATCTGCTCTTGGCGGATGTAGCGCCAGACGTCGATCTCCGTCCAGTTGGAGAGTGGGAAGACGCGGAAGCTCTCCCCCGGCTTCTTGGCGCCGTTGTAGAGGTTCCAGAGCTCGGGGCGCTGTCCCTTCGGCTCCCACTGCCCGAATCGGTCGCGGTGGGAAAAGAAGCGTTCTTTGGCGCGCGCTTTCTCTTCGTCGCGGCGGCCGCCGCCGAGACACGCGTCGAAGCCTCGTTGCTCCACGCAGTGGAGTAGGGTTGGGATCTGTAGGCCGTTTCGGCTGGCGTGGGGGCCGGTCTCTTCTTCGAGGCGGCCTTCGTCGATCATCTGTTGGACGCTGGCGACTTCGAGTCGGGCGCCAAGCTCCTGCACATACTCGTCGCGGAATTCCATCGTCTCGCGAAAGTTGTGTCCTGTATCCACATGCAGCAGAGGCAGCGGCAGCTTCCCCGGATGAAACGCCTTCCGCGCAAGGTGTGCCATGACGATCGAATCTTTTCCCGCCGAGAAGAGAAGCGCTGGATTGTCGAATTGGGCGACCGTCTCCCGAATGACAAAGATGGCCTCCGCCTCCAGCTGCTCGAGGTCGTTCAGCTGCCGAAGCTCAATGGGTGCGTCCATGACGATAGATGAAACGTAATACGCGATTTACAGTTCGCAAGTAAGACGTGCGATGTCGATGCTCGAAAGTCCAAAAACACGGGAGAAACAACAGGCCGCGCGGCCTGTGGGTGGGCGAGGGGGGTTGAGGCGGCCTCGCCGGGCGATGGAATGAGGGGGTGCCTGTGACGCGAACCGCGCGCGGTGATCGGTGGGTGGCCAGCCCAAGGCGTGCGGTGATGGTCGGTGCCAGATTCGTGACCGGAGTCGCGAGTGTGTCGTTGTCGTGTAATCCCCCGCGAAATGAAGAAACTCAGCGAATCTCTCATTGAGCTGAAGTCTTGGTTGTCTGGGGGGTTGCACTATATTTCGGCCCGATGCGTACCCGTACTTTCTTCAGCGCAGCCGTCGGCGCGGCTGTAGTCTTGACAACGACGCTCTTCGGCTGCGGCAGCAGCTCGAGCGATGGAGACTCCGGGACACCGCCGGGGTCTGCCGATCCGGAAGAGCTCTTCGAGCCGGGGCCTTACGACGTTGGCTTCCGCGAGTTTCCCATCACTTACGACGCGGCAGGAGACGGTGGCGAGCGAGAGATCCTCCTGCGCGTTTGGTATCCGGCCGACCCAGGTTCCGATGCGCCTCCCGCGCGCTACCAGGTTGGCGGCATCGTCGATCTGCCTGCTGAACTCGCTCTCGATTCGCCCCCCATCACGGAAGACGACGAACTTCCATTCGTCGTCCACTCGCACGGAAACGGAGGCGAGGGTCTCACCGCCTATCCGTACGGTGAGCTCATGGCGTCGCACGGGTGGATCCACGTTGCTCCGAACCACACGGGCAACACCGCGCTCGACTTCCTCGGCACGCCCGACCCGGGTACGCGTTCATCGCTGGATCGGCCGACCGACATTACTGCCATCATCGACGCCTTCGAGTCGGGCCTCGACGGCGATCCGCTTGCCGGCAAAGCCGTCACCTCAGAAGTGTTCGTCTACGGTCACAGCTTCGGCGGATACACGACGTTTTCGAAAGCCGGTGCTCCCATCGCCGTCGACCAGCAGCTCGAGGCCTGCGAAGGCACCGACAGCGCAAGCTGCGAAGTCATCAACACGCCCGAGAACGAGGAGGCGTTTCGGGCGGGCTTTCTCGACCCTCGTGTCGTTGCGCTCGCACCTCAAGCGCCTGCTATCGGCTCCTTCGAGGAAGATGCGCTCACGGGCCTCGGGATTCCGGTGATGCTGATGACGGGCCGACTCGACCAAACGACCACCCAGGAGACCTCCGCCATCCCGAGCTGGAATCAGCTCGACGGCGACAGCGACATTTGGATCGAGATGCCTGAGGGCGGGCACTTCACGTTCATCACGATCTGTTACGACCTCGAAAAGGCGATTCGTGACATCTTCCAGCCCGACGCGGGCGAGGATGGTTGTGGTCCCGAGTTCATCGACGCGGAGGAGGCGGTTCCCGTGCTCAGCGCCTACCTCCTCGCATTCGGCCGCCGTCACATCCTCGGCGACGAGCGACTCGACGAGGTCCTCGAGGGGCCGCCGCTTGGCAACGAGGGCGACTTCGTGATCACCCTGAAGTAGCGGTTCTTTCTTCCCCGGTCGCCGAAGCTCGTGGTACAGCCCTCCTGTCGGCAAGGAACAGCTGGAGAGGAGAAATTGATGCGTGCAATTCTGATGTGTGTGTGTGTTGTGACGTTGGCCTTCGCGGGCTGCGGCGATAGCGACAGCGGCGGAAGCGCCGGTGGCGGGGGCAGTGCCGGCAGCGGCGGAACCCCCGGCAGCGGCGGTACCGGCAACACGAGCGGCGACGCGGCCTGTCAGGCCATTTGCGAAAGCCCATGTGCCGACGAGATACTGGATCCGGGTGACCTCGCCGAGTGCGTTGAAGCGTGCGAAATGAATGTGGGTGCGATTTTCGGCGATTGTCTGGACGAAACAGCCGCGCTGCTCGAGTGCCTCGAGCAGTCTGACTGCCAGGACGTGTCGGGGTGCAACGCCGAGGGCTTGGCGTTCGCGATGTGCTTCACGCCTATGTTCTAAGCCGGACTCGAGCTAGAGCGGCAGACCGCAAAGCGGATCATCGGGAGCACAGCCGGGCTTCTTCTTTTTCCTAGTAGTAGCCGGCTTGCTTCCGCGTTCCCTTGCGCGCGCCTCTCGCTCTTTTTGGCGACGCTCTCGCTCCGCCATGCGCTGCTCGAGCTGCTGTTTCTCCTGCTCGGCGGCCATGGCCTGCTCCTGGGCCTGTTCGAGCTCTTGCTGCGCGCGTTCCTTCTGTTCGAGCGCAAGCTGCTGCTCCTGGCGCGCTAGCTCCGCTTCGAGCGCCTTGCGGTCGAGCGCGGGACCGATGACGAATACGTAGCTCATCGCTGCGACGACCAACGCACCCACCACGCTGCCGCCGGCGATCTTGCGGTTCCGCGCTTTGCTGCGCTCCGCCGCCGTGATCGCGGCAATCTCTTTTTCGTGCTCGAGGAGCCGCTCCTGCTCTGCTGCACGAGCCTTCGCTTCTTCTTCGAGCTGCACGCGAAGCTCGGCTTCTTTCGCCTCGCGGACGCGCTGCTCTTCCTGCTCACGCTCTGCCTGCTCGGCAGCTTGCCGCGCTTCTTCCTCGGCAGCGAGGCGTGCGGCCTCCTCTTCGCGACGCTTTGCCGCGGCCTCTTGCTCGCGCCGGCGTGCCTCTTCGGCGGCCTTCAATCGCGCTTCTTCTTCGGCCGCTACGCGCGCCTCCTGGATCGAGTGCAGCTCCAAGAGCTGGTCGGCCAGTGAATCGTGGCTCCCTGCTTCCATCCGTGTCCCCCGCTACCTCAAGATTCTGGCAAATCCCGCGGCCCAATGCCCACGAGTTTTGGTTTCTCATCGGTAAAACCGTGCCAAGGCCCAAAAGGATCTCGCTTGTGAGAACGCCCACAAAACCGCTATCATCGCGCCCCCCAGCGCTCTTTCTCGGAGCGAAGCACGAAGGAAATCGTCATGACTGAAGAGAACTACGGCCTCGGTACGCTTGCTCTGCACGCAGGCCAAGAACCCGACCCCACCACCAACTCACGGGCCGTACCCATCTACGCCACCACCTCTTACGTCTTCAACGACACCGATCATGCCGCCGCGCTCTTCGGTCTCGCCGAGTTCGGCAACATCTACTCGCGGATCATGAACCCGACGTGCGACGTGCTCGAGAAGCGCCTCGCCGCGATGGATGGGGGAGTGACGGGTCTCACGTTCGCGTCCGGTCAGGCGGCCGTTAACGCTGCCGTGCTCACGCTCTGTCACTCCGGACAGAACTTCGTCTCCGCGACGAGCCTCTACGGCGGCACGTGGACGCTTTTCAACAATACGATGAAGAACCTCGGCGTCGAGGTGCGCTTCTTCGATCCGAATCAGCCCGAGCAGATCCACGAGCTCGTCGACGAGAATACCCGGCTCGTCTACATCGAGTCGCTCGGCAACCCGAAGAACGACGTTCCCGACTTCAAGGCGATCACCGAGGCCGCGCACACCGCACCCCACGGCGCGCTCCCCGTCCTTTGCGACAACACGGTGATGACGCCGTACCTCTTCCAGCCGTTCGACCACGGCGTCGACATCGCGATCTACTCGACGACGAAATTCATCGGCGGCCACGGTGCTCACATCGGCGGCTGCATCGTCGATTCGGGCAAGTTCCAGTGGACCGACAACCGCGACAAGTGGCCGGAGTTTTGCGGACCGTCCCCGAACTACCACGGGGCCGTCCTCGCCGATGCCCTCGCGCCGATGGGCAACATCGTCTTCAACGTGCAGGCGCGTACCCACTGGCTCCGCGACACCGGTGCCGCGATGAGTCCGTTTGCGGCGTTCCTGTTCCTTCAGGGCCTCGAGACTCTCCATCTTCGCATGCCCCGGCATTGTGAAAACGCGCAGGCGGTCGCCGAACACCTCGAAGCGCATGACGCGGTCGAGTGGGTCAACTACCCAGGTCTTGCGAGCCACCCCGATCACGAGCGCGCGAACCACTATCTGCCGAAGGGCAAAGGGGCCATCCTCGGCTTCGGCATCAAGGGCGGCATGGAAGCGGGCAAGAAGTTCATCAACTCGGTGAAGCTCTGCTCGCACCTCGCGAACATCGGCGACGCCAAGACGCTCGTCATTCACCCGGCATCGACGACGCACCAGCAGCTCTCCCCGGAGGAGCAGCAGCAGACCGGCGTCGTGCCCGAGTACGTTCGAGTCTCGGTCGGCATCGAAGATGTGAAGGACATCATCGCCGACATCGATCAGGCGCTTGCCGCGGCCGTGGGGTGAGCTAGCTCAAGCCCCGTGGTCGACGCGTTCGAAAGCACGGACTCGATTCGAAGTGGCGCTCCACTTCGATACGTGAAGACCGCTGTGTTCCCGGAGCCGCTGAAGCTTCGTCACGGCGAGGTACTCCCGGGCGTCGAGGTTGCCTACGAAACCTACGGCACCCTGAATGCCAAGCGGGACAACGCGATCCTCATCTGCCATGCGATCACAGGAGACTCGCACCCGGCACGTCACGACCCCGACGACGATCTCGGCTGGTGGGAAGGTATGGTCGGCCCTGGCAAGGCCCTCGATACCGAGCGCTTCTTCGTGATTTGCTCGAACGTTCTCGGCGGCTGCCGTGGCACGACCGGGCCCGTCACGATCAATCCGGAAACCGGCAAGCCGTACGGCAGCGACTTCCCGCTCGTCACGGTGGAGGACATGGTCGACGTGCAGAAGCGCCTCGTCGATCTGCTCGGCATTTCGCATCTTCGCGCGGTCGTCGGGGGGTCGCTCGGCGGACACCAGGTGTTGAGCTGGGCGACCCGCTATCCGGACTACGTCGAGACCGCGGTCGTCATCGCTGCGTCGGCCCGTCTCACCGCCCAGGCCATCGCGTTCGATGTCGTCGGCCGAAACGCCATCCAGACCGATCCGAGCTTCCACGATGGTCAGTACTACTCGACCGGCGAGTTCCCGAGCACGGGCCTGGCCCTTGCCCGCATGCTTGGCCACATCACCTACCTCTCGTCGGACGCGATGACGCGCAAGTTCGATCTCGATCGGCACGCCCCAAGAGACATCGTGACCGATTTCGAAAAGCGGTTCAGCGTGGGGTCGTATCTTGCGTACCAGGGAAAGCAGTTCGTGGGCCGATTCGATGCGAACTCCTACGTGGCCGTCACGCTCGCGATGGACAACTTCGACCTTGGCGACACGCGTGAGGCGCGGCTCGAGTCGATTCGCAACGCGAGCTGCGACTGGCTGATGATCTCGTTTTCGAGCGACTGGTTGTTTCCACCCGCGCAATCCCGCGAGCTCGTCGCGCTCGCTACGAGCCTCGGCCAGTCGGTGTCGTATTGCGAAATCGATACCGACGGTGGCCACGACAGCTTCCTTCTTCAACAGGATATCGATCAGTTCGCCCCGCTCGTCGCCGCGAAGCTCGGCGCCACCTCACCGATGACCCCACGCGCATCGACGGAGGACAACCGCATTCTGGAGCTCATCCCGGCAGGGAGCTCCGTGCTCGACCTCGGCTGCGGGGAGGGTGACCTGCTCGCCAAACTCAAAGCGCGGGGGTCGCCGCTTCTCTGTGGCGTCGAGGTGAGCACCCATCTGATCGCCGCGACCATGCAACACGGCGTCGACGCCATCGACTACGACCTCAACATTGGGCTTCCAGAGTTTGCGACCGACCGCTTCGACTACGTCGTGCTCTCCTCGACGCTGCAGGCCGTGCCGAACGTCGAGCGCCTCCTCGAGGACGCGCTTCGCGTCGGCAAGCGCGCCATCGTCAGCTTCACCAACTTCGCTCACCGCACGCTGCGCGAGATGTTCGGCATCCAGGGTCGGGCCCCGAAAGCCCCCGGCTCCTATTCCTACGAGTGGTACAACACGCCCAACCGAAGGTTCCCGTCCATTCGCGACATGCTCGACCTTTGCGACAAGATGGGCGTCACAGTAGAGGAGGCGCGCTACTACGACGACACCCGCAACCGAGTGGTGTCACCCGAGGAGGACCCGAACCTCGCTGCCGAGACCGCGCTCCTCGTCCTCAGCAAGCCTCAGGCGTAGTGGTTCGCGGGCGCTTCGAAGGCGCTCGGGATCGCGTGGATCTTCGACATGAGCTCGCGAGCCACGTCGACGTCCGTGTCTTCCTCGACCGAGACTTCGACAGTGTCGGAAATCCCGCCGAACCGCGTTTCGATGGCCGCCGGGAGCTCGTCGTAGGTCGTGTAGATGCAGAACTCGTCGAGCACTTCGTCGGGGATCTCCGCAGCCATCTTCTGCCACTGACCGGTCTTGGTCATGTGGAGCAGCTTGTCTGCGAGGTCGTCCCAGCCATGAAGCGACATCACTGGTCGGTACGCCGGCGTCGACCCGTAGAAGCCGATGCGATAGCGAACCCACTCGCGGTTCTTCATCACGGTCTCTTCGTCGGGCCCGGTCATGATGAAGCCGCCCCCGCATACATCGAGCTCGTGCCGTGAACGGCCCGTCGACTCGAGCCCGCGGTCGATCGCAGGCTTCACCACTTCGCGGAAGTACTTGGCCGTGCAGAATGCATGGAGCCGAAGGCCATCGGCAACGGCCGCAGCCGATTCGAGCGTTCGCGGCCGCACCGCGGCAAGGTAGACGGGGACCATCGGCAGGTTCGACTTCGGAGGAGTGAACTCCGGTGTCATCAGCGTGAACTGATACTGGTCCCCCTGATAGTCGAGTCGTTCCCCCAGCTCCCAGCATCGCCAAATCGCTCGAAGCGCTTCGACGTACTCGACGATGCGGCTTCTCGGTTTTCCGTACGGGGTGCTGAAACGACGCTCGTTGTGCGCCTTGATCTGTGTACCGAGGCCGAGAGCAAACCGTCCGCCGCTGTTTCGCTGAATCGCCCAGGCCTGCTCCGCAACGACCATCGGGCTGCGCGGAAAGGCGACGGCGATGCCGGTCCGCGCTTGAATACGCTCGGTCGCCTGGGCGACGATCGCGGCGCTGAGGATTGGGTCCGAGGTGATCTCCGGAATCGCAAACCCGTCGTAGCCAATGGCCTCGGCCCGCTGCGCCTGCTCGGCGAGCTTCTGCCAATCGTTGTTTTCGCTCGTGAACATGTCGACGCGCATGAGTGGCGTCGTATCATGAAATCCGCTTCGTGGCGG
The DNA here is from genome assembly GCA_965601515.1 of uncultured Myxococcales bacterium. Lineage (GTDB taxonomy): Bacteria > Myxococcota_A > Polyangia > Polyangiales > Houyiibacteriaceae > SG8-38. The sequence continues at coordinate 118,238 of CBFCWN010000001.1, read as the reverse complement.
CCCCGTCCGGGCTAGTCGTTGCCGCGCGCTGGCGTAATCGACTCGATCAGCCCGCCGAAAGCTTTGGCCTGGGCGCCGACGGTGGCGCTCGGACCGAGGAACTTGAAGTAGTACGGTCCGTCTCCGGTCGGCACGATCGCGCCGAGCAGGCGCTGGTCGGCCTTGCTCGGTGAGCCCTGTCCGGCCTGCGTCATCGTGTTGGTGTACTGCCCGCTCACGTCGACCATGGTGACGGTCTCGCCCGCGACCTTGAGCGTCGCGACTTCCGCGTCGGTGGCCGACGGATCGCCGAACTGGCCGATCCAACGCTTTACGTTGTCCTCGGTGCTACCTGCTCCCTGGGGACCGAAGTAGTAGACGATGAGCTCGGCAGCTCCACCGGCTCCTTGGGCCTCGAGCTGTGCCCGACGCATCGACGACTTCGGCGTTTGGGTGGTCCAGTCGGTGGGAACGGCGAACTTGATTGCGCCGACGTCGAGCATCCCCGCTTCGTCCACTTTGGGTGCGGTCGCCGAAGGTGCATTGATGCCGAGGCCTGCGTGCGGGTCGTCACTTCCATGAGGGTTGGCCGCGCCTGGATGTGCGCCCGTGGTCTCCGTGCTGACGACCTTCGGAGCTTCGTTCGTCGGGCTTTCGCCCCCAGGAACCGGGCCTTTGCTTTTGCAGCCGACGCCGACGGCGAGCGTCAGCATGACGAGGAGTGCCAGTGAAACGTGTTTTTCCATCGCCAGGAGTGGAGCACTTTGCTTCGTGCACATCAAGCGGTCCATACTCCAGTCATGAGGCGTGTCCGAGGATTCATCGATCTCGTCTTCGACGTCGTCGAGGAGACGACGAATCTCGTGGAGCGCACGCACGACTCGGTCGTCGAGCGCACGAAGCGACGATTCGCGCCCATCGAGCCGGCGAAGACCACCGCGGAGATCGTCACCGGCGTGCAAACCGTAATCTCCGCCATCACGTTCGAGTCGATTCGAACCGTCAACGGCATCACCCGCTTTGCCGTCAATGCCGCCGCCGACACGGCGGAGACGAACCTTCCGTCCGAGGTCCAGGACGCCGAGTTGGCGACCCCGATCCGCTCTACGGCCGCCGGTACGGCGAGCTGGGTGGTCGACTACGCGCAGGCCTCGCTCAATGGGTTTTGGGGCGACTACATCGAGCGCAAGAACAGCCGCCTCGACCTCGGGATGACGCTTCGCCACCACGGCCGGCATTTGCCGGCGACCGCAGAGGCCTTCGAGCAGGCGTTTCCGAACCCAACCCCGAAAGTCTGCGTATTCGTTCACGCACTTGCTGCGACCGAGTGGCTCTGGAGCCTTTCGTCCGAAGCTCACTACGGCGATCCTGAGGTGACCTTCGGCACGAGGCTCCTCGAAGATGCCGGCTTCACCCCGATCTACCTTCGCTACAACAGCGGCCTTCATATCTCCGAGAACGGAAAGCGGCTTGCAACGCTGCTCGACGAGGTGCTTGATGCCTACCCGATTTCTGTCGAGGAAATCGCGCTCGTCGGGCACAGCATGGGCGGCCTCGTCGCGCGCAGCGCCGCCCACTACGGAAGCACGCACGATGCTCGCTGGGCCAAGCTTCTTCGCCACGTGGCGTGCATCGGCTCTCCACACCTGGGCGCGCCTCTCGAAAAGGCGGTTCACGTGTTTGCGAGCGTCCTCAGGCGCGTCGACGCCGCAGGCGCTCAGGTGACGGCCGAGCTGCTCGCTGCGCGAAGCGTTGGAGTGAAGGACCTCCGCTACGGCTACACCCTCGACGAAGAGTGGTCGGGCGAAGACCCGGATGCCGTGTTCGCCGACGCGCGGAAGAACGTTCCGCTCGTCGACGGCGTCGGGTACTATTTCGTCGCAGCCACGATTTCGCGCGATCCCGATCATCCGGTCGGCCAGCTACTCGGCGACCTTCTCGTCCGGCTTCCGAGCGCCGCAGGCGAGGCGCCGGAACCCGCTCGCCGCGTGCGGTTCAACGGCGGAGGGTTCGTAAATGGCGTCAGCCACGTCGACATCGCAAGCCACCCTGCCGTCTACGACGTGCTCCGCGACTTGTTGGCGACCTAGCGCGGTCGATGCCAAGCTGACGCTTGATGGCTCCAACTTCCGTGAACGATCCAGCGCTCGGCGAGATCCGCGCGGCCGTGCGAAAGGTGATGCAGCGATTCGACCTCGACTATTGGCGCAAGGCCGACGCCGAGAAGGCTTTTCCGAGCGAGTTCTTCGAGACGATGGCGCACACCGGCTACTTCGGGACGTTCATTCCGGAAGCGTACGGGGGGGTCGACGCCGGGCCGCGGGTCGCGTCGGTGCTGGTTGAGGAGGTCAATCGGGCCGGCGGAGACTCCGCGGTGCTCAACGCACAGATGTCGATCTGCCGAACTCTGGTTCTAAACGGGAGCGACGAGCAGAAGGCGCGCTACCTCCCGGGGGTTGCAGCGGGCGACACGCGGTTCCTGGCTGTTGCCGCCACTGAGCCAGACAGCGGAGCCAACATGAAGGAACTGGCCAGCACGGCCCGACGCGACGGCGACGACTGGGTGCTCAATGCCAGCAAGGTGATGATCTCCTTCGCCGAGCACACTCGCCTGATGATTCTTCTGGCGCGTGCCGAGGAGGGCACCACGCTCTTCCTTCTCGATTTCGATGAGGTCGGCGACCACGTCGAGCTTCATCCGATCGACATGGTCGCCAACCGCATGACCGCGAGCGTGTTCATCGACGAGCTTCGTGTGCCCGACAGCGCGCGGATCGGCCCTGCCGGTGAAGGTCTCCAGTGCTTGATGAAAGGCTTCGTGGTTCGGCGAGTGCTCGCGGCCGCCGAGTCCATTGGTAACGCTCGGTTCCTCCTCGAACAGAGCATCGACTACGCGAAGACCCGAAAGACGTTTGGCGAGTTCATCGGCGTCAACCAGGGTATCCAGTACCCCCTCGTGCAGGCGTACTCCAAAGTCGAGGCTGCGGACCTCATGCGCTGGGACGTCCTCGATCTCGTGGATTCTGGCGGCGACGCGATGACTCGCTCCGCCATGGCGAAGGTGCTCGCCTCCGAAGCGGCTTGGGAAACGACCCGCGCGGCACTCACGACGTTCGGGGGCTGGGCTCTCGCGTCGAGCTACCCGGTCGAACGAAAGCTCCGTGAAGGCACGGTCTACGTCTTCAATAACCTCTTAATGAACTTGATTGCCGACCGCGCGCTCGGACTACCCAAAAAAGACTAGGCGGGCGTCGCGGGCTGATAGGCGCAAAGAGGATCGTCCCCCAGCACGTCGCCCGTCATTGCGTACGCGCGAGCGCGCGAGCCGCCGCAGGCGAACTTGAACTCGCACCGGCCGCATCGGCCTCGGTAGTTCGCCGGATCCTGAAGCTCGTGAAGGGCTTCGGAACGACGGTAGATCTCGTGAAGCGGCTCCCGCTTCACGTTGCCGAGCTCCGGGTAAGGCAGAAAGCCCGCCGGGTAGACCTCGCCCAAGTGGGAGACGAAGATCACGCCATTTCCGTCGCGAATGCCGAACGACATCGCTCGCGCGTGTCGATGGATTTCGTCGAGCGGCATGCCCGCTTCGAGCTTTCTCTGTATCCAGTAGCGGCGGTAGTGCGGGGCTTCCGTGGTCCCGATTCGAAACGGCGCGGCCTCGGAGGCCGTGTAGACCCACTCGAACAAGCGTTCGACGTCGTCGGCGCTCGGCGTATGCAGTTCGGTGCCGCGCCCGACGGGCACCAGTAGAAACAGGCTCCACCGCCGCACGGGTGGCGCAGCATGGTCGCGCAGTAGCTCGTAGATCTCCGGCACGTGCGGCAACGTCTGCGCTGTGATGGTGGTATTGACCTGCACCGGAACTCGGTGCCGCCTTGCCCACTCGAGCGCTCGCATCGAGTACTCGTACGTTCCATCGACGCTTCGAAACGCGTCGTGCGTCTCGGCGGTTGGTCCGTCGAGGCTTACGCCCATCGCGCTCACGCCCAGGTCCTTGAAGCGCGCCACCGTTTCGTCGCTGAGAAGTGGGGTGGTACTGGGCGTGATCGACACGTGAATCGGCAGCGAACGGGCGTACTCGATGAGCTCTTCAATGTCGGGCCGCTTGAGTGGGTCGCCTCCCGTGAGCACCAGCATGCTCCCAAGCTCTTGTACGCTTCGCATGAGCGCCTTCGCCTGACTCGTCGTGAGCTCACCAGGGTCGCGATGGGGAATCGCGCTGGCCCGGCAGTGCTTGCACGCGAGGTCGCAGGAGATGGTCGTTTCCCAGTAGACGTTTCTCGGTTGCCGTCTGTAGAGAAACCCAGGAAACCTCTCGCCTACGACCTCGAGCTCCATGACGATCGGAGCTTAGCACCTGGCGAGCTCCGTCGAGGAGACGACTAGAAAGGGCTTCTGCCTCGCACGACTCCGCCGAGCCGGTCGGCCCAGTTTTCGGGGTATCCATCGTAGTAGCCGTTCCACTGCTTGCCGGTCAGTTCGCGGTAGGCGAAGGCGTACGCCACTCTCGAGATCGACGGCAAGCCGACCACCGGAAGGTAGAGCGGCCCGAGCAGTCGCGACTGCTTGGTGTGACCGAGCTCGTGCGCTCGGTTCCTGAGATCGAGGTCGTGCCAGCGACTGTTTTCGCGGCTCCAGAACACGACGTGGCCCAGCGAAACGCCGGTCCCGGTCGACTCCACGACGAGCCGACCATCCTCGACCTCGAGCTGAACGATGCGCCGCCGCGCCGCTTCGACTCCGAGTACCGCCACCCCGAGCGCGGTTTGAGGTCCTTCCCAGGCCAAGCGGAGCGTTCGGCGAAAGAGCCCCACGGCGTGATCAGCTCCGCTTGGCGACGCCGCTATACATGTACGACGTCAGGCTTGGTCCGGTCACTTTGAACTCGCGGATCGACTCGAACTCGAAACCCGCGTCGCTCACGATGTCTGCAATTGGCCGGTTGAGGTTGCAGCCGTCGGTGAGCTTGTTCCACCACGGGTTCACGCGGTCTTGCCACTTGGCCGTGCCTGGCTTCGGTGAGCGGCCGTGTTCGATGAACACGTACTTGCCGTCTGGTTTCAGCACCCGGCGCATCTCGTAGAGCGCGGCGCCCGCGTCCGGGATCGAGCAAAGTGTCCACGTCGTGACAACGTAGTCGAAGCGTCCGGCATCGAAGGGCAGGGTGTTGTCTGCTTCGAGCGCGAACCGCTCCACGGGAAAAGGGGCGGCGTCGATACGTTGGTCGACCCTGCCGACGCCTTCGGTGACCATCGGGTCGAGACCGTGAACCGCCTTCACATGACCTTCGTCGTAGAACTTCAGGTTCCGCCCAGTACCAAAACCGATTTCGAGCACCTCACCTTGTGCGACTCCGACGGTCTCTCCGCGCAGCGGGTCCATCATCGCCATGGCGAAGTCTTGAAAGAACGGCTGAATACGACTGCGAAGGGACACCTGCTACTCGAAGAGTGCAAGGTACTCGCCGTAACCTTCTTCGGCGAGCTTTTCCTTCGGGATGAACCGAAGCGAAGCGCTGTTGATGCAGTACCGCTGCCCGCTTGGGCCCGGGCCGTCCGGAAAGACGTGCCCGAGGTGGCTTTCGCCGTGCTTGCTGCGCACCTCGGTGCGGCTCATCATCAGCTTTCGGTCGGTGTGCTCCGTCACGTGCTCCTCGTGGAGGGGTTTCGTGAAGCTCGGCCAGCCGGTGCCGCTGTCGTACTTGTGCGTCGAGCTGAACAGAGGCTCACCACTTACGACGTCGACGTAGATACCGTCTTCCTTGTGGTCCCAAAACTCGTTCCGGAACGGCGGCTCCGTGCCTTCCTCTTGAGTGACGGCGTACTGAAGCGGAGTGAGCTCCTTCTTCAGCTCGGCATGGGGTCGCTTCTCATATCGCTTTTCGTCGGTCATCGAGGTCTTTCCTTTTGGTTTCGTCGGCGCTTCGAGGGGACGAGTTTCCCACACGGCTTTCAAATAGCCCTCACGACCCGAGCCCACACGATAGCGCTTGTAGTGGCTCGGATTCTTCTTGTAGTAGTCCTGGTGGTACGTCTCGGCCGAATAAAACGGCTGCGCCCACCGGATGGGAGTGACGATGGGCTTGTCGAAGACGCCGCTCTTTTCGAGTTCTTTCTTGGACGCCTCGGCGGCTTCGCGTTGCGCCTTGTCATGCGCGAAGATCGCGGTTTCGTACTGCGTACCGCGGTCGGCGAACTGCCCCCCTGCGTCGGTTGGGTTGATCTGCCGCCAGAACACCTTGAGCAGGTAGTCGTAGCTGATCTCAGTAGGGTCGTACTCGATCTGCACAGCTTCCACGTGGCCGGTGCGACCCGAGCTCACCTCTTTGTAGGACGGGGCCTTTTCGGGGCCTCCGGTGTAGCCCGAGGTGACGCGCACGACGCCGGGGAGCTTCTCGAAAGGAGGCTCCATGCACCAGAAACAGCCGCCGGCGAAGGTCGCTTTCGCGAGCTTGCCGCCCTTCGCCGGCGTGTTCTCTTGCTTGTCCTGTTGCGGCGCGTCAGCGCGGGTGGACGAGACCGCGATGGCCACAAACAGTGCGGCCGTCATAATCGGGAGTCCCATCACAATCGTGCGTAAGCTTCTCATGCTTGCCCTCCAAATCTAAGGCTCAGCTGCTTAACGTCACTCCTCGCTGGAAGTTTCACCCTTCTCGATAAAAAGCGTCTGGGTCGGGTACGCGAACTCGATTCCTTCGGCCGCAAAGCTGCGAAAAATCGACAAATTCAGAGCCTGCAGGATGTCCATGTGTTGGCCATAATCCGACGACTCGACGTAGTAGACCGTCTCGAAGTTCAGCGATGAATCGCCGTAGCTGGCAAAGTGACAGCGGTCGAAGCGCACCTGTTCCTGGTCTGCGACCGCCGCCTCGATGAGCTTGGGAATCCGCTCGAGCTTCTCGGCGGGCGTCTGGTAGGTGACGCCCAGCGGGAACACGACGCGGCGCTCGTTCATGCGCCCGAAGTTACGGATTCGGCTGGTCAGCAGGTCGTTGTTGGAGAACACCAGCTGCTCGCCCGAGATGCTTCGGATGCGCGTGGTCTTGATGCCCACGTGCTCCACCGAGCCGGCCATGTCGCCGACCACGATGAAGTCCCCGTTGACGAAGGGCTTGTCGAGCACGATCGACAGCGACGCAAACAGGTCGCCCAACACGTTCTGCACAGCGAGAGCAATGGCGATGCCACCGATGCCGAGGCCGGTTACGAGCGCGGTGACGTCGACCCCGATGTTGTCGAGAATCAGCAGGAGAACGGTGGTCCACACCGCGACACGCACGAGGAACGTGAGCGCGTTCATCGTGGTGCGGTTGGCGCCGTCTTCCTCCCTAGCGCGGTAGTTCGTGAGCCAAATCGTGATGCCGCGGCTTACCCAGAGGCCTACCTGCAGCCACGTGGCGACCATCAGCACTCGCCAGTCGATGGCGCGGATGGCGTCCGGGAGCTCGAGCACCCGCGAGCCGAGGAAGAGTGCGACGATCAGAAGGTAGATCAGCTTCGTGCTTCGAAGCGCGCCGATCACGATGTTGTCGACGATGGTCTGGGTCTTCTCCGCGAGGCGCTGCGCGCGGACGATGAGGACCTGCTCGACGAGTCGAAGCACGATGAGGACGCCGAAGGTGATGCCTAGCGCGATCAGCCAGGTCTGGAGGTCGTTTCCGAAAAAGATGCTGGTGAGCTCAGGCACGGGGCATTTGTGCGATGCGATTCCGCACGAAGCAACCCTCCAGGTGATCGTTCACCAGGCCCATCGCCTGCATGAAGGCATACACGGTGGTCGGGCCAACGAAGGTCCAGCCGCGATTCTTGAGGTCCTTGCTGAGCGCGGTCGATGTGGGCGTCTTGCTGAGTTTCATGAGCGAGACCTTGTTGATCCTCTTCGGTCGTTCGCTCGGGGGCGGCACGTGTTCCCAGAAGTAGGCGGAGAGCGAGCCGAACTCGTTCTCCAACTCGATCGCCCGTTTCGCGTTGTTGATCGTGGACTCGATCTTGCCGCGGTGGCGCACGATGCCGGCGTCTTTCAAGAGACGGTCGACGCTTCGCGAGTTGAACCGTGCGACACGGCGATAGTCGAACTCGGCGAAGGCGTTTCGGAAATTGTCGCGTTTTCGAAGGATGGTCAGCCAGCTCAGGCCGGACTGGAAACCTTCGAGGCAGATTTTCTCGAACAGTCGGCGGTCGTCGTGGACGGGGAAGCCCCACTCCGTGTCGTGGTACGCCGCGTAGTCGGGGGTGCTTGCGCCCCACCAGCAACGCGACTTCCCGTCTTCGCCCGTGACCAGCCCGCTCGGCACGGGCCCGACGATATCACGCGCCCTTGCGGGCCAGGGTGCTCAGTCCTCGATCGAGATGGCCTGCTCAGGGCAGACGTCGACCGCGTCTTGGGCGGCTTCGCGGAGCTCCTCGGGTGGGTACTCTTGGAGTACGACCAAGCTTCCATCGGGTGCGAAGTCGAACAGCTCCGGGGCCGCCCCTCGGCACTGACCGTGGTTCTTGCATCGGCTGGCGTCGAACACGATTTTCATGGTTTACCCCTTCCGGTTTTAGTCTTTGGTTCGGCACATTTCCGCCATGCGCCCGAACGAATCCATGAGTCGCGCCTTCATCGACGCGTCGAGTGTGGTCTTCTCGAGAGCGCGCTGCATGCACATGAGCCACTGGTCGCGTTCGGCTGGCCCAATCGGGAACGGCCGATGTGCGAGTGGGATGATCACACGTCCGAAGCGTTCCTGGTAACGCTGCGGGCCGCCCATCCAGCCAATCAGGAAGGTGGCGAGCTTGTCGGTCATTTCCGCGAGGTCGCCCTTGTGCATCGCGCGGATCGGGGCGGCTTCGTGAAGGGTGTCCATCAGCTCGTAGAAGTCCCTGACGAGCCGCCGTACTCCTTCGTCACCGCCTAGCAGTTCGTACGGGGTATTCTCGAGTGCGGCTTCGGGCGCCACGTGGTCTCCTTCTTCAGCGGGGCTCGAGGGTCGCCGGGAACGATTGAAGACCTCGGATGAACGACGACAGCACAGGTACGGCGTCCCTGCCCTCGATCGGGTGAATCGCCTTCACACGCTCGGTCATCTCTTCGAGCGAGAGACGAACCTCCATCCGTGCCAGTGACGCTCCGAGACAGAAGTGCGGGCCGAGCCCGAATGAGAGGTGCCGCGCCTCTTTCGAGAAGTCACGGAAGATGTTGAACCTGTGTGGCTCTTTGAACTTGCGTGGGTCGCGGTTGGCTGCGGGGTAGGTGAGGCCGACTTGCTGACCCTCCTTGATGACCTTGCCGTGGAGTTCGTAGTCGCGAGTCGCGGTGCGGTACATGTTGACGAACGGGCAAACGAAGCGGATGATCTCTTCGACGGCGTTCGGAATGAGGGACGGATCTTCGTGGAGGGCGTTGTACTGCCTCGGGTCGTGCGCAAGCTCGTAGAGTCCGCCCGCGATGGCGTTTCGAGTGGTTTCTGCTCCGCCCACGTTGAGGAGCGCGTGCTCGAACAGGAGCTGCGACTCGTCGAGTTTTTCGCCATTGATCTCGGCGTTGATCCAGATCGTGAGAAGGTCACTCCCGGTGCAGCCCTTGGCGATGCGGTCTTGGTACATCTCCTCGTGGTGCTCGCAGAAGTTCGCGAACGCATCGTTGACCTCGTCGTCGACGTAGTCTGGGCCGCAGCCTCCATGAATCATGCGGTTGATCCACTGCATCACCGACGCGCGCTTCTCCTGTGGGATGTCGAGCATGTCTGCGATGAGGCGGGCCGGTAGAGGTGCGGCGAGGTCGGCGACGATGTCGACCTCGTCCTTCGCAAGCATGTCGCTCACGAGCTCGACCACGATCTCTCGCGCCCGGTCTTCCATCTTGCGCATCTGGCGCGGCGTGAAACCCGACGAGACGAGCGCGCGCTGCTTGCTGTGCTGCTCGCCGTCCTGATAGATCATCCCTGGGTCGGGCGGAATGTTCGGACGTACACCTTCGCTGTTGATGAACGTCTCGGTGTCGCGCTCGATCGTGACGATGTCGTCATAGCGGAAGACCGTCCACAAGCCGTTCTTCTCGTCCCAGACGATCGGCTCGTGCTCGAGGAAGTAGTCGTACATCTCGTACGGATTCGCGTGCGTCTCCGGCGCGCAGAAGTCGAGATTTTGAAACTTCACGGGGCACTTGTTCTCCACGGGATTCTCCACGGTTCAGCCGACGGGCCAGAACCTTACTTTACTACATGTAAACTATTCCCAGTTTAGAACAAGTTCTACCCCGGTCAAGGACAATTCGAGGGACACGCGGGGTACCCAGAACCCCAACGATCTCGGCGCATTGCCCATCGACCCGCGCGATTTGCGACACGCCCCGCGACTGGCTTCGTGCCCGCGCCTCACACCCTCACCGCAATTCTGAGAGTTGCGAATTGCGCGGGTTGGTTTGTAAGTGATTGGGATTGTTGGGGTTTTAGGAGGGCTGCGTGTCCCCTTTTTGAGCCATGATCGACCAGGTGCTGCTGGGCATCCAGACGCCGTCGTCTTTGAGGTGGGGGGACATCAGGGCGTCGAGGTCGGCTCGGAGAGCCGGGAGCTTTTGTTGGCCGAGCTCGCCTGCCTCTCGGACGATTTCGCCGCTCGGGCCGACGAGGAGCTGGTAGTCGATCGCCTCGTCGATCGTGCGGCCGATGCAGACGTCCGCGTTGATTTGGCGGAACACCTTCACGTCGGTGAAGCCGGCCGCTTCGAGCATGGCGCGGTCGGTCTCCTCGCTCGCCATCGAGAACGGGCCAGGGCCGCAGGTTGCGGCGCCGTCGCCCGGCGGTGGCAGGTGGCGGAGGGCGACTTCTTTGGCAGCGCCCCAACACGGGTTGTCGGAAAGGGAGCGCCAGACGATCAGGCACACCTTGCCGCCCGGCTTGAGTGCGCGGTGCATGTTGCGAAGCGCGCGCACGGCACTCTGGAAGAACATCACGCCGAAGCGCGAGTACGCGACGTCGAAGTAGCTTTCCGGAAGCCCGCAGACCTGCGCATCGCCAATCTCGAAGCGCACGTTGTCCGCGCTCGCCGCATCGCGCTCCTGGTTTGCGATTTCGAGAAACGCGTCCGTGCAATCGAGCCCGAGCACCTCGCCCGCCGGTCCAACCATCCGTCCGATCTCGAGCGACGTCTCACCGAACCCGCATCCAACGTCGAGCACCTTGTCGCCCGGCTTGATGCCGTAGTCGGCGTACGCGATGTCGCTGTGGATCTTTCCGTTTCCAGACAGTAGATGCCGAAAGCGGATCCACTTCGGGGTGAGGATTTCGTTCCAACACTCGACGAAACCCAGGTTGTCGTTGGCGATATCCGACATGGCAGAAGCGATTCTGCGCGCCTCGACCGTTAAATACAATAGCGGTCAGCGGCGTTCGAACGCAGTGAGAATCTCGTTGCGTCGCATGAACCAGGGCTTGAACGGCGGGTCGTAGCGCGCCCACACCGGCTCGCCCACGGGCTCGTATCCATTCTGACGCAGGACGGCAAGAAGCTCGTCGAGGTGGGTCTCGTAGTTGCCTTGCGTCCATCGCCCGGAGTATCGAATCGCGGCGAGCGTACGGCCCTCGACCTCCCGGAAGCGAATGCGCGAGTCGTTCGGCTTCGGCAGGGTATCGAGCGTGTACTTCGACGGCATCATGAACTGAACGGTGAACTGCTCGCCCGAGCGTTCCTGTGTCACCGGTGCGGTCATTGCGATCGTTTCGGGTGTCGCTTTTTCCTGAGTGACCGGGGCCGTCATCGCGACCTTCGCGTTCCCCTGATTGCCACCGAAAATGTACTTCGCGAGGATCCGAAAACCCTGGTTGCCTGCGCCTTCGACCGTTCCGTCCACGTCTGTCTCCGCCACGACGTATGGGTCGTACTCACGGATCTCGACGCTACCGATCGTTTCCGCGACGCGATAGCTGGGGCTCTCGTACGCCACGTCATCGCCTCCAAGCCAGGCGATCAGCGCGCCCACCCCGATGAGCAGCACCACCAAGACAATCAGCGTGGTCCACAGCCGCCTCTTCACGGGGTCTTTCGTTGTTGTCGCCATCAGTCATGCTCAGTCGGCACCGCCGCTCGCTTCATCGGTGTTCAAAAAGACTTCGTGAATCGTGAGCTCGTTCGGCCCTCGGAACATTTCCTTTGGCGGCCGATTACGGTGAGCCTCGGCGAACGAGGGGCTCTTCGTCCAGGCCACGAAATCGTCGAACGTTTTCCACCACGTTTTCACTTCGTAGTACCCGGTGCCTGAAGGTCCTGGGGACCACTCGCCTGTTTCGTGATTGAGGCTCATGGGTTTCGGGCGGTGCACTTCGTTGCGAATGAAGCCCTTTGCTTGGTCCACGAGGTGCACTCGCTTGCGAAAACGGTGCTCGAAGTCGATTTCATAGCCCTCGGCGACGGGGATTCGATTGGTCACGCAGATCATGGCCGAAGCATACCCCGCTTCCCGAAAGGCGCAGCAGGCTCTACAAGGGAGCCATGGAACCGACGAAACCGAGAGTCGCGATCGTTGGCGGAGGCTTCGCAGGGATCGCCGCAGCGCGCGCCCTTCGACGAGCCGACGCGAACATTTTCCTCGTCGATAAGCACAACCACCACCTTTTCCAGCCGCTACTCTATCAGGTTGCTACCGCGGCGCTCCATCCGGGCACCATTGCTGCACCGATTCGCGCCGTCGTCCGCGACCAGAAGAACTGCCGCGTGACGATGAACCAGGTGGAGAGCATCGACCTCGAGAATCGCAAGGTGATGCTCGGCTCGGAACCGTATACCTACGACTACCTGGTCCTCGCTGCTGGGCTCGAGACCAACTACTTCGGAAACGACGAGTGGAAGAAGTACGCGCCGGGCCTCAAAACCATCGACGAAGCCACCGACGTGCGGGCGCGGTTTCTGCTCGCCTTCGAGCAGGCCGAGCTGGAACAGGACACGGCGGCCAAGCGTGCCGCACTGACGTTTGCCATCGTTGGGGCAGGCCCGACGGGTGTGGAAATGGCAGGTGCTCTTGCCGAAATCGCGGAGAACGTTCGCAAGGATTTCCGGTCGATCGACACCCGAACCGCTCGCATCATCCTCATCGACTTTGCCGACCGAGTGTTGGGTTCGTTCGCGGAAGACCTCTCCGACCGCGCGAGGCGCGACCTCGAGGGTCTAGGCGTCGAGGTCATCCTCAAGACACGCGTCACGGATGTCGACGAAGCCGGGCTCACTGCGGAGACGCCCGAAGGTACTATTCGAATCGATGCCAACAACGTGTTCTGGGCGGCGGGCGTCAAAGCGGCCCCGATCACCGAGACTCTAGGGGTCGAGCTCGATCGGATGGGACGCGTGCTCGTCGAGGAAGACCTCAGCATTCCCGGCTACCCGAATGCGTACGTCGCAGGAGACTTGGCGAGCATCATCGACCCCAACACCGGCAAGCCGGTTCCGGGTGTCGCCCAAGGCGCGCTTCAAGGTGGCGCGTTCGTTGGCAAGGCCATCGCGAAAGAAATCAAGCACGCAGAGCGCAACCTCCCTCCGCCTCAGCGGAAACCGTTCGCGTATAACGACAAAGGCTCGATGGCGATCATTGGCCGAAACCGCGCGGTGGCTCAGGTGGGAAGTCTTCGCTTCGGCGGCTACTTCGCGTTCCTCCTGTGGGCGTTGATACACATTCTGTTCCTCGTGGACTTCCGCCGTAAGCTCGTCGTGTTCGTCGAGTGGGCGTGGCTCTATTTCACCGGCGGACGAGGTGCGCGGCTCATCACCGGTGACGACCGGATGCCGAAAGTCATCAAGCCTCCGCCAGATGTCCGCGCCCGTGACTCGCTTCCTGGTCCTGTAGCCATCGAAGACGCTCACAACCGTGCTAGAAAGCCGGCGTGACCGACTGGCATCTGAAGCAGCATCCTACGTTCGCCGGAGTGCCCGGCCCGGTACTCATCGTCGTGATGGACGGCGTCGGCATTGGCGCCGAGAACGACGGTGACGCGGTGTGGCTGGCGCGCACCCCGACGCTCGACCGCCTCGCCGAAACCTCCCTCACGACGAGGCTTCGGGCACACGGCACGGCCGTGGGCCTCCCGAGCGATGACGACATGGGCAACAGCGAAGTCGGGCACAACGCGTTCGGTGCGGGTCGCGTGTTCGATCAGGGCGCCAAGCGTGTTCAGATGGCGATCGACAGCGGCGAGCTTTTCGAAGGGGACGAGTGGAAAAAGCTCGTTCGAAAAGTCCATGACAGCGGCGAACCCATGCACTTCATTGGGCTGCTGTCCGACGGCAATGTCCACAGCCACATCGAGCACCTGTTTGCGATGCTCCGCCGGTGCAACGACGAAGGCGTCGAAAAGGCGCGTGTGCACATCCTGCTCGATGGGCGGGATGTCCCCGAGACGAGCGCGCTCGAGTACGTCGACGCGCTCGAGACGTTGCTTCACCAGCTGAACGAGCAGGGCGGACGCGACTACCGAATCGCCTCCGGCGGCGGGCGCATGTTCATCACGATGGACCGCTACGGCGCCGACTGGTCGATGGTGGAACGCGGCTGGAAGCACCATGTGCTCGGCGACGGGCGCGGCTTCGGCAGCGCAACCGAGGCGATCAAGACCCTTCGCGACGAGAACCCCGGGATGATCGACCAAGACCTGCTCGGTTTCGTGATCGTCGACTCCGACGGCGCGCCGGTGGGACCGATCCGAGATGGCGCCGCGGTCGTGCTCTTCAACTTCCGGGGTGATCGCGCCCTCGAGCTGACCCGCGCATTCACCGAGCCCGAGCTCATGGAGTTCGATCGCGGACCGATCCCGGACGTCGAGTTCGTCGGCATGATGGAGTACGACGGCGACCTCAAGCTGCCGCGGCACTATCTCGTTCAGCCGCCTGCCATTGACCGCACCATGGGTGAATACCTCGCGCGCAACGAGGTCACGCAGTTTGCATGCAGCGAAACCCAGAAGTTTGGCCACGTCACGTACTTCTGGAACGGCAACCGCACCGGCGCGTTCGACGAGATGTACGAAGAGTACGTCGAGATTCCGAGCGACGTCGTGCCGTTCGAGCAGCGACCCTGGATGAAGGCGGCCGAAATCACCGACGCTACGCTCGATGCTCTCCGCCGCGGAGGCCTCCGGCACGGTCGCATCAATTTTGCGAACGGCGATATGGTCGGTCACACCGGCCACCGCGACGCGGCCGTCATCGCCGTCGAGGCTGTCGACCTCTGTCTCGCGCGCATCATTCCCGTCATCGACGCTCTCGAAGGAGCGGTCATCGTCACCGCCGACCACGGCAACGCAGACGAGATGTTCGAGGTCGACAAGAAGAGCGGCGAGTTCAAGCGTGACCCCGAGGGCCACCTGAGGAGCAAGACTAGCCACACGCTCAACCGGGTGCCCTGCTACATCCATGCGCCGGGCGCAAAGCTTGCGCTCAACGAGTCGATCGAGCAGCCGGGCATCGCCAACGTGGCGGCGACGACGCTGGAGCTCCTCGGATTCGATCGTCCCGAAGGCTACGAGCCGTCGCTTCTCACATGAGCACGCGCGCTCCAGCGTGGGCGCTCGCTGCGCTCATCGCACTGGGATCGCTCGCCGGCGGGCTTTCCGCGACGGCTCAGCCCCTCGCTGAACCGTCCGGCTCAGTAGAGGCGCAGGTGCAGGCGCTCCTCGACGAGGCGTCGAAAACGATGGCGGGAATCTACGACTACCAGGGCGTCATCGTGAAACGAGAGCTCTTCGGCGATGAGCTCGTCACTCAGAAGCTCGCGTTCAAGTTCTCGCGCCCGTTCAAAGTCTACGTGAAGTATCTCGACCCCTACGAAGGACGCGAAGGGCTCTACGTTCGAGGCAGATACAACAACAAGCTGCGCGCGCACCGCGGTTCTGTGCCCGACATCATGGTGAGCCTGAATCCGCGCGGCCGAATCGCGATGATCGAGAACCACCACCCGATCACCTCGTTTGGCCTCGAGAACATGCTCAAGCTCGCGAAACGGAACATCGAGAAGGCCATCGCCCGCGGCGACGCGAAGCTGTCGCTCTCGGCGGGGGGCATGATCCGCGGCGAACCCACCTGGCGCATCGACATGGAGACCCACGCACGCGGCTACACGGTGAAAGCGCGGCGCGGGGAAACGCTATGGGACATCGCGCGGCGCACGAAGCAGGACATGTACGTGATTCTTCATCACAACGACGACATCGACTCGCCGACCGACCTGAGCAGCGGGCAGGAGGTCTTCGTTCCTCACTACTACGCGAGCCGCGGCGAGTACTTCATCAGCAAGCGCTCGTACATGATGATCATGGCGATCTCCTGGGACCACCACGGCGACCTCTACGAGTCGTATGACTACGTAGAGCTCGAGCTCAATCCCGGACTCGAGGACCGGGACTTCGATCACCGCAACAGAGACTACGAGTTCGTGCTCGTGAATCAGCGGTAGCGAAGCCGCAGCTTGATGCCTAGGAAGTCCGCAATCTGCTGCGCGTACGAGCGCGGGATCAGGTTCAGTCGACCTTCGACAACGGCTCGCGCACGTGCATGGGGCTCACCCTTGAGCGCAGGCAGCACGATTTGCGTCCATGCGAACAGCGTCTTCCCGTCGGCGCCGTTCAAGGCAGTGGTCAGCACGGGCTCGAGCCGCTTCTGATAGGCGACCGACGCCGTGCAGAGCGCTGCGAACGTTTTCACCAAGCCATCTTTGCCGACGTCGTTCGCTTCCTCGAACGAGCCCTTCAGAACGTCGAGCTGCCGTGCGACACGTGCCGGAGCGATGCGAGCGATGGCAGGGAGCGCTTCTGCGGAAGTCTGAACTACGCGCTTGTTCGACGACGAAATCCCTTTTGCGAACTTCGCGACGAGCGGCACGACGAGCTCGGGCTTCTCCGCGATGATTTCGCTCAGTACGCGCGCGGACTGAGTCGCTGCAGTGCGCGGGCCCTCCATCATGGTCTCGCCGTGCTCTGCGATCTTCGACTGCGGGTTGTCGTCGCTGAGGATCCTCTGCGCGACGGCCGCCGCACCGCCACCCGTCTTCTTCGGCGGGCGTGCCTCTGAGCCTTCCTGCGTGCTCGATTTCGTGCTCTGCTTTTTGGTCGTCATTCAGGGTCCTCGAAGTGCTTCAACGATCTGTGGGAGCGAGACTTCGTAGCGCCAGGAGGTTCCCCGATGCCCCCCCTCGTACTCCTCGTACCGGACGGGCAGCCCATGGGCGCCGAGGGCCTCTCCGAGCATCCGCGCTGCGAAGTGTAGCCCGTGCTCATCCCGGTTGCCTGCGTCGACGTAAACTAGCGACATCGTTCGCAAAGCCTCGGCAGCCTCGCCAATGCGGGCGAGCGGGTCCTGCTCGAGCCACCGGCTCCAAGCGTCCGAGCGGAGCTCGCCGGTCGCCGGATCAACCGGCACGTCCGCAAATGGGAACGCGGCCGTCGGCGCGTACGCCGCTGCGGCTGCCAGCACGAAGATCGCGTCGAACTGGGTGGCGTTTTGAGGACCCGCCTCGGGAACGTCGCGCGCGAATGCCTCGATGCCTCCCGCGAGGTCGAACGCGATCGCGGCACTGGTCAACATCGGACGCATGCTGACCTCGAACGCGGCGTCGCCGGCGTGGCTTCCGAGCACGGAAACGACGTCGGGGCGGTCCATTCCCAGTCGAAGTGCGCCGAAGCCTCCAGACGAACGCCCGATCGCGGCTCGCGCCTCCCGCTCCGGCACGGTTTGAAACTCGGCGTCGACGAACGGGATCACCTCGTCCGCAAGATAGGTTTGGTAGCGACCCGTGCCTTCCGAGTCGATGAACTGGGAGCCTCCCCAGCGATTGAAACAGTCCGGAAGCACGAGCAGCGCAGGCTTGCAGGTGCCGCTCGCGATGAGTCGATCGAAGAGCTCCACGGTATTGGGTTTCCACGGGCTCCACGCGGCGATCGAATGGTTCGTTGCGCCAAACCCCGCGAGCATCATCACGACGGGGAAACGCGCCGAGCCGTCGTATTGGGGAGGAAGGTAGACGTAGACGTCGCGCTCGTACGGGTCCCCGAGTGGGTTGTCCCGGAGGCACCGGCTTTGGTGAGGAACGCGAACGAGCTTGCCCTGCATCGCAAGCCTTCGCTTAGCACATCGAGGGGGCGGCCGTGCGAATCAATCCGGCCTACATTCGGTCGACGACACCGATGCCGACGAGCCCGAGCCCCCGCCGAATCTGACGCGCGGTCAGCGCGGTCAAGGCGAGCCGGCTCCCGCGAGTGTCGCCCTCTGCGTCGAGCACCGGGCACTCCGTGTAGAAACCGTTGAACGCGCGCGAGAGCTCGTAGACATGCTCGCAAATCAGGTGCGGCTGGCTCGTGGCGGCTGCGTGGAACACGACGTCCGAAAACCGGAGCAGGTGTTTGCCGAGGGCGATTTCGGTCGGCGCTTCGAGGAGGACCCTCGCCTCGGTCGCGTCGTCCATTGCGAGGCCTCCCTTTGCGAAAATCGAAGCGCAGCGTGCGTATGCGTATTGAAGATAGGGCCCCGAGTTGCCTTGGAACGAGATCATCTTGTCCCAATCGAACTGATAGTCGCTCAGCCGATTTTGACGAAGGTCCGCGTATTTCACGGCTCCGATGCCGACGACGCGGGACACCTCCGCCATTTCGTCCGGGCGCACCCGGAGCCTGCCCTCGGCGACACCCTCGTCGATGCGTGCTCTCGCCCGCGTTTTCGACTCGTCGAGGAGAGAGGCCAGGGTGATGACGTTCCCGCTCGCGTCTCGGGTCCGAAGCGGCTTGCCATCCTTGCCGAGGACCGTCCCAAAACCGATGTGCTCGAGCGTCATGTCGACCCCGAGCAACGCCATCGCGGCAAAGAGCTGCTGGAAGTGGAGCCCCTGCCGGTTGTCGACGACGTAGAGCGCCCGGTCGGCTTGGAAATGGTCCCGCCGATGGAGCACGGTGGCGATGTCGGTCGTCGAGTAGAGAAAGGCTCCGTCCTTCTTTCGAACGATGAACGGGGTCTTTTGCTTCTTGAGGGACTTCGGGGTGCCGTCTAGCTCGTTCCAGAAGATGCACACGGCACCGTCGTCTTCCCGCGCGATCTTCCGTTCGAGAAGATCGTCGACGACGCCGGGCAGCGCATCGTGATAGGCGCTCTCGCCGAGCCACTCGTCGAAGGTGACGTCGAGCTCGTCGTAGACCGCGTCGAGCGCGGTTCGGCTGACCTCGACGAAGTGCTCCCATAGTCTGCGGTTTTCCGGGTCTCCGTCTTGGAGCTTCACGAGCTCGGCACGCGCGGCGTCGGCGAAGGTCTCCTCGTTGCCTGCGCGCTCCGACGCGAGCTTGTACACGCGCTCGAGCTCCCCGATCGGGTCGTCGACGAGCGCCTGCTCGTCGCCCCATTCGCGCATTCCAACGATGAGCAGGCCGAACTGGGTGCCCCAGTCGCCAAGGTGATTGTCGCGAACCACGTCGTGGCCAACGAACGCGAGGATCCTCGAAATCGCGTCGCCGATGATCGTCGAACGGAGATGGCCTACGTGCATCTGCTTGGCGATGTTTGGGCTCGAGAAGTCTACGATGACCTTTTCTGAGTGCTCGACTTCGGGCACGCCGTCCCTGGTCACGTCCATGAGCACCTCGGTCAATCGCTCCGCGATCCACGCGTCCGACAGGTGCAGATTGACGAAGCCCGGCCCGGCGACCTCTGCCTTGTCGATGGCATCCACTTCGGCGAGCACCTCCGCGATGGGTCCGGCCAACTCGCGTGGAGGTTTCCCGAGCTCCTTGCCGAGCTTCATCGCTCCGTTGAGCTGGAAGTCGCCAAACTTTGCGTCCGTCGTCGCCCGAATGAGGGCGGGGCGGGGGCCGTCGAGATCGAGGGCTCGCTGGATGGCCTCCGAGCCGATGGCTTCGAGATATCGCTCGAGGAGCATGGGCGCAGAAATAGTGGCGAAGTCCCCAGCGCGCCACCTCCAGAGTGCGAAGCGGGGTCTGCGCGTGATACAACCCCCGCCGTGAACTTCATTCGCGTGATGATGGATGGGCTGAAACCCGTGATTCGCGCTCGCCGCGCCGTGTTGGGTCCGCGGCGTCCTACGTGGAGCCTCGAGCTCGAGACCGTGGCGGAAGTCCTTCGCCGTTCGTCGACCCTATCGGCAGTGATGCCTCTTCAATTCCAACGTCGTGTGATCGATCCCGCGCGGCCGGTGACGGCGCCCATGCGCGAGGTGGACATGGTGCCGCTGGTGGCGGACGGGGTGTCCTGCGAGTGGTTCTCGCAGCCTGAGAGCGATCCGGAGCGGGTCGTGCTCTACTTTCACGGCGGCGGCTATTCGACGGGCTCGATCAACTCTCACCGGGACTTTCTCGCGCGCCTCTGTATCGCAAGCGGCACTCGCGTGCTTGCCGCCGACTACCGGCTCGCGCCGGAGCACCCATTTCCGGCGCAGCTCGAGGATTCGCATGCCGTCTATCGATGGCTGCTCGAGCGGGAGGGCATGGCCCCCGAGCACATCGTGATGGGGGGCGAGTCGGCCGGCGCCGGGCTCACGCTGTCGACGCTCGTGTCGCTTCGAGATGAGGGTTTGCCTCTTCCGGCGGGTGCCGTCCTAATTTCGGGATGGTTCGACCTGGACCCGCGCAGCACCTCCATGCAATTCAACAGCCACTACGATTTCGTGACCCGCCTCGGGGTGCGAACGATGGCGAAGCGTTTCGCGCCTCGGGACGAGCACCGGAACCCGCTCGTGTCGCCCGTCCACGCCGAGCTCGCCGGTCTTCCACCGCTGCTCGTTCAGGTCGGAGCCGCGGAATCCCTACTCGATGACAGCCTCCGCGTCGCGGAAAGAGCCCGGTCGGAGGGGGTCGACGTCACCCTCGAGGTGTGGCCCGACATGATTCACGCGTGGCACGTATTCGCCCCCATGCTCGAGGAAGGGCGAAAAGCGATCGACCGCATCGGCGTTTTTGTGACCGATAAGACACGGTAAGCGTCGGCCGATGCCTTGACGCAAAGACGAGCTGCCCTCACGTTCCATTACAAGAGGCATCCATCTGGGCCGGCCTGCGTAATCCCGCGGGCGTCAGAGGGTGACCGTTCAGACCATTGGAGGCTGTCGTGGCGCAAGCAATCAACCGCTATCGTGCGGACCTGAGAGATTTCCGATTCCTTTTCTTCGAGCAGTTCGACCTGCCCTCTCTCCTCGGGAAAGAGCCGTTCGCCGAATGGGGTACCGAAGAGTGCGACATGGTGCTCGACGAGGTCTACCGGTTCGTCTGCGACGTCACCGGTCCCCTCAACTCGTCCGGCGATGCCCAGGGCTGCCGGCTCGAGAACGGCCGTGTGATCACCCCCGATGGCTTCAAGGGCGCGTGGGACAAGGTGTGGGAGTCCGGTTGGCGCACGATTTCGGCGCCGTCGCGCTGGGGCGGTCAGGACGCGCCGGTGATGCTCGGCTCGTTCGTCGAAGAGATGTTCTGCGGCGCCAATACCGCGTTCACGATGTACACCGGCCTGACGCAGTCGGCCGCGGAGCTCCTCCTCGAGTTCGGCACCGAGGAGCAGAAGGAAAAGTACGTACCGAAGATGCTCAGCGGGGAGTGGTCGGGCACGATGTGTCTCACCGAGCCGCACGCAGGGTCGGACGTCGGTGCGGCCTCGAGCGGCGCAACCCGAAACGAGGACGGTACCTACAGCGTTCAGGGCACGAAGATCTTCATCAGCGGTGGCGACAACGATCTCTCGGAGAACGTGATCCATCTCGTGCTTGCCCGCATCGAAGGCGCTGAGAAGGGAACCAAGGGTCTCTCGCTCTTCATCGTGCCGCGTGTTCGTATCAACGAGGACGGTTCGCTCGGCGAGACGAACGACGTCACAGTTCCGTCCATCGAGCACAAGATGGGTATCAATGGCTCGGCGACCTGCGTCATGAACTTCGGTGACGAGGGCAACTGCCTTGGTGAGGTCGTTGGCGGCATCGAGCATCAGGGCATCCGCCAGATGTTCCACATGATGAACGCCGCCCGCATCGGCGTCGGCATCCAGGGACTCGCCGTGGCGGCCGCATCGTACATGAGCGCGCTCGAGTACGCCCGGGAGCGGAAGCAGGGCGCCAGCGTGAAGTCGTTCAAGGACGCCAACGCGCCGCGTGTGCCGATTCTTCAGCATCCGAACATTCGCCGCGACCTTCTCGAGATGAAGGCTCGCGTCGAAGGCGTTCGCGCACTCGTGATGAAGCTCTCGAACCACGCCGACCGCTTGAACGCGACCCGTGGCAAGGACGACACGTCCGAGGCGTACCACAAAGGCCAGATCGACCTGCTCACGCCGCTCGTGAAGGCGTACGGCACCGACGCTGCGTTCGAGGTGTCGGCGAAGGCGATTCAAGTGCACGGCGGGCACGGCTACCTCCGCGACTACCCGGTGGAGCAGTACTGTCGAGACTCGAAGATCTTCCAGATCTACGAGGGCACGAACTTCATTCAGTCGATGGATCTGGTCAGCCGCAAGCTCGGTCAGGCGGGCGGCGCCAATACCCAGGCGTTCCTGACCGACATTCAGACATTCATTACCGAGAACAAGGAAACGCCGGAGCTCAAGGCCGGCATCGAGCACCTCCAGGCGGCCCACGAGTCAGTCGCCGCTTCGGTGATGCAGCTCATCGGCTGGTTCAAGGGTGGCAAGATCGAGCACATCCCGCTCGCCGCGGAAGAGTTCCTCACGATCATGAGTGACCTCGCCGTGGGTTGGCTCCTACTCGACCAGGCATCGATCGCGCTCCGCAAGCTTCCCGACACCTCGGAGTCACACCCTGACCACGCGTTCTACACGGGTAAGAAGTTCACCGCGCAGTTCTTCGCGAACAACTCGCTCGCGACGATCCCCGCCCGCATACAGCGCCTCATGCAGATCGATACGCTCCCGGTGGACATGCCGGACGAAGCGTTCGCGACGATCTGAGGCGACGACCGAAACCTCGGCTGCCGGGTGCTACGAATGCGTCCGGCAGTCGGAGCACACCCCGTAAAGCTCGAGCTTGTGACGGACCAGCTCGAAGCCGTGACGCTCGGCGACCTTGTGCTGAAGCTGTTCGATGCCCTCGTCCTCGAACTCGACGATTTTCTGGCACTCGATGCAGATGAGATGGTCGTGGTGCTCGTCTTCCCAGGCGACCTCGTAGCGGGACACGCCGTCCCCGAAGTGGCGCTCGAAGGCGAGGCCGCAGTCCTTCAAAAGCTTCAGAGTGCGATAGACCGTCGCGTAGCCGATCCCCGGTTCCTCGACGCGCACCATCTCGAGGAGATCCTCGATCGAGAGGTGCCCGTCGCTCGCGAAGAACTGCTCGGTCACGACCCGCCGCTGTTCCGTCGAACGCAGCCCGTGCCGCGACATGTAGTCGTTCAAGCGAGCTCGCAGCTGCTCGACGTCATGTTCGGCGGTCGCTCCCATTCGCGCTCTATACCCCAACCGTTCCTAAGGTAACATCCCGAATTTGTCCATCCCTGCTGAAAGTGAGCCGTACTCCGTCGAGCGGTTTCATTGGGCGGTTCGGCTATCCCCGCTGTTCGTTTCGGTGGTGCTCGCGGTGCTTTGGCTGTCGGGAAAGCCCAGGCCGATCCCCGACCTGCGCTTGAGCGCTCCGGTCGTCGCGCGGCCCGGTGACACGATTGGACTCCGCTCGTGGCAGCTCGACGAAGACGATCTCGGTCGGGTGTCCGTGCTGGCACCGAGCGTTCGCATCGAGCTCCGCGATGACGCGGGACAGGTCCGCGCGGAGACGACGCTCGCACGCTCGCGCGTGGAGGGCCGAGAGGGTCGTCTCGAGGTTCCCGCAGCCCTCGACGGCAAGTACACGTTGGTCGCTCTTGCCGAGATCGACGGTCGCGAAGTTGAAGTCGATCGCGCGCTCTACGTGAGGGAGTCGATCGACTCGAAGCTCGAAGCCGGGCGCACGATCAACGCATTCCAGGCATACACCCTCGAGCCGCTGCAGCGGCTCGACAAAGAGCGGGCGCCTTCCGTGCTCGACCCACGTATCGAGGAAGGCGCATGCACGCCGGACCTTCCCTGCACGCTCGTCGTATGGGTGGGCGATTGGGAGGGCCTCTTGCAAGCGCGACCGCTCACGGGCGCGCGCATCGACGCGGATCGGGTCCGCACAGAAGGCGGCTTCGCTCGGTTCCCGGTCACCGTCACGGGCCCGGAAGCTCGCGTCGCGATTCACGCAGTCGATGCCGCTGGAAGCGTGCTCGCGGAGCGAAACGTTCGATTGCCCCTCGTGCCGGGGGGCATGACCGCCTCGGCGGAAACCCGCGGCGACGACGTCGAGCTCGAATGGCAGTCGCTTGGAGATGCTGGGCCGGTGCTCGTCGACGTTTTCGACGAGCATCGGTGGGTGGATGCGCTGTCCCTATCGCCGAGAGAACCCGGGATTCGCGGCTTCTCGCCAGGCGTCTGGCGTCTTCAGGTGCGGCGCGACCTCTTCAGTGGAAACACCGGGGCGGTCGCGTTCGTCGTGATCCCGGATGAAGCACCGGCGGCGTCGATGGCCGCGGACTTCGTGCTTTCGATGGCGCATGAAGAAGGGCTCGACCCGCTCGCGATGTCGGTCGTCGGTGGCGAGTTCGTGGGAGACCCAGATGCCGCTGTGGCCGCTCTCCTCGCGATCCCCTCGTTCGACGTCGTCGAGCTCGGCAACGGAGTGAGCGCACGGATCGATGTCGATGAATCGACGGCCGAGGTGCAGGAGTCGCGTCGCATTCGTGCGGCCGTACTGATCCTGCTCGTCGGTGTTTTCGTGAGTCTCGTGCTTTGGCGTCTCGAAGTGCTCGCGCAGGAGCGAGCCAACCGCGTGCTCGAATCGCTCGCCAGCGGCGACGCCACGGGCACGCCACCGCCCGCGTCGGGTCGTGGCCTTTGGGCGTTCGTGCTGTTCGTCTTCGTCGTGATCGCGGTGCTCGCGCTCTCTAAGGGTTGGTTTTGACTCTTGTTTGCGCGGTTCGCCCGGCCGACCTAGATTGCAGCCGTGTTCGATTCGGTCTTGAAGAAGGTGTTCGGCACCAAGCACCAGCGCGAAGTGAAGCGCATGCAGCCCATGGTGTCCGCCATCTCCGCGCTGGAGCCGGAGATGCAGAAGCTCTCGGACGCCCAGCTTCGGGCCAAGACCGGAGAGTTTCGGCAGCAGCTCGACAACGGCGCGCCGCTCGATGACCTTCTCATCCCGGCGTACGCGGTAGCGCGAGAGGCAGGCAAGCGCGTGCTTGGCATGCGCCACTACGACGTGCAGCTCGTCGGCGGCATCGTCTTGCATCAGGGCAAAATCGCCGAGATGAAGACCGGCGAGGGCAAGACCCTCGTCGCGACGCTGCCTTGCTACCTCAACGGTCTCGAAGGCAAGGGCGTGCACGTCGTCACCGTCAACGACTATCTCGCCACTCGAGACGCCGAGTGGATGGGCAAGCTCTACGGGTTTCTCGGGCTCTCCACCGGGGTGGTCGTTCCGGGTCAACAGAACGCGCTCAAGAAGCGCGCCTACGCATGCGACATCACGTACGGCCAGAACAACGAGTTCGGCTTCGACTACATGCGCGACAACATGAAGTTCAGCATCTACGACTACGTCCAGCGAGATCTGAACTACGCGATCGTCGACGAGGTCGACTCCATTCTCATCGACGAGGCACGGACCCCGCTGATCATCAGCGGCCCAGGGGAGACGGCGAGCGAGAAGTACGAGCAGATCAACGAGATCATTCCTCGCCTTCGCCTCGAGGAGCACTACGACCTCGACGAGAAGAATCGAAGCGTCACGCTGACCGAAGACGGAATGGAGACCGCACAGGAGCTTCTCGGCGGCCGCGGCCTCCTCGGCGGTTCGGGCGACAACCTCTACGATCCGGTCAACCTCGAAACACTCCACATCTTGCAGCAGTGCCTACGGGCTCACGCGCTCTACCACCGCGACCAGCACTACATGGTCAGCGAGGATGGCAAGGTGATGATCATCGACGAGTTCACCGGCCGCGTTCTCCCCGGGCGTCGCTGGTCGGATGGCCTGCATCAGGCGGTCGAAGCCAAGGAGCGCGTCCCGATCCAGAGCGAGAACCTCACGCTTGCGACGATTTCGTTCCAGAATCTGTTCCGACTCTACCGCAAGCTCTCCGGAATGACGGGCACGGCGGATACCGAGGCAACTGAGTTCCACAACATCTACGAGCTCGACGTCGTGGTGATCCCGACGAACAAGCCGATCGCGCGTCTCGACACCGAAGACCTGATCTACAAGACCGAGCGCGAAAAGTTCAAAGCGATCTGTCAGGAGATCGAGGAGTCGCACAAGGCCGGGCAGCCCGTGCTCGTCGGCACGACGAGCGTCGAAAAGTCGGACGCCGTCGCGCACTTCCTCAACCGCCGCAACATTCCGCACAACGTATTGAACGCGAAGCAGCACGAGCGGGAGGCGTACGTCGTTGCGCAGGCGGGTACGCCCGGCGCGGTCACGGTCGCCACCAACATGGCGGGTCGAGGCACGGACATCGTTCTCGGTGGCAACCCCGAGATGCTGGCGAAGCTCGAGGTCCTCGAAACCGCTTCCGAAGAGACGCTCGCGAACCCCGAGCTTCACCAGGCCGCCGTCGAGAAAGCGACCGACCACTTCATCGCGAAGTGCAAAGAGGACGCGAAGGCTGTCAAAGCTGCAGGCGGGCTTCGCATCATCGGAACCGAGCGTCACGAGTCGCGCCGCATCGACAATCAGCTGCGTGGTCGTTCGGGCCGTCAGGGCGATCCCGGAGCGTCGCGATTCTTCCTCTCCCTCGAAGACGACCTCATGCGGATCTTCGCAGGCGAACGAGTTCAGACCATGATGGATCGCCTCGGCATGGAAGAGGACGTGCCGATCGAGCACCGACTCGTCACGCGCGCCGTCGAGAATGCACAGAAGAAGGTCGAAGAACGAAACTTCGACATTCGAAAGCATCTCCTCGAGTACGACGACGTCATGAACCAGCAGCGCAAGAGCATGTACGCGCTCCGCAAGCAGGTGCTCCGAGGCGAGTACCGCAGCGTTCCAACCGATGAGGAGCGCAAGGCAGGAGTCGAGCCCCAGCCGTTCGTCGACGAGGTAGACGACGAGCTTCTCGCACGCGTGTCGGGGGTGCTCGAGAACATCGTGAAGTTCCACGCGTATCCGCTGCCTGACGAGGGGCTGACTCAAGAGGAGGCGCCGGCGTTCCGGAAGCGCGCGCTCGAGTCCGACCTGACTTCACTGACCGACGTCCGGGTGGAGTCGCTCGAAAAGGACATCTATCAGTGGTTCGGCTGCGTCGTGCCACTCAACGCCTATCGCAAAGACCCAGTTGGCGCGTTCAACGCGCTGAAGGAAGCGGTCGGCATGTCGCTCTCCGAGCAAAAAGAGCGGCTCCTCGACCTCGTCGACGAGATCATCGTCACGATGACTGACCATGCCTGCCCCCCGGGCAAGCACTACGAGGACTGGGACCTCGAGGGACTCGAGAGCGCGTACAAGGAGCAGTTTTCGATCGACGCAAGCGGCATTCGGGACATTACCGATCGCCAAGAGCTGCTCACAAAGCTTTATGCCGACGCCGAGGCTGTACTCGTTCGGAAGGAAAACGATTTCGGCGCGGAGAACTTCCTTCGTCTCTTCCGCGACCTCTATCTCCAGGAGATCGACAAGCAGTGGATGGACCATCTCCAGGCGATGGACCACCTTCGGGATGGCATCGGCCTACGTGGCTACGGCCAACGGGATCCGAAGAAGGAATACAAGCGTGAGGGCTTCGACATGTACCTCGAGATGGTGCAGAGCGTGAAGTCGTCGGTGACACTCTCGATGTTCACCGTGGAGCGCGCGCGCGAAGAGGACCTTCAGCGCCTCGAGGAGCAGCGCCGCCAGGCCGCGGAGAAGCGCCAGCGCCAGATGCGCTCGATGCATCCGGGCGAAGGGGCCGGAGATTCCGGCGCTCAGCAACCGCAGCAGGGGCTCAGTCGACGACAGAGGCGGGCGGCAGCAGCGCGTGGACGGCGAGCAGGTGCGGGGGCGCCCGCGGCGGCGCCACCTCCGGAAGCGGCCCCTCAGGCTGCAACGGTCAAGCGAGAGCGACCCAAGCTCGGGCGAAACGACCCCTGCTACTGCGGGAGCGGCAAGAAGTACAAGAACTGCCACTACCGCGAAGACCAGGCCGCAGCCTCGCCGCAGTAACGCGCATCTGATAAGAGGCTCGCCATGAGCGATCGCGTGAAGGGGTTTCGCTTCGCGGGCGTGCACGCAGGCATCAAGTCAGACGGGGCGCTCGACATGGGTCTCATTGCAGCGGAGACGCAGGTGGATTCGGCCGGCGTGTTCACTCGGAACCTCGTTCGCGCGGCTCCGGTGGAGCTGAGCGCGCGCAGACTTCGCGGGGGAACGAGTCAGGCGGTGCTCGTCAACAGTGGCAATGCGAACGCATGCACGGGCTCTGCGGGCCGCGACGCGGCGTTGACGCTCTCGGGGGACACCGCGAAAGCACTTCGGATTCGTCGAGGCCTCGTACTCCCTGCGTCGACCGGCGTCATCGGCGTACCGCTTCCGGTGAGTCCAATGCAGCGGGCAATTCCGAATCTGGTGGACGACCTTGCAGAAGATGGAGCCGATCGCTTCGCACGCGCGATCATGACGACGGACCGCGGACCCAAAGTTGCCAAGGCCGAGGTTCGGGTTGGCCGCACCGCGTGTTCCGTACTTGGCATCGCGAAAGGCGCAGGGATGATTCACCCCAACATGGCGACCACGCTCGCATTCGTGACGACCGATGCAACCGTTCCGCACCGGATCCTCAGGCGGCTTCTCGTGAAAGCGTCGGACGAGACCTTCAACCGCGCGACCGTCGACGGTGACACGAGCACCAACGACTCGATTTACGCGCTCGCGTCGGGCGCAGCAGGAGCCCAGCAGCTTGCGGAGAAGAGCGCGTCGGGGCGCCGCTTTCAGGCAGCGCTCGTCGAGGTGCTCGAGGCGCTCGCCAAGATGATCGTGGCCGACGGCGAGGGCGCCGAGCATCTCGTTCGGGTGAGCGTCGAAGGTGCACGAAGCAATACGGATGCGGTTGCCATCGCTCGTACCATCGGGCTTTCACAGCTGGTGAAGACGGCGCTCCACGGCTGCGATCCCAACTGGGGACGAATCCTAGCCGCCGCCGGCCGCTCGGGCGCACGTTTCAACCCTGATCACGTTTCGATGCGAATCGGACGCGTACGAATCTTCGAAGAGGGACGTCCGATCATGAACGCCAAACGCGAGGCACAGGCGGCAGCGACGATGAAGCAGCCGGAGTACGCGATTACCGTCCGCGTAGGGAGGGGCCGAGGCGTTGGTCATTATTGGACCTGCGACCTCGGTCACGAGTACGTTCGGATCAACGCCGATTACCGGACGTGACCCGAACCGATGCTGCGCAACATACTCTTCCTCATCGCCACGCTCTTGGTATTCCAAGCGAGCGCCGGCGCAGACAAGAACTCGGGCGACTCGCCCCCCGCTCCGGCGGCCGAGCCGGAGAAGCCGAAGAAGCTCTGCGTAAGGAGCAAGAAGCTCGAGAAGGTCGCGAAGGTACTCGCGGACCAGCAGAGCGTTCCGCCGTCGTCGGAGCTCGTTCGGGTCGCACGAGAGCAGGGCGTCGACGCGAATCCCGTGTATGCGAAGTTTGGCGTGACCGGCGAAGTCGCGAGCTTCAAAGCGTGGGTCGAGGACCTGATCGAGACCACCGACGGGCCGCTGATCTGCGGGCGCGCGCAGTCGGGCGAACGCGTGGTGCTCGTCGCTGCGGTCCAGGCAGGCATGATCAAGATGATCGGCAAGAACTCACTGCACGCCGAGGTCGTCCCCGATTTTCGAGACCCCTACCTGATGGTCCGCGACTCGGCGGGGGGCTCGCGACGAATCGCGGTCGACGGCGAAGCGTACGGTTCGGACATCTCACTTCCGAACGAGTGGCCTCGGCCGCTATTCGTTCAGCTCGTTGCGACCGGGCCAAGCGGTCCGCGTCCCGTTGCGGAGCGATGGATCGGCACGATCCCGCAGGCGGCCCCCGTCCAGGGTGGCAATCAAAACCCCGAGGCATGGCTCCTTCAGCTTCGCCGTGCGAGCGGGGCTCGGACGGTTCGCCACAACCGCCTGCTGTCGCGCGAGGCGACGAGTCATGCGCAGAACGTATGTGATTCGGGCAAACTCGGGCACGAGCTCGATCCGAACGGCGACCCGGAGGCTCGACTTCTCGCACGCGGGATCGAAGCCCGAGTGGTCGGCGAGGCGGTCGCAAGGGCCAAGACGATGCGCGAGGCGCTTCACGCCATCGAGGACAGCCCCAGCCACCGCATGACGGTCACCGACCCGCGGTTCACCGATGCGGGTTTCGGCGAAGCCAAAGACGACCGGGGTCGCGTGTGTGCCGTCGTCCTGCTTGCGTCGTGGCCGCGGAAGGTCCCCTAGGTGGAGCGTCGTCTAGACGTCTTCTTCTGGTAGAGGACCACGAATACTTGGGCGAGCGCCACGCCGGCGACGATGGTGCCGACCGCGCCTGCGAGAAGCGCGGCGATGGTGCTGCCTTCAATCATCGTTTCGCCGGGTGCGAGCGGCCAGCGCTGCGTTCCGATGAGCAGTCCAATGTGGACCGCGTAGAAGAATAGGAGAGCAGCAGCCCATACGTGGGTGCCCCCGCGCGTGCTGCTGTCCATGAAGGCCATCAGCGAGAGAAGGGCCAGCAGGCCGAGCGCCATCTGCGTGATCGCGGGCGCCCAGGAGTGCCAGGCTGCCTCGAGCGCGACCAGGCTCTGGTGACCGCCGGATACGATGAACCACGCGACGAGAGCCGCGACGCCGACGGCGACGGCCGCGCGGGACCACATCGCTCCTCGGTAGTACGCGCGGAACAAAAGGCCGCCGCTCAAGAGGATGGTTGCGATCGCGAGAATCGCGCCTTCCGGAGCAATTCCGGAGAGCTCTTGCTGCCAGAGCGAGACGCCGGTGGCCGCGCTGCCGAGGAGCACGAGCCCGATGGCTCGAACTCGATACGACATCGGCGTGGCGGCGAGAATCGCCATGCACAAACAAAGAGCGAGCGACACCAAGGTCAGCGGATGGGTCCCACCCGCCCAAACAGCGACCCCGCCTGCGATGGCACAGAGCGCCAGCGTACCGATTCGGAGCTCCGTCTCCCCCGGGCTCGACGGACGCATCTGCTCCCGGAGCAAGTCCGAGGCCAAGATTGGAGGCGCTGCGGGTCGAACTGGAATGTTCGGCAGGCTCGTGTCGCCGCGCTCCGGCGCCGGAGTCTCCGCCGCTGGAGTCTCCGCCGCTGGAGTCTCGGCCGCCGGAGCCTCGGCCTCGCGACCCATCGTGCCGACGAGGGGCAGGGGCTCCTCAGGCGCCGCGGGCTGCTCGATCGACGTGCTCTCGTCCTTGCGCCGCTGAAGCGGGACGACGGGCGCCGGTTCGCTCCGTTCGCGCTCGCGCACCGCGGTCTCATTGGGTTCGCGGATCTCTGAGTCCGGTGGCTCGGGGTCCGAAATCGCGACGATGACGGCCGCCTGCGCCGCGTTCCCCGTGGGGGCGGGCGGCGAAAAGGCGCCGCTCACGTGCTCGCGCTCGGCCGTCAGGTTTGCCGGGGACGACGCACGGATCGGCACGACGGGCTTGGCGCCCGGCACGGGCTCCCCGCAGGCACCGCAAAAAGCGTCCGTCCTCACGACCTTCGCATTACACGTGTTGCACGTCGGCATTGAACCCGGCTCGCCCGGTGCTCCGATCATACGCGTGACTCGACCGAGCTTTCAACTCGCCCGGGTAGGTTTATGTAGGTATCTTGAACGTCGCCGGCGTCCGCCCGGGGATTGGAGCCGACCACGACATGCCGTGCGGACGTATGACAGAAATGTCCTACCGATAGGCCTGTAGCCTGGAAAACAGCCCTGTTTCGGCGGGCTTGTAGTTGGCACCCCGATTGCATTGAATCGGGGGCACTTGCTTAAGACCCACGCCGCGCACTTTCCAGCTTGCCCGGCATCCGCGTGGCGATGGGTCGTCCTTAACTCACTAACTGCTTGTAACTCCAGCTTAACTTATTTTCCTAGCTTAGTTCAGTGTAGATCGATTCCTTCGGTCGAAATGGGTCACCTTTGGGTGGCCCGTTTTGTTTAACCAACGCGCCTCGCCCCGGGTTTGGTACCCGAGCGCATGAAAAAAGACGGCTCACCACGGAGGAAGTGAGCCGTCACGGGGACTTGCGAGGAGATGAAGGAGAAGTGCGGATTTGGCGGCTAGCTGACGGCTAACCGCACGATTGAAGGGCGTCCTTCGCCCAAAGCTTTTCTTTTTTGAGCTGATGCAGCTCGAGCTCTTCCGTAGGGGTGAGGCTGAGCCGACTGTCGAGCGCTGCGACTCGCGCGGCTAGCTCCGCGTGCTTCTTTTCGAGATGGGAGCGGGTTCGCTCCAGTGGAATGGCTCGAGCATGCTGCTTGGTCATTGACACCTCCCAAGGGTGGACGGGGTTCGAAAGCCAAGCTAACGCGGGACGCGTGAAGCGTCGCACTTACAGAATAAGGGTGTGAGCTCGAATGATCAATCCCCACCTTGGGGCGAAGTGGAGTCGGCTTGTGTACCCGCTTGCGGGGTGAATACTACGCCCTCGGGAGCGTTTGTAGGGTGGTGATGCAGTGGCGATGGAGGGCGATCGCCCTGGCTTTTACGGTGGTTTTGTTCACGCACGCGAGTCGTGCACAAACTGCGGAGCCGCTTGATGCGCGCGCGATCGTGACGCTCGTCCAAACGTTTTACGATCAAACAAAAACGCTCCAAGCCCATTTCGAGCAGACTCGATACACCCGACTCTACGATCGCTACGATCGCGCACGGGGAGCCGTGGTGTTCAAGACACCGGGCAAGATGCGTTGGGACTACGCCGAGCCGAACGGACAGGTGTTCGTGAGCGACGGAAAGAAGCTCTTGATCTACCAGCCCCCCGAAGAAGGCGAAAAGCGCGGACAGCTGATCGAGCGCAAGCTCGATCAGGACCAGCTCCCATCCGCGTTTTCGTTTCTCACAGGGCAGGGCGACCTCGAAAAAGACTTCGAGGTGCGGCTGCTCGATCACGACAACGCTTCGTTCGAGGACGGGCATGTGCTGCAGCTCATTCCGCGAAAGCCGACCCCGAACTACGAACAACTCGTCTTTTACGTGCGAACGCTCTCCACCGACGGGAAGCGTGCGGGTATCGTGCAGCGGGTCTTGATCATCGACGCCGCGGGCAACCGAAACCGTTTCGACTTCTCGAAGTTCAAGTTCAACCGGGACGTGCCCGACAAGCGGTTCGACTACCGGCCGCCCAAGGGTACGGAGCGAGTCACTCCCTGAGCGACGAGCGTTGTGTCACTCGACCGTGACGGTCTTCGCAAGATTTCGAGGCTGGTCGACGTCGGTGCCCTTGTGGTCCGCAACGCAGTAGGCGTAGAGCTGAAGCGGGACGACCGTGAGGAACGGGGTGAGCGCCTCGAGCGTGGGAGCGACCTCGACGAAGTCGTGGCATAGGCTTTGCGCCTGACCGTCGCCGTCCGTGGTGATGCCGATGATCTGGGCGTCGCGAGCGCGTGCCTCCTGGAGATTGCTGCAGACTCGTTCGTAGTGACGGTCCTGGGGCGCGAGCACGATGACCGGTACGTCGGTATCGAGCAGGGCGATGGGCCCGTGCTTCATCTCGCCGGCGGCATAGCCTTCGGCGTGCACATAGGAGATCTCCTTCAGCTTGAGCGCGCCTTCGAGCGCCATGGGAAAGCTGAGGCCGCGACCGAGGAACAGCACGTCCTGTGCGGCGGAGTACTTCGTCGCCAGGTCGGCGATCGCCTTGTGGCTGCTCTCGAGGCGCTCGTCGATGAGGTGCGGAACCCGAGCCAGGCCTTCGATGAGCTCGCCCGCCTCTCCTTCGTTCAACGTGCCGCGGCGGCGTGCGAGCCAAAGGCTGAACATGAACAGGTTGGCAAGCTGCGCCATGAAGCACTTCGTCGACGCGACGCCGATTTCCGGACCCGCGTGCGTGTAGAAGCTCGCGTCGGCCATTCGTGGAATCGCGCTCCCAATCACGTTCGCGATCGCGAGCACTTTGGCTCCGGCCTGCTTGGCCTCCTTGGCGGCCATCAGGGTGTCGATGGTTTCGCCGGACTGGCTCACCGCGATGACGAGGTCACCCTCGCCGACGACCGCGTCGCGGCCACGAAACTCGCTGGCAAGCTCTGTGATCGCGGGCACGCCCGCGAGCTCTTCGATCCAGTAGCGTCCCGCGATGGTCGCGTGGTGGCTCGTTCCGCACGCGAGCAGGATGACTCGCTTCGTGTCCGCCGCGTCCTGTTCGGTAAGCCCAATCTCGGCGGTGACGACGTCCGCGTGCTCGCGGTCGAGGCGCCCGCGCAGCGTGTCCTCGAGCGCACGTGGCTGCTCGAAGATCTCTTTGAGCATGAAGTGTTTGAAGCCTGCCTTCTCGGCCATCACTGGAGACCACGAGATCGTCTGCGCGCTGCGCGTCACGGGGTCGCCCGCAAGCGTCGTGATCTCGAATCCGGCCGAGTCGAGGACCGCAATCTCACCGTCCTCGAGAAACAACATCTCGTTGGTGTACGGGAGTAGTGCCGGAATGTCGCTTGCGCAGTAGCTGGCGCCGTCGGCCACCCCCAGCACCAGCGGCGAAGAGTTCTTGGCGACGATGATTCGATCGGCTTCGGTTTCGGAAAGCACGGCGATCGCGTAGGCGCCTTCGACGCGTGCGAGCGCGCGTCGAATGGCGGAGAGCAGATCGTGCCCGCCCTCGGTTTCCTGATGGATGAGGTGGGAGACGATTTCGGTGTCCGTGTCGCTCACGATCGCGACGCCGTCCGCTTCGAGCTCCGACCGGAGCTGAAGGTGGTTTTCGATGATGCCGTTGTGGACGACCGCGATGGGGCCGGCGACGTGCGGATGGGCGTTGACCTCGGAGGGTCGCCCGTGTGTCGCCCACCGCGTGTGGCCGATGCCGACGTTCCCCGCGAGCTTCCGATCGTGAAGCGCCGTCTCGAGGTTTCGGAGCTTGCCAACGGCTCGAACGATCTCGATGCCGCCTTCTTCGTGAACCGCCACTCCGGCCGAGTCGTAGCCCCGGTACTCGAGACGCCGGAGACCATCGACCAAGATCGGAGCAGCTTCCTCGCTACCGACGTAGCCGACGATTCCGCACATGTTTCGACTTTACTGGATGGGCCCTCGCTGTGCACCCGTAGGCCCGGTTCGCTCGTCGGGGAACTGGGCCTTGATCTCGCCGTCCGGTGACACGACCGTGACCGGTCCGTACTTGGCAAGCGCCGGGGCAAAATCTGCGGCCTGGCCCACAATCACGACCAATGCTTCTGCCGGTCGAATGTACGTTCGAGCGACGTATTGCGCTTCGGAGGCGCTCGTCTGGCGGATGTAGTTCCTGTAATTCGTCCAGTAGTCGTCTGGAAGACCGTAGGTCCGAAGCTCCATCACCAAATCGGCGAGCTTGCCGGGCGTGTCCACCTGAAGTGGAAACGAGTCGCTCAGGTAGCGACGCGCATTGACCAATTCTTCCTCGCTCGGGGGCTCGCGATTGATCAGCTCGAGGTGGTCGAAGAACGCGCCGATGGCCTCGGGGGTGACCTCGGTTCGAACCGACGAGTAGGCGACGAACGGCCCGATGTCGACGCGCTCGGCGATTGCGCTGTAGGCGCCGTAGGTGAGGCTGCGCTTCTCGCGGAGGTCCATGAACAGTCGCGACGCGGCGGAGCCGCCAAGCACCTGGTTCGCGACGATGAGTGGAATCCACTCGCGATTCGCCCGCCGGATGGCGAGGTTGCCCATGTAGATCACGGACTGAACGGAGCCGGGTCGGTCGACCACGAGGATATTTCGATCCTTTGGACGCGGAGGATCCGTGTACTGGGGGACCGCGCGTTGGCCGGGCTTGAGCGAGCCAAGCGTGCGCCCTGCGACCGCGTTCACTGTCTCCGGGTCGATTTCACCCGCGACCACCAAGAACGCGTTCTTGCCGACGAAGTTCTTCCGGTGCCATTGGACGAGGTCTTGTCGACGCACCCGCTTGACCGCCTGCGGCGTCGTATCGACCGTGCCGTAGGGGTGGTCCCCGTAGAGCGAGCGGTAGAACTGACGGCGAGCGATGTAGCGAGGCTCACGTTCGGACAAGGCAAGCCGATCGAGCTCTCGGCGCTTCAGCTTGGCGAGCTCGGCGTTGTTGAACGCGGGCTGGCCCGCGACCTCGGCGAGGATGGACATCGCCACGTCGAAGTGCTCCGCGAGGGCGCGCACTCCGATGTAGGTGTTCTCTTCGTCGGAGCTCGCCCAGAGGTCGGCTCCGAGGAACTCGATCTCCTCGGCGATTTCGGCGGCCTTGCGCTTCGTCGTACCTTCCTTGAGCATCTGCGCGACGATGCCCGATAGCCCCGGGAGCGTCTCCGGGTCGGACTCGGCTCCGCTCCGGACGACGAGCGTCGCGTAAATCACGGGGAGCTGGTCGGTGACGATCGTGTTCACCTGAAGACCGTTATCGAGCTCCGCGATCCCCACGGTGGGAAGAACCAGCGCCTTCGGGGCGGACGGAGCAGGAGGGGGCTCGAGCTTCGGCTCGGCTTTCGCTCCCGTCGTAGCCGCCGTCTTGGGTGGAGGAGCTTCCTTCGAGCAGGCGCCGGCGAGGCCGACGAGCAGCACGGCGGCGAGAGAGAGTCGCGACTTCATTATTTCGCCTCCTGCTCGGTCTTTTGTGCGGGCGCCTCGCCTGGCATCACGTCGAGGACGGTTCGGTTTGCCGCGGCGAAGTACGTTCCTGCGACGCGCTTGATGTCGTCGACGGTCACCGCGAGGTAGTGGTCGAGCTCGAGCTTCAGGAGATTTGCGTCGCCCCAGTAGAGCTCGAACTCGGCGAGGTGCTGGGAGCGCTGCATGTTCGACTGGAGACCGAAGACGAACGCGGCGCTCATGCGGTTTTT
Organism: uncultured Myxococcales bacterium; assembly: GCA_965601515.1. GTDB lineage: Bacteria > Myxococcota_A > Polyangia > Polyangiales > Houyiibacteriaceae > SG8-38. Next base: position 81,279 of record CBFCWN010000001.1, on the reverse strand, counting down.
GGCCTTTTGCAGCTCGCGTTCGGTCACGCCCTTCTTGGCGATCGAGTCGAGCTCTGCGAAGACGGCGTCCTGCGCTTTGTCGACCGAGCGGCCGCTCGCCATGACCGCCCACACGCTGAAGAGGTCCGGACCCCGCCTGTCGTCGGTGGCAACCGCGACCTCCTGGCAGATCTCGTCCCGTTTCACGAGAAGCTGATAGAGGCGGCTCGACTCGCCGTCACCGAGGATCAGCGCAAGCATCTCGAGCGCGTAGTGGTCGGGAGTGCGGCTCGGGGGGATGTGGTACGCGAGGTGGAACGCTGGCAGCGTGGCGTTCGCGTCGTACATCGTCTCTCGCTGTTCGCCGACCGGCGCCTCGAAAGGCGGAGGCTCGAACGGAGCGGAGTCTCGCATCGGGATGTCGCCGAAGTACTCCCTCACCAGCGCCATCGCCTCGTCAGGGTCGAAATCGCCGCTGATGCTCAGCACCGCGTTGTTGGGCGCGTAATGGGTGTCGAAGAACTCCTGAACCGCCTCGAGCGGCGCATCGACGAGGTCCTGCATGTCGCCGATCGTCGAGTGGGCATACGGAAAGTAGTCTCCGTACGCGAGCTCGTTGATACGCAGCATGCTTGGGATGTACGGCTGATTGTCGATCCGCTGGCGCCGCTCCTCCATCACGGTCTGGCGTTGGTTTTCGAAGTTGGCCTGTGTGATCGCGAGGGAACGCATTCGGTCGGCTTCGAGCCAGAGCCCGAGCGCCAGCTCGTTGGAGGGAAGCGTTTCGAAGTAGTTGGTGCGGTCGTTGCTGGTGGTACCGTTCGCGCTGCCACCGCGATTGATGATCAGACCGAAGTGTTCGCCTTTACCGACGTTGGCCGACCCCTGGAACATCATGTGCTCGAAGAGGTGCGCGAAGCCGGAACGGCCCTTCACCTCGTTCCTAGACCCTACGTCGTAGTAGACCGAGACCGCCACCGTTGGGACGGTGTTGTCCGGATTCATCACCACGCGGAGGCCGTTGTTCAACGCCCCTCGGATGACCTGCATGTTCGATAGGGCGCTTGCGCCTGGTTCGTTGGCAGCCTCCCCGCTGGCCTCGAACGAAACGAGGGCAGCGACGAGCGTTGCGAATGCGATTCCCACTAAGACCGGTCTCATCTGACTCCTGACAACACGCACGCGGCGTCTTCGATTCCATGGGGCGCTACCACATCCGCTTCAAGCGGCAAAGCGGGTTGACGGGTCGCTTGGGTTTGCGACACTCCCCGACCCCGATGACCGCCGCCGTTCTATCGATCGGAACAGAGCTCACACGCGGTGAGCTCGTGAATACGAACGCCACGTGGTTGGGCGAGGAGCTCACGACGCTGGGGTTCGAGGTCACCGAGCAGGCGACCGTCGACGACGACCTCGAGCGTATCGTGACGGTCATCCGGCGGTTTTCGGAGAACCATCGCATCGTCATCGCGACGGGCGGGCTAGGACCGACTTCGGACGACCTCACGACGGAGGCTGCCGCACGCGCCGCTGGGGTCGGGCTGGTTCGGGACGAGAGCGTCGTGGAGGGCATTCGACAGAAGTTCCAGGCGTTCGGACGGGTGATGCCCGACTCGAATGCCAAGCAGGGCGACTTCCCGGAGGGCGCCGACGTGCTCCCGAACATGATGGGGACTGCGCCCGGCTTCGCGATGACGCTTGGGCGTGCACGGCTGTTCTTCGTGCCGGGGGTTCCCCGGGAGATGAAGCACATCTTCCACGATTCGATCCTCGCCGAGATCGCTCCTCTCGCCGAGCGGCGCACGCATCAGGTGCACATCCGAACCTTCGGAATGACCGAGTCCGGGGTTGCCCAGGCGCTTCGACACCTCGAGAAGGATCACGAGGGGCTCACACTCGGCTATCGGGCGCACTTTCCCGAGATCGAGGTGAAGGTGCATGTTCGGGCGGAATCGTCCCAGGCCGCGGAAGAGCAGGCGGAGGCGATCGCCGCGGAGGCTCGCGAGATCTTGGGCCATGCGGTGTTCGGAGGGCGCTCGGACTCGTTTGCCGAGGTCGTCGGCTCAGCGCTTCGTGACAAAGGGAAGACGCTTGCCGTCGCGGAGTCGTGTACGGGCGGGCAGGTTGGGGAGATGCTCACCCGGATTCCGGGTGCGTCGGATTACCTGCTGCTCGACGCGGTGGTCTATTCCAATCTCGCGAAGGAGCGTGTCCTCGGCGTCAACGAAGAGGTGCTTCGCGCCCACGGCGCCGTGAGCTCGGAGACCGCGGCGGCCATGGCGGAAGGGGCGCTGCGCGTCGCCGGTGCGGACATTGCGGTCTCGATCACCGGAATCGCAGGTCCGGGCGGTGGAACCGAGGACAAACCGGTCGGTACGGTTTGGTTCGGTGTCGCGCGCGCGGGCGAGCCCACCGTGACGCGCCATCGGAAGCTTCCCTGGGAGCGGGCGCGCGTCCAAACGCTCTCGGCGTACATCGCGCTCGAGCTCGTTCGGCGGTCGGTGCTTGGACGCGACTTGGACCTCGGCGAGCGCTAGGCCTTCTCCGAACGCACTGGGCGCGGTAAGGTCAGGCTCTAGAGGGGTGACGGGGTTGTTCGAGCGATGGGCCGCAGGGTCCGCCGCCCCAAACTTGACTCCCCCATCAAACCCGACTAGACGGATGTTCAGGTAATTCATCCCCAAAGGAATCCGCAGCATGGCCGACTCCAACCGCGACAAAGCCCTCCATCTCGCTCTCGGAACTATCGAGAAAGCCTACGGAAAAGGCTCCATCATGCGCCTCGGCGACGCCGCGGCAAAGATCGAAGTGCCCGTCATCTCGAGCGGAGCGATCTCGCTCGATCTGGCACTCGGGATCGGGGGCTATCCGCGGGGTCGCATCGTCGAGATCTATGGACCGGAGTCGAGCGGCAAGACCACGCTGACCCTCCACGCGATCGCCGAGTGCCAGAAAAAGGGCGGCATCGCGGCCTTCATCGACGCCGAGCACGCACTCGACCCGAACTACGCGCGAAAACTCGGTGTCAACGTCGACGAGCTTCTCGTCAGCCAGCCCGATCACGGGGAGCAGGCGCTCGAAATCGCGGACACCCTGGTTCGCTCCGGCGCCGTCGACATCATCGTCATCGATTCGGTAGCCGCTTTGGTGCCGCGCGCGGAAATCGAAGGCGAGATGGGGGACAGCCACGTCGGTCTGCAGGCGCGCCTCATGAGTCAGGCGCTCCGCAAGCTCACCGGGACCGTTCAAAAGAGCAACACCACGCTCTTCTTCATCAACCAAATCCGCATGAAGATCGGCGTGATGTTCGGCAGTCCGGAGACCACCAGCGGCGGGAACGCCCTCAAGTTCTACGCGTCGCAGCGCCTCGATATCCGCCGCATCGGCACGATCAAAGTCGGGGATTCGGCCGTCGGAAATCGCTGTCGGGTCAAGGTGGTGAAAAACAAGCTCGCCCCGCCGTTTCGGATGTGTGAGTTCGATATCCTCTTCGGTAAGGGGATCAGTCGCACGGGCGATGTCCTCGACCTCGGCGTCGAGGCGGGCATCATTCAGAAGTCGGGTGCCTGGTACAGCTACGCGGAAGAGCGCGTCGGGCAAGGTCGCGATAACGCTCGCAACTTCCTCGAGGAGCACCCGGACATTCTCTCTGCAGTCGAGCTGAAGCTTCTTCAGAACCACGGCCTCGCCAAGCCTGACGCGGCGGACGAGGGGGCTGCGGAGGCATCGGGCGCACCCGCCGATCCGAAGCCGGCGGCCTCCAAGGGCGGGTCCTCGAAGCGCGCTCGCCCCAACTGAGCGCGCGAGCGGCCTCCTGCAACGCGGATTTGTCAACCACTAAATCCGCCCCTGAACGAATCCAACACTCTGAAATCACAGGGTTTTAGCGCCAGGCAACCATTGACTGGAGCCGCTGATTTTGCTATAGATAAGGGGTGCATGCAGTGAATTGCACGCCCGTTCGACAATGGACTCCCGCCCCGAGCTTCCGGTGCGGGTTTTCGTCGTTTTTGACCCGAAGGAGACTACCCTGATGAGCTTCAGCGTAGGTGACAAAGCGGTCCACCCAGCGCACGGGGTGGCCGAAATTACCCAGATCGAGGAGCGATTGATCGGCTCCGACAAGATCGACTTCTACATCCTCAAACTCGTCAACGGCAAAGCGGGGACCATCCGCGTCGCCACCAACGCGGTCGACCGGGTCGGGCTGCGCCAGGTGATGTCTCGGCGGGCCGCCAAGTCGGTCCTCGAGGAGCTCCGCAAGGATGAGATGGCGGTGACCTCACAGCCATGGAATCGGCGATACCGCGAGTACACGGAGATGCTCAAAAGCGGCTCGCCGATCAAGGTAGCCAAAGTGCTACGGGACCTCGCGAAGGTCCGCTCCGACAAGGGCGAGCTCAGCTACGGCGAGAAGAAGCTCATGGAACAGGCGCGGAAGCTTCTCATCACCGAACTCGCGCTTGCGCGACGCGTCCGCGAAGAGACGGTCGAGCGCGACATCGACAAGATTCTGAACTGAGCGTTAGCGGGAGGCTTTTTCCTCGTGCCCTGAAGTGCCGAATCGATTCGAAAGGACCTCGAGCACCTCGCGCAGCGAGACTTTCCTGAGGATGAGGCCAACGAGCATGTGATAAGCGAGGTCCGCGGATTCCGAGGCGACTCGTGCATCGGTTTCGTCGATCAGCGCTTGGCCTAGCTCGGAGGCCTCCTCGCGAAGCTTCTCGTCGATTTTCGCAGCGCCCTCGTCGAGGAGCGTCTTGGTGTAGCTCTTGCCAGCCTCGGCCGTTCTGCGAGCCTCCAGGGTACGCTCGAGGCGAAGCAGTGTGGGAGCGGCCTCGCTCGGGGCGTCAACGAGCGTTCCGTCCGCCTCGAGGCGGCGAAAGAAGCAGGTCTCGGCTCCGGTGTGACAGGAGGGGCCCGCCGGATCGACCAGATAGAGCAGCGTATCTCCATCGCAGTCGGCCCATACGCTTTGAACTCCAAGCGTGTTGCCGCTCGTCTCACCCTTGAGCCAGAGCGCGCCTCTCGAGCGACTGAAGAAATGGCCCTTGCGCGTGTCGAGCGTCTTTCGAACCGCTTCTCGGTTCGCCCACGCTACCATGCGCACCTCGCCGGTCTCCGCGTCCTGCGCGATGACGGGGATCAGGCCTTGGTCGTCGTACTTGAGGTCCGCCAAAGACATGCCCGGGAGGTAACCCAGGCTCTGCGGGCCGTAAAGACGACGGGCGGGGGAGACCCTAGTGACGCACGCCCATGAGGGCTTCGAGCGTGTCCCTGAGGCCCTCGGCGTCGGTTTCCTTCACGTGTGCGGACGCTCCGGCGGCTAGCGCGGCGGTCCGGTCTCCGTCGTTTCCCGCCAGAAGCACGGCTCGAATGTGGCGAGTGTGCGGTTCGCTCTTGAGCGCGGAGATGATGTCGGCACCCCTCAAGCAGCCGAGCTCTGCGGCGAGAACCACGGCATCGGGCGGTTGCTCGCCGATCTGGAGAAGCGCCGTCAGCGGGCTTTCGTTCTCCATGACCTCGAACCGCTCCGCAAGGCAGCTCGTGAGCGACTCTGCGCTCCCGAGGCCGTTGAGGATCAGGGCGACGCGAGGGCGGCCTGCGTCGAGCTCGTCTGGAATCGGGTATCCGTACTTTCGGAGGAAGTCGAGCACGTGCGGCCTTCGGAACCGAAGGTGCCGACCCGGCGTTCGGAAATGCGCAATCTGTCCACGGTCTGCCCAGTTGTGAATGGTCTTCAGGTCGACCTGGCAGAAGCGTGCAATCTGCGACGCGGTGAAGAGATCCCGGGGCTTTCGGATACTCGCGACCACCTCCATTGGGTAGCGGCTCGGGTTTAACCCTTACAACGTCAAACCCTCGAAAAGCCGAAAAACTGTGCCCCAGCGAACAGGCTAAGGCACATCGATCCACGCGGCGCCGTCGAGCACCATTCGGGTCGCGCCGGGAAGCGCGCGCTCGGATTCGGGGTGCTCGGGATCGCCGGGAAGTGCGAGGAACCAGCCGTCGCCCCCGGTCACGACTTTGGGACGAACGAGCGGAGGCGTACGCGACCGCGCGTCCTCGAGTACCGCGCCCGTCTCACCGAAGCCGGCGAGCCATGCAAGCGTCCGCACGGTCGGCGGCGCGAGCTTGATGTCGCCTGACCGCATTCGATCGATGGCAACCGATGGGCGAAGCCACGTCGCCGAGGTCGTTTCGCTTCCGTCGTGGGATGCATCTTGATCGTCCGGTACGACCGTCACGTAGAACCGGGTGTCGAACCGGCGACTCTCGAACTCGGGCGTGACCCATCGCGCGTACGGCGTGAGAGACATCGCGTCGATCCGCAGCGCCATTTCGTCGGCGAGCGAGAGAAACGCGGAACCTCCGTGCAAGCGACCTCGAGCATCCTCGAGATCGACCTCGTTCGAGGTTTGGCCGAGAAGAACTCCCGCCTCCTCGAAGGTTTCTCGGACCCCGGCCACGAGAAGCCCGCGGCTCCGCGCCGGGTCCGACTCTCCGAGTCGCTTCTGAATCGTGCGCTCGTCCCCGTCGATGTGTTTCGCCCACGCGTCGGACAGGTCTTCGTCGTCGAGCTTTCCGCCCGGGAACACGTGTGCACCACCCATGAATCCGCTCTTCTGGTGACGACACACCATGAACGTTTCGACGCCTTCCTCGCCCCTTCGCAGGAGGATGACAGTCGATGCGTCCTTGATCGGTTTGTCGCTCGAGCCCGCGTTCATGACTCGCGAGACACGAGCACGTGTGTCGTCGACACACCGATCGCGTTTGCGATGCGAGCGAGCGTTTCGAGAGACGGCGTGTGCCGACCTGCTTCCACGCGCGCGATGTTCGGACGATGGATTCCTGTGCGTCGCGCGAGCTCTGCCTGCGTCAGACCGGCTGCGAGTCGAAGCTCTCGGAGACGGGCGCCAAGCTTCTCGCCGTCGATCGCGATGTCGACTCCGCCGTTGGTCACTTCGGAAGCCTGCGTGCTCGCGACGGTGAGCTGAGATGTCGCGCCGCTCTCGAGGAGCATCGTGGCCTTGGTCGCGGTGGGGTCGATGGTGATGCTGACGATCGCCGTGCCGTCGTCGGACGCGTCGATCGGACGAGGGTGGAGAGAAGCGTGCCCGTTTCCGAGCAGGGCGAGCACGTCGTCGCCAGCCGGTGAGACGGTCACGAACTCGAAACGAAGTCGGCGGCGGGCGTCGGCGCGCCTTGGAATCGCTGCCGCGACCTGCGCGATGTCCTTGTCCTCACTCGTCACCAGGCCGTAGCAGAGCTCGCCGACGATATCTTCGAGAGCTTCCCGATCGCGGTCCACGTGGGCCACCGGAATCGCGCCCGACGCTCGAATGAACCCGAGCGTTGCAAGGAGCTCGTCCGAGTCGAGCGCTGCGCCATCGACGTCGACGATCACCGCAGCACGATCCGCCACGGCCGCCGCCAAGTTGCTCGGCGGTACAACGTGAGCATCGATGTCGTACCTGGTGAGAGCTTGCTGCCACCGGTGCGCAAGCGGCTCGCGCTCCGTCAACACTGTCACGCTGAGTGCCATCATTCCTCCGAGTGCGGGAGCGATGAGGTTTACACTCCTGCGTGGAGAACCACAACCGTGTATCCTTCGAAAATGCGGCACGGTTTTTGTTCGTGCGGTGCGAGCAGGGGCCGTAGTCGTTGACACCGCATTGTCGCTTTGCTACCTCCGAGCGCCTCTTACCGGGGTGGCAGCTCTTTCCTCGATTGAAGGGATCCACCGATGTTCAAATCGACCTGCGTATTCTCGGGCAATGCAAACCCGGCGCTCGCCGAGAAGATCGCCAACTACTTGGAATTGCCGATAGGGCGCGCGCGCGTCTCGCGTTTCTCGGATGGCGAAGTGTTCGCAGAGATCAAAGAGAACGTTCGCGGCGTCGATGTCTATGTGATTCAGCCGACTTGCACCCCGGTCAATGATACTTTGATGGAGCTTCTCGTGATGATCGACGCCCTCAAACGCGCGTCGGCGGGATCGATCACGGCGGTCATCCCATATTACGGATACGCACGGCAAGATCGGAAGGCTGCACCTCGTACGCCGATCACCGCCAAGCTCGTCGCAGATCTGCTCACCGCCTCGGGTGTGAGCCGAATCGTCTCGATGGATTTGCACGCCGCTCAGATTCAGGGCTTCTTCAACTTGCCCTTCGACCATTTGTACGCGCTGCCCGTCTTTCTCGAGCACCTGCGCCCGAGGTTTCGCGAGCCTGCGGTGTTCGTCTCGCCCGATGCCGGCGGTGTGGAGCGAACGCGTGCCTACGCGAAACGGCTTGGCGCAGACCTCGCCATCATCGACAAGCGGCGTGAGGCCAAGAACGTCAGCGAGATCATGAACATCATTGGTGATGTGCAGGATCGCGAGTGCGTGATCTTGGACGACATGATCGATACCGCCGGCACCATGGCCAACGCGGCGCGCGCGCTTCGCGACAAGGGGGCCAAACGCGTCATGGCGGCCGCAACTCACCCGGTTCTTTCGGGTCCGGCCATCGAGCGTATCGTGGATTCACCCCTCGAAGAGGTCCTCGTGACCGACACGATACCCCTAAAGGCGGACGCCGAGGCCACTGGGCGCTTCCGCGTGCTTTCCGTAGCGGGTTTGCTAGGAGAGGCCATCAAACGCATTCACCACAGCGACTCGGTGAGCTCGCTGTTTGTCTAATTTGGAGTAGTTCGAAGATGGAAACGACGACGTTGCAGGCTGAGGTCCGCGAAACACGCGGAAAGGGGCCAGCGCGTCGGCTGCGTGCTCAAGGAAAAGTCCCCGGTGTCTTTTATGGCCCCGGAGTCGAGCCCACGCCGCTGACCCTGTCCCCCAAAGAGTTGGAAAAAGCGCTTCGAGGCGAGAGAGGGCGAAACGTGGTGTTCGCGCTGTCGGTGGGTGGCAAGGAGGAGCTCGCGATGGTCAAGGATGTGACCGTCGATCCCGTCTCGCAGGAGCTCCTGCACGTGGACCTCTACCGCGTGTTCGAGGAGAACGAGCTCGAGATCGACGTTCCGTTCCGCACGCACGGCCGAGCGCAGGGCGTGGTCATGGGTGGTGTGCTGAACGTCACGCGTCGCACGCTTCCGGTTCGAACCACGCCGGCTAAGATTCCGGTGTCGGTGGATGTCGACGTCACGGCGATGCAGCTGCGAGACACCATTTCGGTCGAGGAGGTCGAGCTGCCCGAGGGCGTGGAGTGCAGGCTTCCTCCGAAGCTCACGCTCGTACTCGTGCTCGAACCGCGACGTGCGGCTGCGAGCGCAGAAGAAGAAGAAGCCGCAGGTGGCGAGTCTGCGGAGGCGGCCGAGGGCGAGGCCTCGCAGTCGGATAGCTGAACGCGGCGCGCGCCGTGAGCACGCACCTCATCGCCGGTCTTGGAAACCCAGGGCCGAAGTACGCCCGCAATCGGCACAACGTTGGTTTCATGACTGTCGATGTGTTGGCGCAGCGCTGGAATGCACCTTCGTCTCGCGAGAAGTTCAAGGGGCTTTACAGCAAGGTGCGCGTCGGCGAGGACGACGTGATCCTCCTCAAGCCGATGACGTACATGAACCTCAGCGGCGAGTCGGTGCAGGCGGCGATGCAGTTCTTCAAGGTGCCGCTCGACCACGTCCTGTGCGTGCACGACGAGCTCGACTTGGAGTTTGGGGTCGTTCGCCTGAAGGCAGGCGGCGGGACCGCGGGTCACAATGGGCTTCGGTCGATGGTGCAGCACTGCGGCGGCCCCGATTTTCTACGGTGCCGAATCGGAATCGGGCGACCGCCGCGGGGACGGACGGAGAGTTGGGTCCTGAGTGATTTCGGTGATTTGGAGCGCGCTGAGCTGCCGGACGTGCTCGATCTGGCCGCCGATATGGTCGATAGCACCGTGCGTGAGGGGATCCGCTCGGCGATGAATCGCCATCACACGCGCGCGTGACCGCTGGCGCCGGCTCGAAGATCAGCTACACACCGCCCTTCCTCGCTCCAGCCTCGCGCTGGGGCCGATTGACCAGGAGGACCTATGGCAACCGCTGCGGCGCCCGCTCGAAAGTGGGCGCGTGAATACGAGACAATTTACATCCTTCGGCCGGACGTCGACTCCGACACGCAAGAGAAGGTCGTGGAGCGAGCGAAAGACGTGATCTCGCGTCTCGACGGCACGCTCACCAAGCTCGACAACTGGGGCAAACGAAAGCTCGCGTACCCGATTCAGAAGAACAATCGGGGCGTGTTCGTGTACCTCAAGTACGTCGGCTTCGGCGACCTCGTGGGCGAGCTCGAGCGAAACCTGCGTCTGATCGACGACGTCGTTCGCTTCCAGACCGTGCTGCTCGAAGAAGACATCGACCCCGCGGCGGTTTCGGTCGACCCCGAAGAGGTTCAATACCTTCACGTCGAAGACGACGAGGATACCGAGGACGCGGAGCTCGAGCGAGCCCGGAGCCTCGGGATGGCGCCGCGTGCGCCGCGTGAGGAAGAGCCTCGTGCACCGGAGGCCGCTCCCGCTGAAGCAGCGCCAGATGCCGAGGCTGGTTCGGCGGAGGCGCCTGCCGCTGAGGCGGCTCCTGAGGGCGAGACTGCCGCTAAGGCGGCGACCGAGTCGGCTCCGGCATCTGAGGCTGCGCCTGCCGCCGAGGCCGCTCCGGCGCCTGAGGCGGCGCCCGCCGCCGAGGCCGCTCCGGCACCTGAGGCCGCCCCCGAAGCACCTGCGGAACCCGCAGCTGCCGACGCAGACGCTGCCGACGCAGACGCCGAGGACGCCAAGAAAGAGGAAGGCTAAGCCATGAGTGAAGAGATTCGACAGGACTTCGATGTCGACGGAGGTGGTCGACGTCGCGGTGGCCGCAAGCGTGCCCCCGGGCTCTCGCTACCTCCTGACCACAAGTTCGACTACAAAGATCCGCAGCAGCTGCGTCATTTCATCACCGACCGCGGCAAGATCGTGCCGCGCCGGATCAGTGGTCTGACGGCGAAGCAGCAGCGCGACCTGACCCGCGCCATCAAGCGGGCTCGAAACATCGCGCTTCTCCCCTATACGGCGACGAAGTGAGGAGATCATGGCATCCACCGTCGAAGTCGTACTGAAGGAAAACCTCGAGCATCTTGGCTCGATCGGCGACGTGGTGAAGGTCCGTCGCGGGTATGCCCGCAACTACCTTTTGCCGCGAGGCTTGGCGGTCGTCGCCAGCCGCGGAAACGTGAAGCAGGTCGAGCACGAAAAGGCCGTGCAGGCTCAGCGGATCGCGAAACTCCGTGCCGCTCAGGAAGGCGTCGTGTCCGAGCTCTCGAAGGTCACCGTGATGGTGGCCAAGGAGGCAGGCGAGGACGGCAAGCTGTTCGGTTCGGTCACGTCGAACGACGTTCTCGAAGGCATCAAGGCCAAGGGCTTTGATTTCGAGATCGACAAGAAGAAGCTCGTCATGCCCGACCAAACCATCAAAGAGGTCGGGAGCTACGAGGTTGGCGTGAAGCTACCGTACGGCTTGACGGCGACCATCAAGCTCGAAGTGAAGACGCGCGCGTAGGCGCTCTTTCCCTTCCCATCGCAGCGCGTAAACGCTATCACCCCCTTGTGAGGGAGGCGCGCCATTAGCTCTTCGAAAGCCGGTCAGGTTCCGCCCAACGCGCTCGAAGCCGAGCGCGCTGTGCTTGGCGGGATCCTGCTCGAGAACGATGCGATGAACGTCGTTCTCGAGGAGCTGTCGTCCGGCGACTTCTACAGCGAAGCGAACTCGAAGATCTTCGAGGCGATGACTGAGCTCTTCCGGCGAAGTCAGCCTGTGGACCACGTGACGCTGCGGGAGGCGCTCGTCGACGGTGGCAAGCTCGGCTCCGTTGGAGGCGATGACTACCTCCTTTCGCTGAGCAACACGATTCCGAGCGTGTCCAACATTCAGGCACACGCACGGATCATTCGAGAGAAGGCGCTGGTTCGTGCCTTGATTCGGTCCTGTCACGAGGTTGTCTCGCGGGGCTACGGAGACTACGGAGTCTTCGAAGAGTTTCTCGACGAGTCGGAGTCGTCGATCTTTGCGGTGGCGAAGGAGCGAGCGCGAAATCCATATGAGCACGTCAAGGACGTGGTCATGCGGACGTTCCAAGAGATTCATGAGACCGCCAACCGGGGCGAAGCGATCACAGGGCTGCCCACGGGCTACAAGCAGCTCGACAAGATGACCGCCGGGATGCACGCGGGTGACTTGATCATCGTGGCGGGGCGTCCCGGCATGGGAAAGACGTCGTTTGCGCTGAACGTCGCGCACAATGCGTGCGAAAAGACGAAGCAGCCCGTCGCCGTGTTCTCACTCGAGATGCCCAAGGGGCAGCTCGTAAGGCGTCTGCTCGGCAGCGAGGCCCGTGTCGACGGAAACCGCATTCGTACGGGACAGCTCCAAAAGGACGACTGGCCGAAGCTTGCCGACGCGGCCGGGACGCTGAGCGAGATGCCGATCTGGATCGACGACACGCCCGCGATCACCATGCTCGAGCTTCGCGCGAAGGCTCGACGTCTGAAGTCGGAGATCGGGCTCGGCATGGTCGTCGTCGATTATCTGCAGCTGATGCGGTCCGGGTCGCGGAATGATTCACGCGAGCAGGAAATCAGCGAGATTAGCCGGAACCTCAAAGCGCTCGCCAAAGAGCTCGAGATCCCTGTCGTGGCCCTCTCGCAGCTCAACCGCGGCGTCGAGTCCCGCGGGGTGAAGGACAAACGGCCCCAACTCTCGGACCTTCGCGAGTCGGGCGCGATCGAGCAGGACGCCGACACGATTTGGTTCATCTATCGCGACGAGGTCTACAACCGCGAGAGCGACGATCGAGGCATTGCCGAGATCATCATTGGCAAACAGCGTGCTGGCCCCACCGGCACCTGTCGCGTGCGCTTCTTCAACGAGTACACGCGCTTCGACGATCTCGCCGAGCCCGACTACTACGGCGGCTCTGCGGGCGTCGCCGACTTCGCCGACCCCTAGGCATGCGGCAGCTTGGCGCTGTGGCTGAGGCCTCGTTACCGCGCGGAGCGGATCAGAGGTCTTTGACTTCGCCGATGAGGCCCTGAAGGACCTTCTTCGCGTCGCCGAAGATCATCATCGTGTTGTCGTACTCGAAGAGCTCGTTCTTGATGCCGGCGTAGCCCGGGCTGAGGCTGCGCTTGACGACGAACACCGACCGCGCCTCGTGAGCGTTGAGGATGGGCATTCCTGCGATCGGGCTGGCCGGATCCTTGCTGGCGACCGGGTTCACGACGTCGTTGGCGCCAAGGATGATCACCACGTCCGTGTTCTTGAACTCCGGGTTGATCTCGTCCATCTCGAGAAGCTCCTCGTAGGGGACGTCCGCCTCGGCGAGCAGCACGTTCATGTGGCCGGGCATGCGCCCCGCGACCGGGTGAATCGCGTACGTCACCTTGGTCCCGCGGGCCTTGAGAAGGTCCGCCAGCTCGCGGACCGCATGCTGAGCCTGTGCAACCGCGAGGCCGTAGCCAGGAACGACGATGACCGACTCGGCGTTCTCGAGGATCATGGCCGCTTCTTCGGGGCCGCAGGACGTCACGCTGGTGTACTCGTCGCTGCCGCCGCCACCCGCGCCGTCGGCCACGCCGAAGCCTCCGACGAGGACGTTGAGCAACGAGCGGTTCATGGCGACGCACATGATCTGCGTGAGGATGAGGCCGGCCGCGCCGACCATCGCACCTGCGATGATGAGCAACGGATTGCCGATGACGAAGCCCGCCATCGACGCTGCGAGCCCGGAGTACGAGTTCAGCAGAGAGACGACTACCGGCATGTCGGCACCGCCGATGGGAATGGTCAGCAGGATTCCGAGGATCAGCGCGCCGCCGGTGAGGAGCAGCACCCAGAGCACCGAATCCGCGCCGGCCGCCACCACGCCGAGGACGCCGAACACCACCGAGGCGAACAAAAGCCCGAACGTGATGAAGTGCCGCGCGGGCAAGAGGATCGGCTGGCCGTTCTTCAAGCTGCCGTTGAGCTTCATCAAGGCGACGATGCTCCCGGTGAAGGTCACGCCGCCAATGAGGATCGAGAGCATCACCGTGATCGACTCGTCCGTCCCCATGATGGAAGCGACCGTGCCTTCCGGTGCCTTCTGCACGACCTCGGCCCAGTAGATCGAACCCGCCACGAGAGCAGACGCGATACCGCCGAACCCGTTGAAGAGGGCGACCATCTCCGGCATCGAGGTCATCTCGACGCGAATCGCGAAGATCGCGCCGATGATCGCACCGAGAATCATTCCGCCTGCGATCCATCGATAGTCGACCGTGCCGAGCTCGAGGAGCGCACCGACGATGGCAAGCAGCATACCGACCGCGGCAAGCGTGTTGCCCTGCCGGGCCGTCTTCACTTTGGAAAGACGCTTGATCCCGAAGATGAACAGGACCGCGGAGACCAGGTAGATGATCGGGACCACGGTCGATCGAATGACTTCGTGGCTCATTTCTTCTTCTTCTTCCCGAACATGCGGAGCATGCGGTCCGTGACGAGAAAGCCGCCAATCACGTTGATCGTCGCGGTGACGATCGCGAGCGCGCCGAGAATGTTCGCGACGGTGGGGGCGCCGGTCGTTGCTGCGGCGATGGCGCCGACGATGGTGATGCCGCTAATCGCGTTCGCTCCGCTCATCAGCGGCGTGTGAAGTGTTGGCGGCACCTTCGTGATCATCTCGAAGCCGACGAAGCTCGCGAGCACGAACACGTAGATTCCGATTAGTAGGGGTCCGAGGGTCACGTTCGGTCTCCTTCTTCCTAGAGGGCCTCGGCGGTTGGTTTGTGCCGGACCTCGCCGTCGTGGGTGAGTAGGGCGCCGTCGACGATCTCGTCTTCGAGGTCGAGCACGAGAGCGCCCTCCTTCAACAGGCTGAGCAGCAGGGTTTGAATGTTTCGAGCGTAGAGGAGGCTCGCGTCGGCCGGCGTGGCGGCCGGCATGTTCGGATGGCCGATGATCGTCACGCCGTTGGCGACGACCATTTCACCGCTCTTGCTGAGCTCGCAGTTTCCGCCCTGTTCGACCGCAAGATCGACGATGACGGCGCCTTCGCGCATCTCCTCGACCATGTCTGCCGTAATCAGTTTTGGCGCCGGTCGCCCTGGAACCAGAGCGGTGGTGATGACGGCGTCGGCCGCGACGACCTTTTCGCGCACCACCTTTTGCTGTGCGGCGAGTTGCTCCGGGGTGAGCTCACGAGCGTAGCCGCCTTCGCCTTCCCCGCTCTCGTCCATGGAGAAGTCGATGAAGCGACCGCCAAGCGATTCGACCTGCTCTTTCACGGCCGGCCGAATGTCCGAAACCTCCACCACCGCGCCGAGTCGTTTCGCGGTTGCGATGGCCTGCAGGCCTGCGACGCCGGCGCCCATGATGACGATTTTCGCGGGTTGGATCGTTCCAGCGGCGGTCATCAGAAGCGGAAAGTACTTGTCGAGGTAGGTGGCGGCCATCAGCACCGCCTGGTAGCCGGCGATCGAAGCCTGCGAGCTCAGCGCGTCCATGGACTGGGCGCGGCTGATGCGGGGGATGAGCTCCATGGCCACCGTGCTGACCTTGTTGTCGCGAAGCGTACGCACCGAGTCGAGGTTCTTGTGCTGCGACATGAAGCCGACGAGAAGGGCGCCAGGCCTCAGCTTTGCCGCCTGTTCCGGCGCGATCGGATACACGCGAAGGACGACGTCGGCAGTGCCCCACGCGGCATCGGCCTCTGCCTCCGAGACGACCGTCGCGCCCGCTTCGCGGTAGTGATCGTCGGTGAAGTGAGCGTGACGACCTGCGCCGCTCTCCACCACGACGTCTAAGCCCTCTTTGACGTAGCGCTTGGTTGTTTCCGGTGTGCAAGCGACCCGAGTTTCGCCTTCGGCGATTTCCTTGGGCACAAAGACCTGAGGCATGCCTTCCTCCTGCGCGCCCCGCCGAGAGGCAAACCCGATCCAAACAGTCAACAAACTGCTGAGCGCGCTGGCTGTAGTTAGTTGCGATCGGGCGTCCTGTCCAGCGGCAGCTGAAAAAGCGCGGGGCGCGCCTGTCGCGCCGTCCTCGGGGCTGCTAGATCCGCCGCGCGTCGACGCAGGAGGAAAAAGCATGGGGAACGCCGCGCGGCTCGATGAGCTTGCCATCAAGACGATTCGAGGCCTCAGCATGGACGCCGTTCAGTCGGCGAAATCAGGCCACCCAGGCACCCCCATGGGCCTCGCGCCCCTGGGCTGGGCGCTGTTTTCCAAGATTCGGCGGCATGACCCCGCACACCCCGATTGGCCCGACCGCGACCGGTTCGTCCTGTCGTGCGGTCACGCGTCGATGCTTCAGTACTCGCTCCTCCATCTCACGGGCTATCCCCTCACGCTCGACGACATTCGCCAGTTTCGTCAGTGGGGGAGTCTGACGCCGGGCCACCCCGAGAACTACGAGACGCCGGGCGTCGAGACGACCACGGGACCGCTCGGTCAAGGCGTTGGCAACGGCGTCGGGATGGCGATGGCGGAGCGGTACCTTGCCGCACGCTTCAACCGGCGGGGGAACGAGCTGATCGATCATCGAACGTGGGTGATTTGCTCCGACGGCGACTTGATGGAGGGCGTCAGCTCGGAGGCCGCGTCCATCGCGGGCCACCTACAGCTCGGAAAGCTCACCGTCTTCTGGGACGACAACCACATCACCATCGACGGCCGCACGGACATCTCCTTCAGCGAGGACGTGCTGGCCCGCTTCGCGGCGTACGGGTGGCACACCCTGAGCGTAGACGACGGTGAGGATCTCGGGGCGATGGTCGCCGCGGCCGAATCGGCGATGAACGATCCACGTCCGACCTTCGTGCGGGTGCGAACGATCATCGGCCGACCGTCTCCGAACAAGCAGGACACCTCGTCTGCGCACGGGTCGCCTCTTGGCGAGGACGAGATCATCGCGACCAAGCAGGTGATGGAGTGGCCAACGGAGCCCTTCTTCGTACCGGACGAGCTCGCCGGCGCGGCCGAAGCGATCGGGGCGAAGGGCGCGGCCGAGTACGACGCCTGGCAGGCGAAGCTTGCAGACTATCGTCGTGACTTTCCCGAGGACGCGGAAGCACTCGATGCCGCGCTGTCCGGAGACCTGCCCGACGGCTGGGACGCCGATCTCCCCGTCTTCGAGCCCGATCCGACAGGGCTCGCCACACGTAAGGCGGGCGGCGCGGTCCTCAACGCCCTCGCGGCGAATGTCGAAAACCTCGTCGGGGGTTCGGCCGACCTGGCGGTTTCGAACAACACACACCTCAAAGGGCTTCCGACGTTCATGCCCGGCCAAGAAGGCGCACCGCGCAACATGGACTGGGGGATCAGGGAGCACGGCATGGGTGCCGCCCTCAACGGAATGGCCCTTCACGGCGGTGTCATCCCCTTCGGCGCGACGTTCCTCGTGTTCAGCGACTACATGCGTCCCTCGATTCGTCTTGCGGCGCTGATGAAGCTCCACACGCGCTACGTCTTCACACACGACAGCATTGGCCTCGGCGAGGACGGTCCGACTCACCAGCCGGTGGAACACCTTGCGGCGCTGCGCGCGATTCCAAACCTCGCGGTGTTCCGCCCCGCAGATGCCAACGAAGTGCGCGAGTGCTGGGAGGCCGCGATGGAGTGGGACGGACCGGCCGCGCTTGCGCTGACGCGGCAGGCGGTCCCGACACTCGACCGCAACGAGTACGCAAGCGCCGCAAAGGCCAAGCGCGGGGGCTACACGCTGCGAGAGGCTGGCGGCGGCGGTCCCGACGTGATTCTCGCGGCCACCGGGAGCGAGCTTTCACTCGCGATCGAGGCGGCCGACACGCTCGAGGCCGACGGGACGTCGGTCCGGATCGTGAGCATGCCGTGCTGGGAGCTGTTCGAGCAGCAGGACGAGGCCTACCAGAATGAAGTGTTCACACCCGGAATCCCAGGGGTCGCGGTCGAGGCGGGAATCCGTCAGGGCTGGGACCGGTGGGTCGGGTCCGACGGCGGATTCGTCACCATCGATCGCTTCGGCGCGTCAGCCCCGTACAAGACCGTGTACGAAAAGCTGGGCATCACCGCCGAGCATGTCGTTGCCGAGGCGCAGCGACTTCTCGCTTGAGCAAAGAGCGGACCCTGGTCAGCCGACTGCGGCAAGCGCGGCGTCGTAGTCCGGCTCCTGCCCGATCTCTGGGACAAGCTCCGTGTATACGACCTTGTCGTTCTCATCGACGACGACGATTGCGCGTGCGGCAACACCTTTCATTGGGCCGTCGACGAGCTCCACTCCGTAGTCCTTCAAGAAGCTTCCTCGGAACGTGGACACCGCCTCGACGCTTTCGATTCCTTCCGCCGCGCAGAAGCGGTTCTGAGCGAAGGGGAGATCGGCGCTCACCATCAACACGACGACGCCATCGAGACCTGCGGCCCGCTGGTTGAACGTCCGCATCGCAGTCTGGCAAACGTGCGTGTCGTAGCTCGGGTTGATCGAGAGAATCTTCTTCTTGCCCGCGTAGCTGGCGAGGTTCTTCTCGCTCATGTCCGTCGCGACGAGCAGAAAGTCGGGCGCGTCGCTGCCGACAGCCGGCAACTCGCCGCTGGTGTGAACCGGATTTCCTTTGATCGCCGTGGTAGCCATGATTCTCCTTCGTCGGTCGGGGTATGCGGCGAGTTATAGGGAACAGGGCGGCAAATCCAAGCGGTTGCCCACGAAAAAGAAATTCATTATCAAAAGTCGATGGCGGGCTCGATTGCGGACCTCGGCGTGGGCCAAGTGGCGGAAATCACATCGATCGAGTGTGACCGGCGCACCTCGCGCAGACTGATGGAGATGGGGCTGCTTCCGGGGACCCAAGTTCGGGTCGTTCGGGTCGCGCCACTTGGGGATCCTCTCGAGTTAAAAGTTCGGAACTATTCGCTTTCTCTTCGGCAGAGCGAGGCGGCACGCATCGGGGTGCGGGTCGAGGGAGCGACGTGACCGAGGCCGAGTTTCGCGAGGCAAGGGTGAGCGACGCCGGGGTGGCGCAGGTGTTGGTAGCGGGGAATCCCAATGCGGGGAAGAGCACGCTGTTCAACGCGATGTCCGGTGGGAGTGCTCGTGTGGGGAACTATCCCGGTGTCACGGTCGATCGGACCACGGCCTCGCTCTCGCTTCCCGGCGGGGTCGTGGAGCTCGTCGACGTACCCGGCACCTACAGTCTGACGGCCAGCTCTCCCGAAGAGGAGCTGGCCGTCCAGGCTCTGCGGGAGGACGCCACGCGGGCGGTGGTCTGTGTGGTGGATGCGACGACGCTGGCGCGAGGCCTCTATCTCACCCTCCAGCTCCTCGAGTCGGGCGTACCGGTCATCGTCGCGCTGAACATGATGGACGCGGCGAAACAGCTGGGCCTCGACATCGACGTCGAGCGCCTCTCGAAGCGCTTGGGCGCGCCGGTCGTTCCGGTCGTCGCCACGAAGCGCGCCGGCGTCGATGCTCTTCGAAAAGAGCTGGGGGCCGCGCTCGCGAAGCACACTCCCAACGCCAGCCCCGTCCCATACTCGAGCGCGCTCGAAGCCGACATCGAAGCGCTGCTGCCCGTTGTCGCCGCGTGGCAGCCGAGTGCCAGCGCCCCCGAGCGTCGAGCGCTCGCGCTGTGGGCCATCCTGTCGCTCGGAGACGACACCCTGCGCGATGTCCCCGACGACCTTCGAGAGGCGGTTCTCGGACTACGCGAAGCGGCGGCAGCAGCAGGGCGAAATCCCGACCTCGACGTGATCGGGGCTCGGTACCGCTTCATCGACGAGCTCCTCGCCGACGCGACGAGCTCGCCCGCAGCCGGCGCGACTCCGAGCGAACGCATCGATCGCGTGCTGACCCATCCCGTGGCCGGGCCCCTCATCTTTGCCGCCGTCATGTTCGCGATCTTCGAGGCGCTGTTCGCTGGGGCAGAACCGTTCATGGATGCGATCGAGCTGTTCACCGGCTTCCTTCAGGACCAGGCGGCGGCGGTCATTCCCGCGGGAGTTCTTCAGGACCTCGTCGTTCAGGGGGTCATCGCGGGCGTTGGCAACGTCATCGTGTTTGCGCCGCAAATTCTTCTGCTCTTTCTATTCATCGGCTTCCTGGAAGATTCGGGCTACCTCGCGCGCGTCGCGTTCGTCATCGATCGGCCGATGAAGGGACTCGGCCTTCACGGGAAAGCCTTCGTTCCGCTGCTCTCCGGATTTGCGTGCGCGGTGCCCGCGGTCATGTCGACTCGCACCATCGAGCGTCGCCGCGACCGTCTCGTGACGATGCTCGCGCTGCCTCTGATGTCGTGTAGCGCCCGCCTCCCGATCTACATTCTCGTCGTCGGAACCGTGTTTGCGGGCGAGCACCTCGGTTGGTTCAGCGCGGGCGCGGTGGCGCTCTTTTCGATGTACTCCTTGTCGGTGATCGTCACGCTGGCCGCGGCGGCGGCGATTCGACGGTTCGTGCTTCCCGGGCCCACGCCGACGCTCGTGCTCGAGCTTCCCCCGTACCGTTGGCCCTCGGCTCGCATTCTATGGCTCAACGCATGGCGGCGACTGCGCATCTTCCTCGTCGATGCCGGTACGATCATCCTGGCGATGACCATCTTGCTTTGGGCGTTTCTCTCGTTTCCGAAGTCCGACGAGATTGCCGCTGAGTACACCGCGGAACGCGAGCGCGTCGTGCAGCTCGACATCGACGACACCGACCGAGACGAGCAGCTGCGGGCGCTCAAGAGCCGCGAAGCGCGAGACCAGCTCCAGCAGAGTCTCGGCGGTCGATTCGGCCATGCGATCGAACCGATCCTCCGACCGCTTGGTTTCGATTGGCAGATTGGAGTCGGCATCATCGGCGCGTTTGCGGCGCGCGAAGTGTTTGTTTCCACGCTGGGCGTGGTGTTTGGTGTCGGCGAGGCCGACGAACACCACAAACCCCTGCGCCAGGCGCTCAGCGAGGCGACGCACGAAGACGGTACCCCCGTCATGACGCCCCTCAGCGGAGTCTCGCTGATGATCTTCTTCTTGCTCGCCTGTCAGTGTATGAGCACAATCGCGGTGGTGAGGAGAGAATCCGGCTCCTGGAAGTGGCCCGTGTTCCTGTTCACGTACATGACGGTGCTCGCCTATGTCGCCTCGCTCCTGATCTACCAGGGCGGACGACTTCTCGGGCTCGGGTGAGGTCGAAAATTGCCTTGGCAGGAGCTGATCGCAGGGTTGATCGTCTTCGCCGCGGCCGCATACGTGGTATCGCGGTTCCGAGGCTCGAACAGCGAGCGCAAAGGCCCGGATGTGCCGGTGTCCAAGCTGACCCGCAAACGGCCCAAGAGTGATTCGTGCGACCACTGACACGAGTGGTTAGAGTGAGCTGAATGGCGCGTAACGCGACGATCGAAGGACTCCGCAAGTTTCGGGAGCGACTCCTGCGCGAGCGAGATCCGTGGCACGACGCGTCTCGAAAGTTTCGCATTCGACGTTTCGCTGGACCCGAGTGCTTTCTCGAGCATCTCGAGGGCTTCCGCGTCGCTCACCTGACCGACCTCCACGTCGGACGTGTCACGCCGATGGCGGTCCAGTACGACGCCGTGTCGATGACCAACGCGGGCGACCCCGACATCGTGGTGATCACGGGCGACTTCGTGTGCCACAGTCAGGTCTACCTCGACGACCTCACCGACGTGATCAGCAAGATCGATGCGCCCGTCTTCGCAACGCTCGGTAATCACGACCACTGGGCCGGCGCCGAATCGGTTCGGCGAGCGCTGAAGCGCGGGGGTGCGGAGATTCTCGACAATGCGCACACGGTCGTCGAGATCGGCCACCAGCGCCTGCAGGTACTTGGGCTCGACGACGCTTACACGGGCCATGCCGACCGGCGCGAGGCCATCAAGGGCCTTCGTTCGGACCTTCCCGTGATCGGCCTATCGCACATCGGCGAGGAAGCGGACGGCCTCTGGGACGCCGACGTCCCACTGGTGTTCTCCGGGCACACGCACGCCGGCCAGATCACGGTCGCCCGTCTTCACGAGCTCTCGGTCGGAAAGCTTGCCGGACACAAGTACGTGCACGGTCTCTACGGCTCACGCGGGTCCGAGGACCCGAAGGGCGCCGTCTACGTGGGCGCCGGAGTTGGCGCGGCCGTCGTGCCGCTTCGCGTGGGCGAGCGTGCGAAGCGGGAGGTCGCGTTCTTCGAGCTCGGCGAGCAGCCGGGAGCGTTCGCCGAGCACCACCGCGAGCAGCCCGCGCATCCAGGCCGGAAACCATCGGAGAAGACCAAAGTTCGGCGGGCCCAAGCCGTTCTCAAGAAGCATGAGCGGCGTCGGCGACGCAACGGGGAAGACCCGGGCAGCGGAGCCGAGCTCGACTCTTGAGATGCGCCCTCGATCGGTGGCTGAGGCAGTTCGACCTGCTCAACCACACGCTGCTCTTGAGGCTCGACTTCGAGCTTCCGACGCCTTAGGCCGATAGGAAGTGCTCGGCTTCGAGCGCGGCCATGCAGCCAGTGCCCGCCGCCGTGATCGCCTGGCGCCACTTCTTGTCCTGCACGTCTCCGGCCGCGAACACGCCCGGAATGCTGGTCTGCGTCGAGTCGGGCTTCGTGATCAGGTAGCCCTGATCGTCCGTCTCGAGCTGTCCTCCGAGGAAGCTCGTGTTGGGGATGTGGCCGATTGCGAAGAACAGACCCGCTGCCGGGAGGTCGTGCTCCTCGTCGGTCTTGAGGTTCTTGATCGTGACGGCTTCGAGGAACTCCTCACCTTTCGCCTCCGTGACGACGCTCGACCAGAGGATCTCGATCTTCGGGTTGTCGAAGGCGCGCTGCTGCATGATCTTCGACGCGCGAAGCTCGTCGCGACGGTGGACGAGGTACACCTTGGAACCGTACTTCGTGAGGAACGTTGCCTCCTCGACCGCGGAGTCGCCGCCGCCGATGACCACGAGCGGTTGGTCGCGGAACGCAGGAAGTGCCCCGTCGCAGACGGCGCATGCGGAAATCCCCCGCTGCCAAAGCTGACCGTCGTTGGCTCCCGGAATGTCGAGCCGCTTCGCGGTCGCGCCGGTGGCGATGATGACGGCATCTGCCGACCCTTCCTGGGCGTCCGCCTTGAACTTGAAGGGGCGGCTCGAGAGATCGATCTCGTTCACCGTCTCGGTGAAAATCGTGGTCCCGAAACGCTCGGACTGCGCGCGGAGCTTTTCCATGAGCTCCGGTCCCATGATTCCGTCCGGGAACCCTGGGAAGTTCTCCACGTCCGTGGTGGTGGTGAGCTGACCCCCGGCGGCGACCCCGCCTGCGAGGAAGCCCTCGAACAGCACGGGCTGCAACTCGGCTCGCGCTGCGTAAATCGCAGCGGTGTGGGCGGCAGGGCCGCTTCCAATGATCAAAAGTCGGTGACTCATGACGCTCCTTTAGCCGATCATCTTGGACACGCGAGCCCCGATGGCAAGAGACGCCGTAAGCCCCGGAGATTCGATGCCAATCAGGTGAACGAACCCGGGCTGCGATTTCGGATTCGCGATCACGAAGTCCGCGAAACCGCCCTCGGGGCCGACGAGCTTCGGGCGGATCCCGCTGTAGTCTGGCGTCAAGTGTTCCGGGCGGATCCCGGGGAGGTATCGCCCGACGGAGGCCGCGAATCGCCCGGCATCGGACTCGTCCACCGAGTAGTCGATCGAATCGACAAACTGGGCGTCCGGACCCGCTCGACGTGCGCCTGTGAGGTCTGCGGTGATGTGAACGCCGAGTCCCCCGCCCTCGGGAAGCGGATAGATCAGGCTCGCCTTGGTGGGCGGAGCGCCTGCGCCCAGGGAAAAATACGACCCCTTGCAAGGGAAGAGCCTCCACGGTCTCTCGCGCTCGGCGAGCCCCGAACGTGCCGCGACCTCGGGCGCGCCAAGTCCCGCGGCATTCACGATCCGAGCGGTCTCGATCTCGCCCTCTCGTCCCATGGTGTCGACGGTTCGGACGAGCCAGCCGTTCTTCGTCCGCTCGATCTTGTCGATCGAGGTTTGGTACACGATCGCGGCGTCGGCCTCTTTGACTTCGCGGGCCAGGCTGGCGATCAGCTCGTGGACGTCGACGACGCCTGAGGTCGGAGAATGGAGCGCGAGTGCACAGCGAAGCTCGGGTTCGGCCCGCTTCACGTCTTCCGCGCTCATCCACTTCAAGTCTCCGGCGCCGACCTCCGCGGCCCGCTTCGCGATCGTACGAAGACGCTCTTCGTCGTCCGCGCTCGTTGCAAGGATCAGCTTTCCGGTCCGCCTGTACGGCACGCCGTGCTTCTCGCACCACGCGTAGAGCCGATGCTTGCCGTCGATGCAGAGTTTGGTCTTGAGGGACTCCTCCGGATAGTAGATGCCCGCGTGAATGACACCGCTGTTGCGACTCGAGATCTCGCGCCCGGGTCCCACCTCCCGTTCGACGACCACGACCGAGCCGCGACGGGACAGCTCGTAGGCGCATGCGAGCCCCACGACCCCGGCGCCCACGATGACGGCATCGACGCGGTCAGACATCGGCGGTCAGAACGCCAGCGGGTCGACGCGCGGCTCGGGGAGGGCGGTCGAGAGCTGTGGCATCGGTAGGTCGAGCTGCGCTCGATAGGCGCGGTAGTGGACCAGCACCTTGCGCACGTAGCGGTGCGTCTGGCTGAAGGGAATCCGTTCGAGCAGAACGTCCAACGGAGTGTCTGCGGAGCTTTCTTGCATCCATCGCCGCACGTTGTGCGGGCCTCCGTTGTATGCCGCAACCGCAAGCGGCAGGTGCCCGTCGAATCGGCGAATCAGCGACGCGAGATACCATGCACCGAACTCGAGGTTGGTTTCCGGGTCGAGAAGATCCGCTGGGGTGAAGCCGTCCCGTTCGAGCGCGTGTGCGATCATCCGGCCCGTTCTCGGCATGATCTGCAGCAGTCCGACCGCTCCAGCGTAGGACACGATGTGCTTCTGATAGGCGCTTTCGACACGCATGACCGCCAGGAGTAGGTTCGGATCGAGCCCGTGGCGCCTTGCCGCGGGCACGATCAGCCATTCGTACGCGCGCGGAAGCGAGTCGATGAAGTCGGGGCCAGCGAAGCCTCCCGCGGTCCCCACGTCGCCGAGGGTCGCCGCGACCCTCGAAAGCGTCATGCGTTCCTCGTCCGACAGTTCGAGCCGTGCGTCCCTCAGTTCGTTGGGAATCTCGGGGTTGGCTCGACTATCGTCGCTGGCGACGCACGCGAGCCCTGCCCGTGCAATCGGCCGACCGAGCGCCTGCCGCCACTGAAGGTACGTTTCGAAAAGCTCCTCGGTCGCCGCTTCGGTTTCGCCGACGTGCAAAAGGTCGGTCGCGCGGGCGATCCACGGGTAGGTCTCGGCGTGCCGTTCCGCGATGGGTTCCAGCAGCGCGACGAGCGCCCCGGTTTCCGCTCCCGGCGCGCCGGGCACGTCCGGGTAGATCGGTGGGCTGAGCCCTTCGCGTCCATCGCTTTGGGCGTTCTCGGTGAGGTTGCGAAGCCCGTTCGTGGACCAGAGCGCGTAGTAGTCGTCCTCGGTTTCTTCGGCGGCGCGCGACGCCTCGACGTAGAGTGCCTCGGCCTCGCGACGCCCCGCCTCCTCGTACGCGCGGGCAAGGTGGTACAGCGCGGCAGCTCGGTACTTCGAATAGGCTTGGCGCGCAACCGACTCGAGAAGCGGCACCACAACTTCCAGGCTGCCGACGCCCATCGAAGCCATGGCTGCGTCGAACAGCGTGCGGTCGGAGAGTCCCTTTCGCGCGCCGATCGTGCGGAGCAAACCATCGACCTCCGTCGAGAGCCCCGCTGCGGCGGCCACCGAAATCATGTCGATGAGGGTGGCGGACGGAATCGCAGAGTCTTTGCGGCCTGCTCGAAGCTCCGAGAGAGCTCGTTCGGCTCGCATGGGATCGCGCGCGCCCGCCGTGCGCGACATGTCGTCCGCTCGAAGCTCGATGGTGCGCGCACTCAGCAGCGTTGCTGCCGAGAAGAGCTGAGCCGTACGGAGGTAGGTCTCCGAGGCTTGCCAACGCCCCTCGAACCTCGCGAGCTTGCCCGCAAGGTAGTGCGCGTCCGCATGAAGCTCGCCTGCCATCGGAAGCTCAAGCAGTGCCTTGACCTCGCTTCTCGCCTTGTCGAGCGGTCCAGTGTTCATGAGCGTCAGCGCGGCCCGAACGCGCTCTTCGTGCGTGAGCTGAGGCGCATCGTAGCCAACCGACCTCAGGCGACCCATCTCGCGCTTGGCCCAGTCCGCGCCGTCGCTTGCGGGCGCTTCGAGCTGAAGTCGTCGCATCGAGACGAGCGCGTCCTCGTAGCGTTGCTGCCGGATCATGCTTCGCGCGTGCTCGAGCAGAAGCTGGTTGCGTTCCGGGACCTCTGGATAGGTCTCGAGAAGTTGCTCCAGCGCTTCGTGAGCTTTCGGGTCGTCCGCACGAAGCAGTGCGTACACTCGGCCGAAGCTCGCCCTGACGCGAACGCTCTCGTGGGGGCTCGATTCGGCCTGCGCAAAGAACTCCGCGGCGGTCTCCGCACGGTTGCGAAGCAGTTCGAGGCGACCGCTCTCGAGTGCGATGCGGTCCTTGATCTCCGGTAGTCCTCGAAGCGCAAGATCGAGCTTGAGACGGGCTCGATCGTAGTCGAGCGTCGTGATTCCATCGGTGGCTTCTCGGTAGGCTTCGATCGCGCGCTCGCGAGCGGCCTCGATCCGAGGCGAGGGAGCCGCGGGCGCGAACGGACCGCACATCGGCATCCGCCAGCGAATGAGCTCGATGGGCGCGGGCGACACCAGCGGCTGCTCGGAAACGCACATTGGGGCGTCAGGCGACGCCCACACGCCGGCCGTCGGTGCGCTGACGAGCGCAACCATCGTGAATACCGAGACGTTGAGTCGACGAGACACGCTCCTTACAACATCGCAGATCTGTAAGGAGTGACGCAAAGAATGGTGAGCTCGCACACCTCGTCATACGCGAGCCACCGGGCGGTGCTTCATTCTTGCGGGTCGAACGATTCGGACGGTTCTTCCTCGGACTCGATCTCGGATTCGGGCTCACCCTGAAGCTCGGGTAGCAGGACTGTGACGACCCCTATTCCGATGAGCAGTCCGAAGCCGACCAGCAGCCAAAGGGTTCGCCACTTGGGTGTCTCGTAGGCCATCCGATCAGCCTCGAAGGGCGGAAAGCGCGCCCAGCGCGGCCTCCGTGGCGTCCGCAAGGGAGACGTCCTTCGATTCGGCGTCGGTTCTCTTCTTCAGCTCCACGGTTCCCTGAGCGAGACCACGTGAACCCACGGTCACACGCACTGGAATCCCGAGCAGGTCGGCATCCTTGAACTTGACGCCGGGTCGCTCCGAGCGGTCATCGAGCAGCACGTCGACGCCCTGCGTCTTGAGGTTTTCGTAGATCGTCGTCGCGGCCTCGAGTGGCGCGTCGTCTTTGCCGATCGGGGTCACGATCACGTCGTACGGCGCGACCGGGACAGGCCAGCAAATGCCCTGCTCGTCGTGGTGCTGTTCGATGATGGCCGCGATCAGGCGGCTGACTCCGATCCCGTAGCAACCCATCACGATCGAGTGGCTCTTCCCATGTTCGTCGAGGTAGGTCGCGTTCATTTTGTCGCTGTAGTGGGTGCCGAGGACGAAAATGTGGCCCCCCTCGATCCCGCGATAGAGCTCGAGTCGCCCTCCGCAGACTGGGCAGGGGTCTCCTGACGTCGCCTGGCGGATCGGGAACACCTCCGCCTCGAAGTCTCGCCCGTGATTGACGTTCTTGTAGTGGAAGGGGGTTTCGCTTGCGCCCGATATCGCGTTGACGACGGCCACGGCGTCCGGATCGGCGATGATCCGCCCGTCGAACCCGACGGGACCGACGAAGCCGACTTCGCTACCGGTCGCCTCCTTCACGGCGGCATCGGACGCGAGAAGGACCTCGTCGACGCCGAGCTGCCTTGCGAGACCGATCTCGTTGACCTCGTGGTCGCCCCGAACGACTGCGAGCACCAGTTCCTCGCCCGCCACATAGACGAGGGATTTCAGCGTCTGCGACGCAGTGGTGTCGCCGCCGAAAAAGCTCACCACCTCACCGATCGTCTTGGTGTCCGGCGTCTCGACCTTTTCGAGAGCGGCAGGCGTCTCGCCGCTCGATGCGGACGGCGCACGGCCCGCCTGGGCCACTTCGAGGTTCGCGGCATAGTCACAGTCGGTGCAGGCGACGATCCAGTCTTCGCCGGTCTGCGCCAGCACCTGGAACTCCGCGCTCTGGCTTCCGCCGATTGCGCCGCTGTCCGCCTCGACGACGCGGTAGTCGAGCCCAAGGCGCTTGAAAATGCGGTGGTACGTCTCCCGCATGACCTCGTAGCTCTCGACGGCCGCCTCGTCGGAGACGTCGAAGGAATAAGCATCCTTCATCACGAACTCGCGGCAGCGCAGAAGACCGGCGCGTGGCCTCGGCTCGTCCCGGTATTTCAGCTGAATCTGGTACAGGTTCAGTGGGAGCTGCTTGTAGCTTCGTACGTCGCGTCGGACGAGGTCCGTGACAATCTCCTCGTGGGTCGGCGTGAGGTGGTACTCCCCGCCCTTCCGATCGGTGATCCGCAGAAGCGTGGAGCCGTACACGTCCCAGCGGCCCGACTCCTTGAAGTACTCGCCCGGCACGAAGGTCGGCATGAAGAGCTCCTGGGCGCCGGCTGCGTCCATTTCCTCGCGGATGATCGCCTCGATCTTGTGCAGAACCCGGGTGCCCAGCGGAAGAAGCTCGTAGATGCCCGCGCCGACCATCCGCGCGTACCCCGCACGCAGCATGAGCACGTGCGATGGCATCGTGGCCTCTTTCGGAACCTCTTTGACGGTTGGGATGAAGGCCCGCGAGTAACGCATGGCCGCGTCCTAGCAGGCAGGGGAGAGGGTTTCCACCGGGGTCCGAAGACCCCGGTGTCTCGTGTACTCCCGCGTGGGCGAGTGGATCAGGTGCCGATGACGAAGCTGACGCTGGTCGTGCCGGAGCCGCCGATGTTCAGCGTTTGCACGTTCTTGGCGCCCTCAACCTGGTAGTCGCCGGCCTGACCGGTGACCTGCTTGTACGCGTCGAGCGACTGGCGCACGCCAGTGGCGCCGACCGGATGACCCGCGCCGATCAGGCCGCCGCTCGGGTTGATCGGCGTCGAGCCGTCGAGCGCAATCACGCCTTCTTCGACGGCTTTCCAGCTCTCGCCGGGAGCGGTCAGTCCGAAGTGGTCGATCGCCATGTACTCCGAGGTCGTGAAGCAGTCGTGCGTTTCGATGGCATCGATGCCGCTCACGTCGGGGATGCCGGCACGCTTCATCGCGCTGGTGACCGTGGTGCGCACGTGTGGAAGCACGTACTCGTCGTCGGCGCTTTCCGCGATCTTGTCTTCGAAGCGGATCCGCGCCGTGTTGTGACCCCAGCCCTTGATGCGTGGAATCTCGTCGAGCGACACGCCAACACGGTCCGCCCACTTCTTCGCATACTCGGGAGATGCCAGGAGCAGCGCGGCCGCGCCGTCGGTGACCTGCGAGCAGTCGGAGATATTGATGCGTCCGCCGATGTTGCCGTTGTACTGGTCCCGGCTCATCGCGTGGTCGTAGTTCATGTACCAGGTGCGCGTCTGGGCATTTGGATTGAGCTTCGCGTTCGCGTAGTTGACCGTGCTGATGCCTGCGAGGTGCTCGTCTTTGATCCCGTAGCGCTTGTCGTACTCGTCGCCGAGCTTGCCGAAGAGCTTCGGGAAGGGGAACTCGATGTTCTTGGCCTCGAGCTCGTACCAAGCGGCGGTGCCGAGAAAGTCGCCGCCTTCGGAGGCGCCGACGGTCTTCATCTGCTCGACGCCGACGATGCAGGCGAGATCGTAGCGACCCGCCTCGATTTCCGCAGAGGCGGCAAGCATGGCGATGCTGCCCGATGCGCACGCGGCTTCGTGCCGCGCCGTCGGAAGACCGCTGAAGGCGGGGTCGATCTCGAGGAAGAACGCGCCGAAATGCCCCTGCTTGCTGTAGAGCTCGCCGGCGAAGTTGCCGGTATGCGCAACTTCGATTTCGCCGGGCTCGACCTTCGTTTCCCGGAGCGCGCCGAGAACGGCCTCGCGCATCATAGCGACAAAGTGCTTCTTCTCTTTGCTCCAATTGCGAGCGAAGTCGGTCTGGTAACCGCCAAGAACGTAAACTTCTGGAACCTGTGCCATTTCTTTCACCAATACCTTTCGCTTACGCAGCGACGAAGAACTTCCCCATGTTGACCTGAGGGTCATCGAAGAACCTGGTGCCCTCCTGGGCGTTTGCGAGCGGTGCCGGAACCTCGAGACCCGCGTTCTCAATCATCTTGATGGTCGGCCCGAGACCGATGGTGTCGACCAACACGCTCGGCGGCGCCCAGTTGAAGCCAAAGCCCATGATTCGGTCGATGCCCGAGATATCGTCGGTCACTTCGCCCACTCGGTTGAACGAGTACGCGATGTAGCCGGCGATGACCTTCTGCGCGATTTCCGCGTACGGCCCTTTCGCCTGTGCAAAAGCCTCCATCCCTTCGACGTAGCGTCCGACGCGGTGCAGATTCGAAATCGTGTCGATGAACGCAAGGTCGGGGCGCGCAATCGATTCCTTCGCGACGTACTTCTGAGTCTTCGGGTCGAGCACCATGCGGTTGCCGGCATCGTCTTTGCCAAAGAAGCCGCCACCCGTCTTGTTGCCGAGGACGCCCTTGCCCATCAGATCCGCCATGTACTGCGGAAGCTTCAGAGTGGCGTGCGCTTCGTCCGGAGCAAGCTCGTAGATGTTGTCGACGATCGCGCGATGGATGTCCCAGCCGACGAGGTCGACGGTGGCGAGCGGTGTCATGGCGCGACCGGTGTACGGACCGACGAGCTCGTCGATGAGAAGCGGACCGTGCTCCTCTGCGAGGATCGCGCACTCGTTGAGCACCTTGAACCCAATGCGGTTGCCGGCGAAGCCCGGCGTGTCCGCGGTGCGCACCATCGCGCGGCCGAGGCGGACCGTGCAGAACGCATCGATGAAGTCGACGAGCTTGGGGTCGGTTTCCTTGCCAGCGATCAGCTCGGTGCCGACGATGACGTTCGGCGGATTGAAGAAGTGGAGGCCGAGAAAGTTCTTGCGGAACGAGTCGCTGCGACCCTCGGCAAGCTGGTTGATCGAGAGACCGGAGGTGACGGTGGCGACGATCGAATCCGGGCGACGGACTTTGTCGATCCGGTCGAAGAACTCCTGCTTGAGGTCGAGCTGCTCGGTGACCGCCTCGAAGATGAGGTCGGCTTCCGCGACGACCCGATCGAAGTCGGCGTCATAGCTTCCGGTATCGACTCGGTTGGCCACGGTGCTCGAGCGCACCATCTTCACCGCCGCCGCCAGGCCGCCGTCGGCCTTCTCCTTCGTTCGCGCCAGGAAGGTCACCCTGGGCACCGACGTGGTGAAAAGCGCTCCGCTTCCAAGGCCCATCGCGCCGTTGGCGCCGAGGACCACCACGTGTTTGATCTCGCGAGAGTTCAACAAATCCGAAGACTTGCCGCTCGTCGCAGCTGTGGTCGACAACATCTCGAGTCCTTTCTTCGCCTCGGCTGTTTACAAGTTAACTAGCCGGGACGGCGTACTGTGAGCAGAAAGGGGTCCAGAGTCAATTGAAGAGGCCAAAAACAAGTGTTTACAAGCGTTTTACACGACTTGTCTGCTCCGCTTTTCGGCCAAGGGTCCGAAATGACTGGAGATGCGTGCTCGCAGTCGAACTGACCTTCGGCGGCGCACGAACGCAGCCAAGGATCGTTGCGTCGCGACGGTCTCGCGGACACGCTCCGGCATGTCCTTGCTCGACCAAATCGACGCCGACCTCAAAACGGCGATGCTGGCCCGAGATGATGTCACCCGTGACACCCTCCGAATGGTCAAGTCCGAGCTGCTGACCCTCGAGAACCCCGACGAGATCGCCGTCCTGACCCGGGCGGTGAAGTCACGGCGCGACAGCATCAAGAGCTACGTCGAGGGTGGTCGCCAGGACCTCGCTGACAAGGAGCAAGCTGAGATCGAGGTCATCCAGCGTTACCTTCCGAAACCGCTCAGCGAGGACGAGGCGCGAGAGGCGATCGTCGCGATCATCGAAGACGTCGGCGCATCGACCAAGCGGGACCTCGGCGCGGTGATGAAGGAAGTCCGTGCGAAGTTCCCTGGGCAGATCGACGGCAAGCTCGCCTCGACCATCGCAGGCCAGCTCCTCAGCTAGCCGTCCGCCGTTGGCGGCTGCGACGTTTCCGCGCCCTGACGGTTCGCCCACCACAGGCAAAAGCGTTCCCGGATCGCCCGCCGTTCCTCCGCTGCCATGTTGACGCGGTAGCCGAAGTTCTGTCCAGCGATGCGACTGAGGTCGCGGCTCGCGATCGCACGAATCTCGGGATCCTCGTGGTCGAGGCTCTCGATCAGCCATTCGACGCGTCCCTTGGATCCGTGTTCCGAGAACCACTCCCGCCATGCGGCCTCGTCTGCTCCGAAGTCCTGTGCGGTGAGCATTCGAAGGACCCGCCAGGTCGCCTCTCCGAGCACGCTCCGTTCGTCGAGTGCGGGAAGGAGAGCTTCGACGGCCGCCTCGTCACGCAGGACGGCCAGTGCACGAATCGCGAGCAGGCGAGAGCGTTGATCGGCGTCCGACGCCAATGCGAGCGCGCGCAGTGACTGCTGAAGGTCCTCGATTCCGTCGAGCTTCCGGCATGTCTCGAGCGCGTAGAGGGCACTTCGAGACACCCCTTGGTCGTCGTCGAAAAGAGTCGCGGCGAGGGGTTCCAAGAGGCCGGGGTGGGGGAGCTCGGATGCGACCAGGGTCGCGTAGTAGCGCTTCTCGGGATCGTCCGACTTCAGGAGCTCCGCGACGTACGGAACCGCGGATTCGCCGAACGCGACGAACGTTCGGCAGAGTCCGGAGACGCTGCGGCCTCTGGGCGGCTGCACGTGCGGCTCCCAGCGGTTGAACCACAGGCGACCCGGAAACAGGTCTCGCAGCGCCGGCAGCGCGTCATCGCCGATCGAGAGTAGGGCGCCGTGTTCCGGGGCCTCCTCGTTGGGTCCGTGGCCGCCGAGCCGAATCACCATCCGCTGGATCCGCGCCCCGAAGTCCGGCGGCTCGATGACCGGGGCGGGAGTTCGCGGTGCGCTTCCAACGGCGGTCACATCGCCGACGTTCAGGTGTTCGACCAGGAACTTGATCGCGACCGTGCGACCGGCGTCTCCGCGTGCCGGCGGAATGCTCGTCCAGCGTCGAAATGCTTTGCCGAGCTCGCGATCGGGCCACCACTTGGCCTCGAGCGTCTCGCCGGGTGGTGGTGCAGACGTGCGCCAGCGTTCACTCGGCGGTTCGGACGCCGGCGGCTCACTTGGACTCGGTGCCTCGACGCGATCCGAGGTTGGATTCTTGATCAGGTACGTCGAGTCGCGCTTGCTGCCTGACCCCATCGCGACAAGGGTACACCAATCGGTCTCAAACCAGCATCTTGATCCGGCGCTCGTCGGGAGCGGTGCTTGGACGGCCGGCGGCAGCGTCGCGGAGCAGCTTTTTGATTCGTAGCCCGAGCACGTCGATTTCGGTCGACGCGAAATCCTCGCCCCCAAAGCGGGCGATCTGCTGAGTCTGAGCGCGCAGAACCTCGATGTCTTGATATAGGATACGCATGGCAACGCGCTTGATCACCGTCTTCAGCAGCAGGTCGGGAACAGGCACCTTGACGGCGACCGTCGCGAACAGGTCCGTGATTGCAGCGGTACGCGGCGTAAGCGCAGCCGTGGTCACGATGTGCGCCCGATCGCTCAGCCGGTACTCGACCTGTGCGATGCCCGGCAAGAGAAAACGGTCCCAGTGCGAGACCTCTCCGCCCTCGGGAGCCAGGATGCGGCCGACGATCCCCTCGGGGCGCTGCTCACCGACGTACTCGGCTTCGACCCCGCCCTCCAGGGCGCGTACGATGACGTCGATCTCGGTGCGGTCGGCGTTGCTTCGGAAGAGTCCCGAGTGGACGAAGGCGGTGTGAGGGACGTCCAGTGCGTTCTCCGCCACCGCATCGAGCGGCCCCGGCATTTCGATGTGCTCGCGAATCGTGAGGTATCCCTCCTGATCCGCGCAGGGGATCGCGTATGGCACGCTGTCCGGGCGCACGTCCGGCTCGGAGTACACCCAGACCCAACCCTGCGATTCCCGACACGCGAAGGCTGGAACCTTGCGCGCGGGGTGCTCCGGTGCGCCGCAAAGTCCGGGGACTTGTTTGCATTCGCCGGCGCCGTCGAATTCCCAACCGTGGTAGTGGCACTGCACGCGTCCACCCGCGACGCGGCCCGCGGAGAGGGGTGCGTTGCGGTGTGCGCACCGATCGAGAAGTGCGACGCATTGTCCGTTCGCGTCGCGGAATGTCACCAGAGGTACCGTGTTCAGTAGAACACGTTTGAGACCCGTTTTGCGCAGGTCCGCGCTGCGCCCCACCACGTACCACCCAGGGGCGAAGTCGCGCTGCCGTTCAGAGTTGACGATTTGGTGCTCGTGTTTCGTCATGATGGCGAAGCGCAAAGTCTTCGTGCGGGAAGGTCCGCTTTCTTTCAGTTACGTAAATAGCACGCTTGCCACAGAACTTTCGATGGAAGGGGTTTGGGAAGCTGCTAGACCCCCGGCATGTCACGCCAAATGAACAAGGAACGCACGAGGCGTCGTCTGCTTCAGGCGATTCTCAAGACGATTCATAGGTACGGTTACGGCTCGTTGACGACGGGTCGGGTTGCGCAGCTGGCCGGCGTCGCACAGCCGACGTTCTACGTTCACTTCCGCAGCATGGACCAGGCGCTCGAGCAGGTCGCCGAATGGGTGGCCCAGGAGCTCGGGTCTGGTTTCTCGACGGAGACCGCAGAGGAGACCGAGCACGCAGCCGAGGTGCTTCAGCAGGCCGTTCTCAAGTCCACTCTTTCCATCGTTCGCGACCGCAAGGTGGCGGAGGTGTTCCTCCGCAGCCGACGTGACCAGACGTCGCCGCTCGGACGCCGCTGGACGCTTCTCAACAGCGGGCTCCGCGACCGGCTCCACCAGATGGTGCTTCAGGTCCGGCCGGGTATCTCGCGCCCCGATGCAGCTCTCCACGCCGAGCTCCTCGTCGGCGTCGTCTTCGCGCTTGCGGAGGCCTATCTCGACGGTCGCGTCGAGGACATCGACCGAAGCTGCGCGGTTGCCTCGCGGGCCATCGTCGCAAGTATCCTGAGCAGCGCGTCGGTCGCCGACGCCGCCTGAGCGGGCCACTTTCGATCGCGTGTCTCGCGTGTTAGGTCGGTCAGATGGCCGATCTATTCAACCCAACGCCGGAGCATCGAGCGCTGCGCGAGCTCGTCCGGTCGTTTGCGGAGCGTGAGGTCGACCCTCAGGCCGAGGAGTTCGACCACGCGGAGCGCTTCAACATCGAGCTCTTTCGTCGGCTAGGCGACCTCGGTTTGCTCGGCGTCACGGTCGAGGAGCGTTTCGGCGGGTCGGGGCTCGACCCGGTCGCCGCCGTCATCGTCCACGAAGAGCTCGCCGCCTCCGATCCCGGCTTCGCGCTCGCCTATCTCGCCCACTCGATGCTGTTCGCCAACAACCTTCAGGTGAATGGGACCGACGCGCAGCGGGCCAAGTATCTTCCCGACGCGTGCACGGGCAAGAAGGTCTGCGGCATGTGCATGTCGGAGCCGGGCGCGGGAACCGATGTCCTCGGGATGCAGACCACAGCGGTCACCCACGGCGACCACTACGTGCTCAACGGCGCGAAGATGTGGATCACGAACGGCGCGGTGAGCGACACCGAGCTCGGTGACACGTTCCTCGTCTACGCCCGCATCGAGGGTCAGCCGCGCAGTCAGGTTTCCATGTTCATCGTCGAGAAGGGCTACCCCGGGTTTTCCCTCGGTCAGAAGATCAAAGGCAAGCTCGGCATGCGCGCCTCGACGACGGCGGAGCTCGTTTTTGAAGACTGCAAGGTGCCAAAAGAAAACCTCGTGGGAGCCGAGGGCGCCGCGACCGTGTGCATGATGCGGAACCTCGAAATCGAGCGGGTCACCCTCGCCGCGATGAGCGTCGGGATTGCGAGGCGGTCGATCGAGGTGATGAACCGATACGCCAGCGAGCGAACGTCGTTCGGCAAGCCGCTCCGAGACTTTGGGCAAATCCAGCGATACATCGCCCAGTCGTACGCGGAGTACATGGCCGGCCGCGCCTACACGTACTACGCGGCGACCGAGATGGACCTGGAAGAGCCGGGCGGTCGTCTCGACTCCGATGGGGTGAAGCTCTTCACCTCCACGATGGGCAAAGACATCGCGGACCGTGCCATCCAGGTGCTCGGCGGCTACGGATACGTTTCCGAGTACGCCGTCGAGCGGCTCTGGCGCGACGCGAAGCTCCTCGAAATCGGGGGCGGTACGCTCGAGGCGCATCAGAAGAACATGTGCCGCGACCTCGCTCGCACCGAGCGGCTTTTGTGAGCTAGGCCACAGGGCACCCGCTCCGCCGAAGTTTCAGCGTCCCGAAGTAGCAACGGGGTCGCGGCTGCCGCTATGCTGTTCGGAGTGACATCTTCCTTTGGGGGAATGTCAGCCAGCATACGACTTTCGTGCGCGAGCTGATGCTGGAGAGGATGTCCGGGGGAATATGACGCAACAGTCTGCTGCTACCGAGATGCCCAAGCCGCCGGTCGATCTGCCGGTCCTCGGCAAGTTCGCCGGGTACGACATTCTCGGGCGGCTCGCGCTCGGAGGCATGGCCGAGATTCTCCTCGCGCGACATACGACGACCGACGGCAGTCAGCGCTTCCTCGTCGTGAAGCGCATCCTTCCGCACTTCGAGCAGGACAACGACTTTGTCCAAATGTTCCTCGACGAGGCGAAGATCGGAATGCAGCTGAAGCATCCGAACATTTGTCAGTTCCAGCAGTTTGGCGCCGATGAGGGCTCCCACTTCATCGTGATGGAGTGGATCAATGGGATGCCGCTCGGCCGCATGATCCGAAAGGCGCGCAAGTCGGGCGGCGTGGGTCTGCCCATCGCACTTCGCGTCGGCATCGACGTGGCTCGAGCGCTTCACTACGCTCACATCGCCAACGACGAGCACGGCGAGCCTTTCAACATCATCCACCGCGACGTCTCTCCGCACAACATCATGATCGCCTACAACGGCGCCGTGAAGCTGCTCGACTTCGGCATCGCCAAGGCCGACCATCGAGCGCACAAGACTCAGGCGGGCGTCGTCAAAGGAAAGTTCGCCTACATGGCGCCGGAGCAGTGCACGGCGGGGCAGGCCGATCACCGGCTCGATGTCTTCGCGCTCGGTGTCTGCATTTTCGAGACGATCACGGGGAAGTCGCTCTACAGGCGGAAGACCGAAGCCGCGACCATGCGAGCGGTCATCATGGATCCGGTCCCGTCTCTCAAGGATCGTCTTCCGGACGTATCGGACGAGCTCGACAAAATTCTGCAGAAGGCTCTCGCGAAGGAAGCGACAGACAGGTACGACTCCGCCGCTGACTTCGCCAACGCCCTCGAGAAGTTCGCGAAGGACCATGACATGTTCGCGAAGCAGCGTGAAGTGTCGGCGTTCGTGCAGAAGGTATTCCCCGAAGAGTTCACTCGGGGGCCGCGCGTGGACACAGTGCCATTTGGCGCATCGATCACGCTCGACATGCACAATTCGAACGATTCGCAGGCTTCTTCGTCGGGGGCTGCGGCGAAGTCCTACGTCTCGCAGGTACCGGGGGCGATCCGAGAGTTCGAGGTTGACGGCGGTCCTGAGAACATGGACCTCGGTCATCTCCTCGATTCACCCGTCCTTCCTCAGCCCGCCGGCTCGGATTCGAAGGCCAAGAAGTCAGAGAAGTCCGAGAAAAAGGCGGACAAGAAGGTGCCTGCGAACGCGAATCCTCGAGCGATCCCCAATCGGTCGGCGCCCACGGCGCGGCCTGCGAAGGCAGACAAGCGTTCCAGCTTCGGCTGGAAGCACATGTTGATGATCCTCCTGGTTCTGGCCGGCGGTCTGGCCGTCGCCTACGAGAAGACCGATGTGGTCAAGGACCTCGTGAAGGAGGCCGAAGGGATCTTCGAAGACAAGGGGCCGCCCGAAGTCGCCGTCGACGAGAACCCGCTTCTTCGTGAGCACGGTGCACGCATTCTGGTGGCGTCGGCTCCGCCAGGGGCGAAGGTGTATCTCGACGGCAAGGAGCAGGGCCTTACCCCCGTTGCGCTCACCGGACTGATGCAGGGTCAGTACCGAGTACGCGTCGAGGCCCCTGGGTTCGCCTCGTGGTCGAGCCAGGTCGACGTTGCGCACGGCGAGACAGCCGGCATCACTGCGAAGCTTCTCGGTAAGCAGGGTGGCGCGGCGCCGGGAACGTTCGGTCGCGTCGAGATCGAAACGACGCCGCCCGCCAACGCCTATTTTGCTGGCGACCTGCTTGGACGGACCCCGCTCGAGACCGTGTACGTTCCAACGGGACGCGTCGCGATCGACTTCGAGCTTCCCGACGGCCGCAAGGTGAGTCGCAAAGTGAACGTCAAGAAGAACGAGCTGACCGAGGCCAAGTTCGACCTGACGGGCGGTCGCTAGCTCGCTTCCTCGCGGAGCCGGACGTAGCTGTCATAGCGCTCCGAATCGATTTCACCTCGCTCGAGCGCCGCGAGAACCGCGCAGTTCGGCTCGTGAACATGGCTGCAGCGTCGAAACCCGCACCGGTCTCGGCGCCTCGACAGCTCGGGGAAGCAGCGGTCGAGCTCGTCGCCTGGGAGCGCCCACGCCCCCAGCTCGCGGATGCCCGGCGTGTCGGCGAGGAACCCGCCTGAAGGGAGCGCGTGAAGCGTCGCCACGCGCGTCGTGTGCCGGCCCTTGCCATGGTGTTGGCTGACGTTGGCCGTCTCTAACTCCAGCTCGGGAAGGATCTGGTTGATCAGGCTGCTCTTGCCGACACCCGAAGGGCCCACGAAGGCCGAGATGCGCCCTTCGAGGGCCTTGTTGAGTTTCGGAAGCCCGGCGCCAGTCGAGGCGCTCACCTCGAGCACCTCGTAGCCGAGCGATTCGTAGAGCTCGGACCAGGGCAGCCCCTCTTCGGGTGCGAGGTCTGATTTGTTGATCACGATGGTGGCCTGCACGTGCTGCTGCTCTGCGATGACGAGGAAGCGATCGAGCAGCCGGCGCTTGAGCGGCGGCTCTCCGTAGCAAAACGTCACCAACAGCTGATCGAGGTTCGCGATGAGGACGTCCTCACGCATCGGACCGCGTCCCGGCTGGCGGCGCGAAAACCGACTGTGTCGCGGAAGAACCTCTACGACGACGTACGATGACTCATCGGGTTCTTCGATGTGCACCCGATCGCCGATGACGCAGAGGTCCGTCCGATTCGGCTTGTTTTTCAGGCGGCCGCGCATCCGCGCTTGGAGGTGATCTCCGTCGACGAGGACGTCGACGAACCCCGCGGTGGAGCGAACCACGAGACCCTCGCGTATCCCCGCGCCGGTCATCCGACGCAGTCCGACCCGGCGTCCTTGGTGATCAGTCCCCGAAGCCGCTCTTGGTGCGCGATCCACGCGTCGATCACGGGTTGCGGAACGTTGTGGTCGTTCAACGTCTCGATGAGGATTTGTCTGCGCCGTGCGAACTGTCCACCGAAGATGCGGTGCGGCCGATGCGCTTCGTCGAGCGGGCGCCCCTCATAGCGTGCGGGCCCCCCCAGATGCTCGGCGGCATGTTGATACTCGAACCGCTTGATTCGGTCGCGTTCCGCCCGTTGAAAGAGAAACCCGATCATCGTGTCGTCGAAGCAACGATCGACGAAATCGTCGACGACGGCCCGCAGCTTCGCTTCGCCACCCATCTGGTCGAAAGGACTCATCTGCCACGAACCTGGGGCATCGGGGTCCTGGGATCAAGCGCCGGAAACCAGAGTGCCGAGCCGAGAAAGCGTCGCCTCGAGATCGATGGCGACCTCCGCGGCAGGCGCCATGGGGTCGCCGATCGACAGGACGCGATCGGGCACCGTGAAGACGTTGAAGGCGCGAGGGTCCAGCGACAAACTGACTTCGTCCCAGGAGAGGGGGGTCGACACGGGGGCGCCGGCGACCTCGCGAACCGAATACGGGGCGACGATGGTGCGAAGACGTCCCGTCTGGCCGACGTCGATCAACACGCGATCGCCTCGTTTGTCCTTTCGTCGCTCCATCGTGGCGGTGTCGGGATGACGCTGAAGCGCGATGCGGCCGATCAGCTCGAGCAGCTGCTTTGCAACTTCGAACGGTAGGCCGTCGCCCAGCGGGACGATCACGTGCAGCCCCGTTTTGCCGGAGGTTTTTGGGAACCCTTCGAGCTGCACCTCGTCGAGGATGTCCCGGATGCTGAGCGCGATCGGAACGGCCTCCCGAAGCGACGCGAGCTCGACGTCGAGGTCGAGTGTCAGAAAATCACACGTGTCGAGCGCGTCTGCATGCGACGCGATCACATGAATGGGAATGCAGCCGAGGTTGACGACGTACATCAACGTCGAGAGGTCGTTCACGAGGATGGTGTTGACCTCCTTGCCGTCCTGTTCTTCGGATCGAAGAGGGAGCGACTGGACCCACGCCGGAGCGTGTTTCGGAATCCTCCACTGAAAAAAGCTCTTCCCCTCGATGCCGTCCGGAAATCGAACGAGCGTGACGGGACGGTCTTTCAGGTACGGAAGGAGCACCGGCGAAATGGCCTCGTAGTAGTTGCAGAGGTCGCCTTTGGTGATGCCGTCCTGCGGCCAGAAGACCTTTGCCTGGTTCGTCAGCTTCGCCTTTCCGACGACGCGGTCCGCGCTGCTCGTCGTCGGTTCTCCGGCGAGCATCGTCGCGTCGTCGGGCTTTGGCAGTACCACGATGTCGTCGGGTGCGACATCGTGCCGAACGCCCAGGTAGACCGGGTGCCTGAGATTCCCGTCTTCGGTGAAGCCCGCGTAGCGGACGCGGACGACGAGCGGGTCTCCGCGTTCGAGGGAGGGTAACAATCGCTCGACTTCGGCGTCGGAGAGCCCGCTTCCGACGCGCCCTCGCGACACCATCTCGCCGTCGACGTACGAGCCGATCTCGAGAGCGCCGAGTTGGCTTCGACCTCCTTTGCCCTTCGTGTATCCGTGGACGAGGAAGTCGTTTTCGCGAAGCCGCTTGATCTTGAGCCAATCGGCGTTGCGCGAAGGTCCGGGACGGTACGGCGAGTCGCTCTTCTTGGCGACCACCCCCTCGAGCTCCTGAGCGTCGCAGAATGCGAGGAGTGCGGTGCCGTCGTCTTCGAAGTAGTCGAGGCGTCGCAAGACTCCCTTTCCGCCCGGAAGAACTCGCTCAAGCAGGGCCTTGCGCTCGAGCAGCGAAAGCGAGCGCAGGTCGTAGCCGCCGAGTGCGATCACATCGAAGACGACGAACACCACCGGGACAGTGTCGCGAAGAAACCGGATGTCGCCCGCTTTCGTCGCGTGAATTCGACGCCCGAGCCTCTGAAAAGACGGCTTTCCGACGTCGTCGAACGTGATGATCTCCCCGTCGAGGATCACGTCCTCGGCCAAGAGGCTACGAAGGCCCTCCACGACCTCGGGGAAGCTCGCCGTCGCCTGACGGCCCGTCCGATAGAAAAGACGTGCCTCTGAGCCGCGCCGCTCCGCGAGGATTCGGACG
Organism: uncultured Myxococcales bacterium; assembly: GCA_965601515.1. GTDB lineage: Bacteria > Myxococcota_A > Polyangia > Polyangiales > Houyiibacteriaceae > SG8-38. The sequence goes on along the minus strand of CBFCWN010000001.1, from coordinate 39,685 downwards.
CCGTCGAGCTTCAGCTCGTAGACCCAGCCGGGACGATCGACCGGAGCGTCGTCGAGGGTCGCGAGCATCGGGGTCAGCTTGCTGGCGAGAACCTCGTCGCGTTCCGCGCCAAGCTTCTTCGCTTCTTCGATGACGGCCTGGTACAGCTCGGGCGCCTCCGAGAGCTCCTCTACGGTCATGCCTGACAAGACGCTTCGAGGCTTCTCGTCGATGATGTCTTCGTCGGAGGCGAACGCATCGTCGCGCTTGATCAGCAGCCATGCGTCCGTGTCGTCCACGCTACTCTTTGGTCGGACCAGGCTGAAGCGCCCCTTCAACTTGAAGCCATCGAGGTCGATCGAGAGCGCGCCCTTTTCGAGTCCTTCCTCGGCAGTGTCCTTCGGGTACGAGACACGCCCGCGGTCCCACACGATCATGGCGCCTGCGCCATAGTTGCCTTCTGGGATGACGCCCTCGAAATCGAGGTAGCGAAGTGGATGTGCCTCCGTGTGGACCGCGAGACGTTTGTCATCGAGACGAACGCTTGGTCCCTTTGGGATCGCAAAGCTCTCGAGCACGCCTCCCACTTGAATCCTGAGGTCGTAGTGGAGGCGACTCGCATCGTGGCAATGAACGACGAAGCGACCACGCTTTGTAGGCCCCATCCTGCGCGCGGGTTCAGCTTCGAATGGTTCCGTCGTCGTACTTGGGTCTCGCTTTTTGCGGTACCGCGAGAGCTCCTTGTTGCGTGACTTACTCAACTCTTCGCCAATCCTATGATGCGATCTATCATAGAGCGGTGCCCGCGCGCGCCATCAGCTCTGGGACTCTGTCCTTCGGACTCGTGTCGATTCCATTCAAGATCTACACGGCGGCGAGCGCGGAGGGCGTGAAGTTCCACCAGCTTCACGACAAGTGCGGCAATCGGATCAAGTACCAGGTGTACTGTCCGACGGACGATGAGGTCGTTGAGCGTTCTAGCCTCATCAAGGGGTATGAGTACGCCAAAGGGCAGTACGTCAAGTTCGAACCCGACGAGCTCAAGGCACTCGAAGAGGAAAAGACGCACAACCTCGAGATCGTCGAGTTCGTTCCGCTCGAGAGCGTCGACTTCGTCTACGTCGAGAAGTCGTACTATCTGGGCCCGGACAAGGGTGGTCACAAGGCATACCTTCTCCTGTCCGAGGCGATGCGCGACACCGGTCGGGTGGCGCTCGGCAACTACGTCGCTCGCGGAAAGAGCCATCTGGTGTTGATTCGGCCCTACGAGAAGGGCCTCATGATGCACCAGCTCTTCTACGAGAACGAGGTTCGCAACTTCGACGACATCGACCTCGGCGACGACGTGAAGTTCAAGCCGGCCGAAACGAAGATGGCTCGTCAGCTGATCGAGCAGCTCAGCGAAGACCGATTCGATCCGGGCGAGTTTCGCGACGAGTTCCGGGCGCGGGTCCTCGAGGCGGTCGAAGAGAAGGTGGCCGGCAAGGAGATCACGACGTCTTCCGAGGCAAGCCCGGCGAAGGTCATCGACCTGTTCGAGGCTCTCAAGGCGAGCGTCGAGGAATCGCAGGAGCGCTCCAAACGCAAGCTCAAGCCCCCAAAGAAGGCCACGGCGAAGAAGAGGCCAGCAAAGAAGGCTCGCAAAAAGGCGTCCGCATCGGGTAAGCAGAAGTAGCCTGCATGACTCACGGCGATTCCAAGCTGACCGAGCATTCGTTTCGGCTCTGTCAGCAGCTACTACGCATCGATACGACGAACCCGCCGGGCAACGAGCTTCCGGCGGCGGAGCTCCTTGCCGAAGAGCTTCGATCCGCAGGTCTCGACCCGACGATCCTGGAGAGCGCCCCCGGGCGGGGCAACGTCGTGGCCCGTCTTCGAGGGACCGGCGAGCTGCCTCCTTTGCTCCTCACGGCGCACCTCGACGTCGTCGAGGCGGAGCCAGAGTCCTGGCGTTTTCCGCCGTTCTGCGGGGACGTTCATGAGGGGTGTCTTTGGGGTCGCGGCGCGATCGACATGAAGAACATGGCCGCGATGTCGGTGGCGATTATCACGCGGTTGGCGCGCGAAGGCGTGAAGCCGAAGCGGGATCTGATCTTTGCCGGTGTCGCCGACGAGGAGGCCGGCTGCCGCTACGGCTCGCTATGGCTTTGCGAGAATCACCGGGATCTCGTTCAAAGCGAGTTCGCGATTGGCGAAGGCGGGGGCTTCAACCTTCAGGTCGCCGGAAAGACGTTCTTCACCGTGCAGGTGGCGGAGAAGGGGGTCTGCTGGGTGCGGGCCAAGGCCGTGGGCGAACCGGGGCACGGATCGATGCCCCGCGAAGACTCGGCGGTGCTGAAGCTGAGCGACGCCGTCGCGCGGCTCGGTCGGGAAGGGCTACCGCGCCACGCGTCGAGCTCGGTCGCGGAATTCGTCGACGCCATGGCGTCGCATCTGCCCGCACCGGTGCGGCCGATCATTCGCGCGTTGGGAAACCCGAGACTTGGTCCGGTCCTTCTCAACGTGATCCCCGATCCATCCGTCCGTCGCGCGTTTCGCGCTCTACTGAGCAATACGGCAGCCCCAACGGTTCTCCGCGCTGGGAACAAGACCAACGTCATTCCGGGTGTCGCCGAGGCCGAAATCGACGGGCGGATTCTGCCCGGCCAGACCGAAGAGGGCTTTCTTCGCGAACTGCGTGGTGTCCTCGGCAAGGAGATCTCGCTCGACGTCATCCACTCGTTGCCTCCGGTCGTGACCGAGCCGAAAGAGTCGTCGCTTTACTCGATCATTCACGAGGTGATGCAGGACCGCGCACCCGATGCACCCGTCGTCCCCTTCATCCTGCAGGGATTCACGGACGCCAAGGCTTTCACCTCGATCGGCGCCAAGTGGTATGGGTTCGCTCCTGTTCGACTTCCTCCGACGATTCGCTTTGCCGACATGTTCCATGGGCACGACGAGCGGATTCCGGTGGAAGGGCTCGCGTGGGGCACGGAGACGCTGATGCAGGTGGTCCGCCGCTGCATCGACGTCTGAACGCGCGGTCGGTTTCTCGTACGGCGCGAGGGACTCCCGTATCCTCGGCGGATGCCGCGCACGGTGTCGCTCGAGTTGCTTGCCGATCGGGACCACTATGGCCAGGTCACGCAGGCCGTCCTCGAGGCGACGCGAAGCGTTTGGATCGCCACCGCGAACCTCAAAGAGCTGATGGTCGAGGACCCGAACGTTCGCCCCGGCCGAAGGCGAGGTCGACGAGGCAGCTACCGTTCGGTGCTCGAGGTGTTCAGAGAGCTCGCGAACGCGGGGGTCGAGCTACGCCTGCTGCACGCGTCGCCTCCGTCGCGTCCCTTTCGTCGCAGCTTCGACGCGCAGCCGGAGCTCGTCGCGGGTGGGCTCGAGATGCGGATGTGCCCGCGCGTTCACTTGAAGACGGTCGTGGTCGACGCGGGCCTCGTGTACCTCGGGAGCGCGAACTGGACAGGGGCGGGCCTCGGAGCCAAGGGGGATGGTCGCCGAAACTTCGAGATGGGGATCGTGACGTCGGACGAGGCGACGATCGATACGGTGCAGGATCGGTTCGACCGGATTTGGCGCGGTGCGGAGTGCGCCAACTGCCGGCTTCGCGACGAATGCGAGATGCCTCTCGACGAGGTCGAACGCGCGACCTAGCGCCGACTCGTTCGAGTCATGCGAGCGCGTCCCCTATTCCTCGAACTGGCCCCGGGCTTTGAGGGCCTCGAGGATCAGGTCGACGGCCTGGTCGATGCGGACCTCGTCGAGAGCGACGGTGATGTCCGGGTCGACGGGCGGCTCGAAGCTCGAGAAGTCCGCGTCGGGGCGACGCTCCTTGCAAAGCTCGAGTTCGGTGTTGACGTACACCTGAACGACTCGGTCTTCGCCGATGCGCTTCACCAATTCTTCGCGGTCGCTTCGGGTCGGGCTTGGGAAGGCACAGATGTTGATGAGACCGGCATCGGTCACGGCCTTTGCGGCCGAAATCATCGAGCGAAGGTCTTCACCCACCGGGATGACGACGGTCGCGGTCCGTCCTTGGTCGAAAAGCTTTCGCTCGAGTGCATACGCGAGCGTCCAACGCCCCGAGCCGGGCACGCCGTGCAGCCACACGGTTGCGCCCTTCTGACCGAAGCGCTCCATGCGCTCGGTGGGGCTCACGAACGTCTTCGGCTCCATCGCCGATTCGGCGTGCAGCTCCTTCATGACTTCGCCGATGTCTTGGTCGGCGCCCTCGAGCGAGATCATGCCGGCGGCGACGGTGTTGTTCGTCAGCGAGTCGATGACGATGAACGCTCCCGTTTCACGATTCTTTTGGTAGTCGTCGACGTAGAGAGCGCGGTGGCAGCTCAGGCGAACCTTGGCGACGTCGTTGAGCTTGATGCCGTCGGTAGGACGCTCCTCGAGCGTGTGCATGTCGACCTCGAAGTAGATCTTGTCGATCTGGGCGCGCACCGTCTGCGTCGTGTGCTTCACGAGGTACGCCTTTTCGGTGTCGAGAGGCCTCTCGTGCATCCAAACCAGGTGCGCATCGAAACGGCGGGTGACCCGGGGGAGGTTGTCGGGCTTGACGATCATGTCGCCGCGGCTGATGTCGATTTCGTCTTCGAGCCGGATGGTCACCGACTGGCCGGCGAAAGCCTCTTCGAGCTCGCCGTCGTACGTGTCGATCGCTTTGACCGTGGACTTCTTGCCGGAAGGAAGCGACACGATCTCGTCGCCCCTGTGGATGACGCCGGAGGCCACCTCGGCCGCGAACCCGCGATAGTCGAGGTCGGGTCGGAGCACGTATTGAACCGGGTAGCGGAAGTCGTCGAAGTTGCGGTCGGCGAAGACGGGAACCGTCTCGAGATACTCGAGCACGTTCGGTCCGTCGTACCAGGGAGTTCGCTCGCTGTTCGAGACGACGTTGTCGCCCTCGAGGGCGCTGATGGGGAAGAACTGAATGTCCTTGAAGCGAAGGGTTTTTCCAAACTCCATGAAGTCCGAGCTAATCGCGTCGAACACGTCTTGCGAGAAGTCCTTGAGGTCCATCTTGTTGACGCACACGGCAAGGTGCGGAATGCCGAGGAGCGACGCGATGTACGCGTGGCGGCGTGACTGTTCGAGCACCCCATGGCGCGCGTCGATCAGGATCAGTGCGACGTCGGCCGTCGAGGCTCCCGTGACCATGTTGCGCGTGTACTGAATGTGGCCAGGGGTGTCGGCGATGATGAACTTGCGCTTGTCTGTGGCGAAGTATCGGTACGCGACGTCGATGGTGATGCCCTGTTCGCGTTCGGCCTTGAGCCCGTCGGTCAGGAGAGCGAGGTCCGGCTCGTCGGTCTGCGACGCGGCACGCACGGCAGCCATTTGGTCTTCGAACACCATTCCGGTGTCGTAGAGAATGCGGCCGATGAGCGTGGACTTCCCATCGTCGACAGAGCCGACCGATACGAATCGGAGCAGCTCTTTTTTCTGGTACTTCGCGAGGTACGCTTCGATGTCCTCGCGGATCAGTTCTTTGTCATCCATGACTAGAAGTAACCCTCGCGCTTCTTGACCTCCATCGACCCTTCTTCGTCGAAGTCGATGAGCCGGCCCTGCCTTTCCGAGAAGCGGTTGAGGAGCATCTCCTGAATCACCTTCGGCACGGTGTCGGCGTCGGACTCGACCGCCCCGCTGAGCGGGTAGCAGCCGAGTGTCCGGAAACGAACCCGCTTCATCTGAGGCTCTTCGCCTTCTTCGAGCCGCATGCGGTCGTCGTCGACGAGGATCCACGTGCCGGCCCGTTCGACGACAGGGCGCTCCTTGGCGAAGTAGAGGGGCACGACCGGAATGTCCTCCAGCCAGACGTAGAGCCAGACGTCGAGCTCGGTCCAGTTGCTTAGCGGAAACACGCGGACGTTTTCGCCCTTCTTGATCTTCGCGTTGTAAATATTCCAGAGCTCGGGGCGCTGGTTCTTCGGATCCCACTGATGGTGGCTGTCGCGGAAGGAGAAGATACGTTCCTTGGCACGCGACTTCTCTTCGTCGCGACGTGCACCTCCGAACGCACAGTCAAACTCGTAGCTCGTGAGAGCCTGTTTGAGTGCCTCGGTCTTCATGATGTCGGTGTACTTTTTGCTGCCGAAGTCGAAGGGATTCATTCCCATCGCGACACCTTCCTGATTGGTGTACTTGATGAGCTCGCCCTTGAGGTTGGCTTCGATCTTATCGCGGTAGCGATACATGTCCTGGAACTTCCAGGTGGTATCGACGTGCAGCAGGGGAAACGGAAGGGCGCCCGGCGAGAACGCTTTTTCCGCCAGCCGGAGCATGACCGAGGAGTCCTTACCCACCGAGTACATCATGACGGGGTTGTCGAACTCGGCCGCGGCCTCACGAATGATTTGAATGCTTTCCGCCTCGAGTTGGCGGAGCTGGCTTAGCTTGTGCTCGCTTACTTGCACCGGCGCTTTCCTAGGGCTTTGTGTCGAGGACGCCAGTCTATACGCCAGTTTGCTGCGAGTTCAATGACTACTCCGGATCACCACACACCTTCACCAAACCTCATGCTAGAACCCGCGCTACATGTCGGCGATCGTCTGGATGGATATGGAAATGTCGGGCCTCGACCCCGACAAGGACCGGATTTTGGAAGTGGCGGTACTCGTCACGGATGGCGATCTCAACGTGGTTGCAGAAGGTCCGAACCTGGTGTTGCACCAGCCCGAAGAGGTGCTTGCGGCCATGGACGAATGGAACACGAAACACCACGGTCAATCGGGGCTCACACAGCGAGTTCGAGAGTCTACGGTCGACGAGAGCCAGACGAGCGCAGCGGTGCTCGAGTTCCTCGGTCAACACACCGAAAAGAAGAAGGCTCCGCTGGCGGGCAACTCGATTCATCAGGACCGACGGTTCGTCGCTCGCTACCTGCCGGAGGTCGAGGACTGGCTCCACTACCGGAACGTCGACGTCTCGACGATCAAGGAGCTCGCGCAGCGCTGGTACCCGGAGAAATATTCGGGGCGTCCTGGCAAGAAGGGAAGCCATCGCGCGATGGACGACCTGATGGAATCGATCGACGAGCTCAGATACTACCGCGACGCTTTGTTTCTGCCGCGCGAACCATGAGGCTCCTCGTCGGCGTCTTGGTGCTCTGCTTCGGGTGTGCGGGCGCCGCAGGCCGTGGACCCCAAACCGCGGACGCGGTCGTTCGAACACTGGCCGAGCCTCGGAGCCTCGTCGACGGGACCACCGGGGAGTCCGTGACACTCGACGCGCTCTTCGCGGCGCTTCGGACCCAGGAAGTGGTCTACGTTGGCGAACGGCACGATCAGGCGCAGGACCATGCCGTGCAGAACACGATTCTCCAACAGCTCCATCGAGACGAACCGTCGCTCGCGATCGGCATGGAGATGTTCCAAGTGCCGTTTCAAGAGCCACTCGACCGATGGAGTGCTGGGCAAATCGACGAGACCGTCCTTCGGCGTGACACCGAGTACGACGACCGTTGGGGCTACGACTTCGCCCTGTATCGACCGATGCTGGAGTTCGCCCGTACGCACGGGCTCGAGGTCGTCGCGCTCAACACGCCTCGAGAAGTGGCCCATGCCGTCGCCATGACCGGCGTCGACGACATTGCTCCCGAGCTCGCGGCGTCGCTCCCCGAGCTCGATCTCGACGATGCGGAACATCGTGCCCTGTTCGATCAGGCGTTCGACATCGCCGAGCACGGGGGCTCGGAAGAAATGGTCGACCGTTTCTACCAGGCGCAGGTCGTCTGGGACGAGACGATGGGCTCACGAGTCGCCGACACGCTCAGCCGCGACGACGGGCCCGCCAAGATGATCGTCTTCGCGGGTCGGGTGCACGTCCACGGCGGTCTTGGAATTCCAGCGCGCGCCGAACGGCGAGGCGCAAAACCCTACGTTGTCGTGCTGCCGGTCACCGAATCCGAGCTCAAGGCCGAGCTCGACAAGCCTGCCGAGGATCGAGCGGCAGACTTCTTCTGGGTCACCGGCTCTTGAGTCCGGACCGGTTTGCGCAGGCGCCGAAGCCAAACTAGAACACGTTTCAGTTTTGCTCCCGCCCGGGCAAACCCCTGAAAGGACACTCGATGACGGATTGCTTCATCTACGACGCGGTGCGTACCCCGCGTGGCAAAGGCCGAAAGAAGGACGGTGCGCTCGCGGATGCGCCCCCTCTTCAGATGGCGAAAGCGGTGCTGCAGGCGCTCCCCGCCCGCGGCGGCTTCGACAGCGCTGAAATCGAGGACGTGATCCTCGGGTGCGTCGAACCGGTGGGTGAGCAGGGCGCGAACGTGGGTCGTATGGCTGCGATGATTTCCGGATTCGACGACAGCGTTCCGGGCGTTCAGCTCAACCGCTTCTGTTCCTCCGGTCTCGAGGCGGTGAACATCGCGGCGGCGAAGGTCAAAGCGGGTGACGTCGACCTCATCGTCGGCGGGGGCATGGAGAGCATGAGCCGCATCTCGATGGGCGCCGCGGGCGGTGCCTGGTCGACCGACCCCGAGCTGGCGTGGAGCAGCTCGTTCGTGCCGCAGGGCATTGGTGCGGACCTCATCGCCACCAAGTACGGCCACTCGCGACAAGACGTCGACGCGTTCGCGGTCGAGAGCCAGGCTCGCGCGGGAGCGGCCTGGGAGGGAGGCTACTTCGACAACTCGATCGTGCCCGTAAAGGACAGCATTGGCGTCACCATGCTCGACCGAGACGAGCACATGCGCCCCGGCACGACGCTCGAGGATTTGGCTCAGCTGAAGCCGAGCTTCGAGATGATGGGCCGTAACTTCGGTTTCGACGCGGTCGCGGTGCAGAAGCACCCCGACGTAGAGCAGATCGAACACGTGCACCACGCCGGCAACTCGTCCGGCATTGTCGATGGCGCAGCGGCCGTCCTGCTCGGGAGTAAGGAAGCCGGCGAGCGTCTCGGCCTGAAGCCGCGCGCCCGGATCGTTCGCTCCGCGACGGTAGGGAGCGAGCCCTGCATCATGCTGACAGGCCCCGCGCCTGCGTCGAAGAAAGCGCTTCGAAAGGCGGGCATGAAGGCGTCCGACATCGATCTTTGGGAGATCAACGAGGCGTTCTCGTCGGTGTGCCTTCTCTTCATGGAGGAGATGGGCATCGACCATTCCGTCACGAACGTCAACGGCGGTGCGATCGCATTTGGTCATCCACTTGGCGCGACGGGCGCGATGTTACTCGGGACCATGGTCGACGAGCTCGAGCGTCGCGACCTCAACACCGCTCTCGTCACGCTTTGCGTAGGCGCGGGCATGGGCACTTCCACGATCATCGAGCGGGTGTAATCGACATGGCGATCATCGAGACCAACGTAGAAGACGGCGTCGCGATCCTGACCTGGGACGACAAGGCCCGCCCGATGAACGTGTTGAGCGGCGACGCGCTCGGGGAGCTGTCTGCCGCCGTCGAACGGGCGGTTGCGGACGACGCGGTGAAGGGGATCGTGCTCACGTCGGGAAAGCAGGGCGTATTCGTGGCCGGCGGGGACCTCCAGCAGATCGAGTCGATCGGGTCTGGCCCGATCGACGCCGAGGACCTGCTCCATCGAACGAGCGCGGTGCTCGACCAGCTTCGCCGGATGGAGACGTGTGGAAAGCCGGTGGTCGCCGCACTGAACGGCGCCACGCTCGGTGGCGGCTACGAAATCGCGATGGCCTGCCACCGACGGATTCTCGTCAACCAGCGCCACGCGCAGGTTGGACTCCCGGAAGCGGGGCTCGGTCTCATGCCGGGCGCAGGCGGAACTCAGCGCCTTCCCCGCCTCGTCGGGCTTCAAACCGCGCTCGGTCTGATCATGCAGGGCAAGCAGCTCGGCCCGGACAAAGCTCTAGAGAAAGGGCTCGTCGATGAGCTGGTGGAACCCGCCGACCTGATTGAAGCGGCGAAGAACTGGATCTTGGAGTCCGGTGACGCCGTTCAACCCTGGGACAAGAAGGGATACAAGGTGCCTGGCGGCGGCCCCGAGTCGGTCGTGTTTGCGCAAACGCTGATGGGCTCGAACGCGATGACTCATGCCAACACGTTCGGGAACATGCCGTCCCAGCAGGCGATCCTCCAGTCGGTGTACGAAGGTCTTCCGCTTCCGATGGATCGCGCGGGCAAAGTCGAAACCCGCCAGTTCATTCGCGTGCTTCAGGATCCGACCGCACGGAGCATGCTGCGGACGCTGTTCTTCAGCTTGCAGGAGTGCCAAAAGGGCGCCCGCCGGCCGAAGGACGTGCCCCGCTTCGAGGTGAAGAAGGTCGGTGTTCTCGGCGCCGGACTGATGGGCCAGGGCATAGCCCACGTCACCGCCAAAGCGAAGATCGACGTCGTGCTGATCGACCGCGACCTCGCGAGCGCAGAGCGTGGCAAAGCGAAGGTCGCGAAGACTCTCGAGCGACGCCTCGAGAAAGGCCGCACGACTCCTGACCGCGTCGAAGCCATCCTCGGTCGCATCCATCCGAGCGAGAGCTACGAAGCCCTCGCCGGCTGCGACGTGGTCGTCGAGGCCGTCTTCGAGGATCGAGAGCTGAAGGCCAAGGTCACGAAAGCCGCCGACGCGCAGCTGAGCGACGAGGCGATCTTTGCGTCGAACACCTCGGGCCTTCCGATCTCTGACCTTGCGAGAGCGTCGAGCCGACCCGCGAACTTCATCGGACTGCACTTCTTTTCGCCGGTCGAACGAATGCAGATGGTCGAGATCGTCGTAGGCGAACAGACGTCGGACGAGACTCTCGCGAAGGCGTGGGACTACATTCTCGCAATCAAGAAGGCGGGAATCGTCGTCAACGACAGCCCCGGGTTCTACACGAGCCGTGTGTTCGGCACGTTCATCTCGGAGGGCAATCACCTGTTGGTCGAGGGTGTGACGCCGGCACTGATCGAGAACGCTGCGAAAGCGGCAGGTATGCCGATGCCGCCGCTCGGCATCTCCGATCAGGTGGGCCTTGGCACCATGTACAAGGTCGCGAAGCAGGCGGAAAAGGATGCAGCCGCCAAAGGCGAGGAGTGGGCTCCGTCTCCGGCGCAGGCCATCATCGCGTCTCTCGTCGAAGACCACGATCGCTGGGGCGCCCACCCTCCGCCCAAAGAAGACGGGACGCCGCGAACGCCCGGCGGCTTCTACGACTATCACGAGGGCGGCAAGAAGCTCTGGCCGGAGCTCCGAACCGCGATGAGCCGCTGGATCGAAACCGCGTCGGAGCAGCCAAGCGTCGATCTGGTTCGACAGCGCTACGTGTTCGTCCAGTGCCTCGAGGCGGCGCGCTGTCTCGAGCAGCAGGTGATCACCGACGTCCGCGATGGAGACGTTGGCGTAATCATGGCAGTCGGGTTCCCAGCCTTCACGGGCGGTCCGTTCACGTATATGGACAACTACGGCATCGCCGAGTTCGTGCGCGATGCCGACGCTCTCGCGAAACTCTACGGCGAGCGTTTCGAGCCTCCGAAACTTCTCCGCGACATGGCGGAGGAGAACCGGACGTTTTACTGATATCCGGCGGCTTGGAGCGCGAAGAGGTGCGCGTACTTGCCGTCCTCTTCCATCAGCGTTTCGTGAGTTCCACGCTCGGTGATCCTGCCTCGCTCCATCACGACGATTTCGTCGGCCATACGGACGGTGGAAAACCGGTGTGAGATGAGAATGACCATCTTGTCGTGTGCGAGTCGACCGACGCGCTCGAACACGATCGCTTCCGCTTCTGCGTCCATCGATGCCGTCGGCTCGTCGAGCACGAGGATGTCCGCGTCGTCACGCATGAACGCGCGCGAAAGCGCCACCTTTTGCCACTGACCGATCGAGAGCTCGTGGCCGTCGTCGAACCACCGCCCAAGCTGGGTGTCGTAGCCTTCCGGAAGGCGATCGAGGAACTCGTGCGCCATCCCTTTTTCGGCGGCGGCCTGCCAGCGGACCGGGTCGTTGAACGCGCGGACGTCCCCGACGCCGACGTTCTCGCCGGCGGCAAGCTGATACCGGACGAAGTCCTGGAAGATGACGCCGATGCGCTTGCGGAGGACCGTGAGGTCCCATTCGTCGAGCCCGAGCCCGTCGAGCAGGATCCGACCCTCGGTGGGCCGGTAGAGTCTCGTTAGCAGTTTGATGAGCGTGGTCTTTCCAGCGCCGTTTTCGCCGACCAGGGCGAGCTTGCTCCCCGGATCGAGATGCAGCGTCACGTCCTTCAGCGCAGGTGTCTCGACGCCCGGGTAGGTGAAGCTGACATGCTCGAATCGGATCCCGTCACCTGGGCTCGGACCCACGGTCGCGGTGCCGCCGTCGTCCGGCGCCTCGTACTCGAGGTACTCGTAGAGGTTCGAGAGGTAGAGGCTGTCTTCGTACATCCCGCCGATCGAGCTGAGGATGGAGGAGAGCGACGCTTGACCCTGTTTGAAGACCAAGAGGTACATCGTCATGTCGCCGAGTGTGATGCGCTTCGCGATCGTTTCGATGGCGATCCACGCGTAGGCACCGTAGAACGCCATCGTGCTCAGTAGACCGAGGACGAAGCCCCAGAAACCACGGCGCAGGGTGAGCTCTCGGTCCTCCTGGTAGAGCTGCTCGAAGATTTCGCGGTACCGCGCAAGAAACACCGGACCGAGGTCGAACAGCTTCACCTCTTTCGCGAAGTCCTCGCGGGCGAGAAGCACCTCGAGGTAGTTCTGCTTCCGGGTTTCCGGAGCGCGCCAGGTGAACAGGCGAAACGCATCCGCCGAGAACCGCGTCTCGACGAAGAACGCCGGGATGGCGGCGACGACCAAGATGGCGAGCGCCCAAATCGAGAGGTTCAGAAGCAATCCACCGTACGCGATGAGCGAAAAGGAATGCTGCGCGAGCTGGAAGCTTCGCATCACGAGGCTCAACGGGCGTGCGGAGGCTTCCCGTCGTGCCTTGGTCATTCGGTCGTAGAGCTCGGAGTCCTCGAAGGCCGCCAGGTCGAGGGTCAGCGCCTTTTCGAGAATCATCTCGTTGACGCGTTGGCCGAGGAGTGCCCGAAGGAGCTGCTGACACGTGGAAAGCCCCCGCTGCGCGGCGGCGACCAACGCCACCAACACCAGCTCGACGGCGACCCACATGATGGCGGTGCGCTGGTCTTCGGCGGCGCCGGTTTGGGCAGCTTTGACGACGGAGTCGACGATCAGCTTCCCGACCCACGCGACGCCTGCCGGAACGACGCCCGCGACGAGACTGAGGACCCCGAGGGTCACGCTCAGTCCGCGGCTCGTCGTCCACACGAGGTCGATGCCGTGTTTCAGCTGTCGAAACACGCCACGCCATTGCGGACGATCCAGGCGACGTCGCTCGTCCATCGGCCGAGTCTAGGGCGAACGCCCCATCCTGCCATAGCCCCGACCGACGTCGCATGATACGCAGTTGCGAGCGCACGGATGACGAGACGAGACAAAGGCCCGCGACTCCGAACCGTCCCCGAGGGTGACAACCGCGAGCGACTCGTGTGCCCGGATTGCAGCTACATCGCGTACGAGAATCCGAAAGTCGTCGTGGGCGTCGTTGCAACGTGGGAAGACAAGCTCCTCATGTGTCGCCGGGCCATCGAACCTCGACGAGGCTTCTGGACCTTGCCGGCAGGGTTCATGGAGATGGGCGAGGATCCCGAGGAGGGAGCCGCCCGCGAGGCGTGGGAAGAGGCGCGCGCTTCACTCGAGATCGTCGATCTGCTCGCCGTCTACAGTCTGCGGCACATCAGTCAGCTCCAGCTGTTCTACCGTGCGCGCTTGCTGTCAGCAGACGTTTCGGCCGGGCCCGAGAGCGAAGAGGTCGGCCTATTCGATTTCGATGCGTTGCCCGCGGAAGAGCTCGCGTTTCCCTCGGTTCACTGGGCCATCGATCACTACCAGCGAGTTCGCGACGCTTCGTCGTTTGCAGCCTTCGGCAACCCTCCCGGCGGGACGGGGGTGATGCCCCGTGGTCGCTGAGCCACGATCGCGTCTTTGCTGACACGGCTCCGCCGCGCGAGCCTCTCTTTCGGCTGCAAATTTCGGTTGGCACGCTCCGTGCTCTTTCGGGAGCCAGGAGGTTCCATGAAGACTCAAGAGATTGCCATCATCACACTGACCTGTGTCGCCGCCGTGCTTGCCGGTTGCGACCGAAGCACGTCGTCGGAGGCCGATGTCCTCGACCGCGCGACTAGCCCCGCGCCGGTCATGACGTCGACCATCCCGACGCCCGAGCCTCGAGAGACCGAGACCCGGAAACCCGACGCGCCGGTCGGCGAGAAACCGCCCGAGCTCATGCCGACGGAGCCCGAAGCGGTCGAAGACGAGCCGCAAGAGATCGAAAAGATCGAGGCGCCTGCCGACAAGCTCTTCGAGGCTGACCTCACGTCGCTCGGAGGCCTCACGCTGGTTCGCTTCGTCACCGCGGCGAGCATCGTGAATCGCGAGCCGGAGCTGCCCTCCTCGAGCTTCGTGCCGGCGGACGAGCGCGTGTACGCGTTCGTGGAAGCGAGGAACGAAGCCGAGGTGCCGAAGACATTGCTCGTGCACTTCATCGGCCCCGATGAGAGCGTCAGCGGCGGCATCGAGCTCGAGATACCCCCATCGGTGCCACGATGGAGGACCTGGGCGTACACGCGTCACGCGAAGGCACCAGGCCTCTGGCGGGTCGAAATCCGCGATGTCGACGGCACGTTGTTGGGAGCGCTGCCGTTCGAGGTGGAGGCACCGCACTAGGGCCGAATTGATGCATCGTGATCGCGATCCGGTATGCTGACCAGGTGGAGGAACCCTCCGTCGTTTCCCGGATCGCGCACGAATCCTACCTCCGAAAGCCGTCGCTTCTCGCGCGCGGCCATTGGTGGGACGAGCTCGATCCGAAGTTTGCACGACGACCCGAGGGCTTCGATCTGGCGCTTGCGGATCGACTCAAGGTCGGCGCTGCGGTCGGGTTCGATACTCTTCTGAGGACAGCCGGCGCTTCGATGGTCTCGAGTATGGCCATTCCGCTCGGCTACAACCCGATCGAGCTTCGCCGTGCGATGCGCGACGCGGACTTCTACGCCGACATCGCGGAGTCCGGCGACCCGAGTCGCTTCTTTGCGACGCCGCCCACCGGGGTGCGGGTCCGGACGAAGAAGGGGAAGTGGCTGCCCCGTTTCGAGCCCGAGGACGGCACGTGCGAGTCGATCGAGTTCGATAGCCCGTTTCAGCCCGTGAACCCGGCTCAACACAAATCGTACCTACGGCACGCGGCGAACCGCGTCGCGCACGCGCGGATGCTTCGACACCGCGGGGACGAGCCGCGGCCGACCATCGTGGCGATTCACGGATTCACCGCCGACTGGTACCTGATCAACGAGTGGTTCTTTGCGCTGCCGTGGTTCTATCGAATGGGCTGCGACATCGTGTTGTTCACACTGCCCTTTCACGGTCCACGCCAAACCCGCTTCTCTCCGTTCTCGGGGCACGGCTACTTTGCCGGCGGGGTTTCGCGAATGAACGAGGCGGTCGCGCAGTCCGTCTATGATTTTCGAATCCTGTTCGACTGGCTTCAGCGAGAGCGCGGTGCCGAACAGATCGGTGTCACCGGCTTGAGCCTCGGCGGATTCACGACGGCGATGCTCGCAAGCGTCGAGTCGCGCCTGTCGTTTGCGATCCCCAACGTGCCCGTCGTGAGCTTTGCCGATCTCGTACTCGAATGGCAGCCCATCGGGTGGCTCCTTAGCGGCGCGCTGGCCACGATGCGGATGAGCCTTCCGGACGCGCGTCGTCTGTGCGCCGTGAGTTGTCCGCTCACCTATGACCCAGTGCTCGACAGGAAGCGACTGATGATCGTCGGAGGCGTCGGGGATCGCCTGGCTCCCCCGAAGCATTCGCGGGTGCTTTGGGACCATTGGGACCGCTGCCGAATTCATTGGTTCCCAGGGAGTCACGTGATTCACATGGACCGAGGTGCGTACCTGACCGAGATGGCCCGGTTCATGGTTCAGACCGGGTTTCTGCCCCAAGACGGCGTACCGTGAGTCGGTTCTCGAGCCGCTACGGGCCGTGGGCCGTCGTCGCCGGGGCCTCCGAAGGCATCGGCGCCTCGTTTGCTCGAAAGCTCGCCGAGCGCGGCCTGAACCTCTTGCTCGTCGCGCGTCGTGCCGGTCCGCTCGAGGAATGTGCCCGCCGGCTCCGTAGGGAACACCGGGTGGACGTACGGACGCTGTCGCTCGACCTCGGGGCGAACGACGTCGTCGAGCGGTTGGACGCAGCGGCGTCATCGCTCGACGTGGGGCTCTTCGTCTACAACGCCGCGTACTCCCCGATCGGCGCGTTCATCGACATCGAGGTCGAGCACCACGTCAACGCGGTCGCCGTCAACGTGCTCGGACCGCTTCGGCTTTCCCACCATTTCGGCCGTCGCTTCGCGGAGCGAGGGAAGGGCGGCATCATCCTGATGTCGTCGATGAGCAGCATCCAGGGCACCGCGATGGTCGCGAACTACGCCGCGACGAAGGCCTACGACAAGATTCTCGCCGAGGGCCTCTGGTACGAGCTCCGCGAACGGGGGGTGGACGTGCTCGCGTGCATTGCGGGTGCGACTCTGACTCCGAGCTTCGAGGGCTCGACCGACCGCCGTCCCAAGAACGGGCTCGCCAAACCGATGAAGCCGGACGACGTGACCGAGCAAGCGCTTCACGATCTCGGACGCCGCCCGAGTGGGATCTCGGGTCGACGCAACCGTTGGGCGTCGGTACTTCTCGGGCGCCTGCTGCGCCGCGAGCAAGCGATCGAAATGGTAAGCAAGGAAACCGAACATATGTTCCGGTGAGCGGCCGATTCGAACATCGGTGAGTTTCTTGCTGCGGCCCCGTCGTTTGGGCGAAAGTTGGGGTCCAACGCGGCCGAATTTCGGCCCCGACCTTGCGGACGCCTTCTGGGAACGTTAATCACGAATATGCGCCGATTTACGGCACTGCTGTTGGCCGTTGCGCTGTCGTCGACCGCGTGTGCCCGAAATCGCTACGACATCACGCCCACGATGCCGGCGGACGATCGGACGTTTTCGGCGCCGGAGCGAATCACGCCAACCGGTATGACCGACGATCCCGCGGAGGCTCTCAAGCTGCTGCCCGGCGACATCGTCCAGCTGACCACGGTGTCCGCGGACACGACCATCTACGACGGCCTCATCGTCGATTCGCGCGGCAACATCCACGTCCCGCTCGCGGGCGACGTCAACGTCGGTGGCATGGATCTCAGCAAAGCCGAAAAGCGAATCGAATCGGCGCTACGGCGCTACGACCGCTTCGTTCGCGTGACCGTGATCATCACGGCGCTCGAGGGACATACCGCTACCGTCCTTGGAGCGGTCGCAGCGCCAGGGCGCGTGCAAGTGAACCCGGGCATGCGCCTGGCGGACCTTCTTGCGGACGCGGGGGGACCGGCGATCGCGCAGGGCGCGCAGCAACAGATTCTGACCCTTGCCGGGAACCTCGACCTCGCGAGACTCGTCCGTGAGGGGAAGACCTTGCCCGTGAGCGTCCCGCTCGCCATGAAGGGCCACCCCGACCACAACGTCAGGGTCCGCGCGGGCGACCAGCTCTACGTGCCGCCCGGCACCGAGATGCTGATCATGGTCCTCGGCGATGTGAACAACCCGCAGCCGATCGCGTTCCGGGAAGGGCTTCGTCTCAGCGAGGCGCTCGCCCGAGCGGGAGGTATGGATACGAACCGCGGCGACCGTAAAGACATTCGCATCGTCCGGGGGCCGCTTCGTGAGCCGCGTGTCTACACGACCAACTTCAAGGCGATTACCAGTGGAGATGCCACCGACGTGGTGCTTGCGCCCGGCGACATCGTGTACGTCACGAAGACCTGGTACGCGAGCACCTCGGACGTGTTGAACGCCATATCCCCCATCATCTCGCTCGCCAACTCGTTTGCGATTCTCGCCGTCGCCGGTGCGATCCGGTAGATGCACAAGCCACTTTTCCATCGACTTCTTTCCGACGATGTACAGACGGAGGAGGTCGACCCGCACTCCGTGGGCGGAGGGCTGGTCAGCGCCGAGCGTGACGCGATCGAGGGGGCCGCAACCACACGAGTGGAGCAGTTTACCGCCGGTCGGGTATGCAGCCGACTGGCGCTCTCGCGCTTCGGAGTCGCGTCGACGACCCCGATTCTTCGGGGAGAAGATCGCGCGCCGATTTGGCCAAAGGGCTACGTCGGGAGCATCACGCATACCGACACATGGTGCGCGGCTGCGGTGGCTCGCGGCGATGTGATGCGCGCGATCGGCATCGATCTCGAGCCGGCGACACCGTTAAAGGAAGCGCTCTGGCGAAGGGTGTGCACGCGCGGAGAGCGGGAGCGGCTTCGAGAGCTTCCGAACTCCGGCCTGATGGGGAAGATCCTCTTCAGCGCCAAAGAGTCCGTGTACAAGTGCCAGTACACGCTCACGGCACAGTTCCTCGGATTCCAGGCGGTCGAGGTCGAGGTGGGGGATGGTTCGTTCCGCGCGGTGTTCCAACAAGGTGCGGGCGAGTTTCAGCCTGGCGACGTCATGGAAGGCAAGTACCTCGTCGAGGATGGCCTGGTCGCGTCCGCGTGCGAGCTCCGGGCGTGATCGGGCAGCACACCGTCATCATCGATGTGCCCCGTTGGAGCTTCGTGAAGCGCCGCGACGATGGGTCCGTTGATTTCGTCTCCCCGTTTCCGTCCCCATTCAACTACGGCCACGTGGAGGACTCCATCGCCGAAGACGGCCAGGGCGTCGATGCCGTCGTGCTCGGTCCCCGGCTGAGTCGGGGTACCCGTTTGACCGTACCCGTTCGCGGATGCGTGGGATTCGTCGACGGAGGGGTCTCGGATCCCAAGTGGATCTGCGGAGCGGCCCCGCTTCGGCCGTCGGATCGTCAACACGTCGAGCGCTTCTTTCGCGGGTACGCGCTGGCCAAGGCGGTGATCAACGGGATTCGCGGGGAGACCGGCGAGACCCGATACCTCGGCTGGCTCTGACCTCCGGGGTCGTTCACACTCCCCCTCTGCGCGAGCCGATCGACATCCGAATCCTCTCTTCGTTGAAGTCGGTAGACCCGCATGCGTGGGATGACATCGCCGGCGACGACGACCCATTCGTCGAACATGCGTTCCTCACCCTGCTCGAGGAAAGCGGCTCCGTGGGTCGCGGCTCCGGCTGGGAGCCCTCGCACGTGACGGCGTGGCGGGGGAAGAAGCTCGTCGGCGCGCTACCGCTCTATCTGAAGACCCACAGCTACGGCGAATACATCTTCGATTGGGGATGGGCCGACGCCGCCTCGCGTATCGGCATCGGGTACTACCCGAAGCTCGTCGCGATGATTCCGGTGACGCCGGTGACGGGAAGGCGGTTTCTGTTCGCCCCCGACGAGGATCCCGCGGCCATCGTGTCGAGGCTGCTCGACGGCTGCTTCGAGGTTGCCGATGACGCTCGGGCGTCCTCGATCCACCTCCTGTTCTTGAGCCCGGAAGAGCGCAGCTGGGTCGCGCAGGACGGAAGGCTGATGGACCGCCTCTCCTTTCAGTTCCACTGGCGCAACGAGGGCTACGAAGGCTTCGAAGATTTCGTGGGGAGTTTTCGCTCGTCGATGCGCAAGAAACTTCGCAAGGAGCGTCGCGTTGCCGCCGAAGCAAACCTGCGCATCGACAAGCTTCAGGCCGACGAAATCACACCTGGCGATTGGCGAACGCTCGAGCGCCTGTACCGCGCGACCTGCGGACGGAAGGGGTCGTACCCGTACCTCACGCCTCAGTTTTTCGAGCTCGCTCCGAACATCTTGGATGGGTCGCCGCTCGTGGTCGCCGCTCGAGACGAAGGGCGGATGGTCGCGGCCTCACTCAACTTCGCGAAGGGGAAGCACCTCTACGGCCGCTATTGGGGCGCCACGCAACGTCACGACATGCTCCATTTCGAGCTCTGTTACTATCGCCTCATCGAACACGCGATCGAACACCGGATGGCGCGCTTTGAAGCGGGGGCGCAGGGCACCCACAAGCTTCGGCGTGGTCTCATGCCCGTGCCGATTCACAGCTTTCACTGGATACGCCATCCGGTTCTTGCTCAGGCGGTCGCCGATTTCCTCCCCCGAGAAGCTTCGTCCGTCCGCGAGCAGATTCGGGAGCTCGAGCAGCACGGACCGTTCCGCCGGGACGCCGAGGGTGATGTAGACTCGCGGCAAGCTTCCGGATGACCGCGCTTTTCGTCTACTTCGGCCTCGCTCTCGGCGTCTCCTTCGTCTGCTCGATTCTCGAAGCAGGCCTTCTCAGCCTCACCCCGTCGTACATTGCGAAGCTCGAGCAAGACCGCCCGAAGGTCGGTCGTCGGCTTCGTGACTTGAAGCTGCACATCGACCGTCCGCTCGCGGCCATTCTGAGCCTCAACACGATCGCGAACACTGCCGGCGCCGCGGGAGTGGGTGCCGAGGCTCAGCGGCTTTGGGGCTCTCAGGCGCTCGCGATTGCTTCGGCGATTCTCACCCTGGCGATCCTGATCTTCTCCGAGATCCTTCCGAAGACTCTGGGCGCCATGTACTGGCGGCGGCTCACGGGCCTCATGGCGGCGGTCCTTCCGCCCATGATTCTCGTCCTGCTTCCCTTGGTGTGGCTTTCCGATGCCATCACCCGATCGCTCAAGCGCGGGCGCACCGCACTCATCCTCTCTCGCGAAGAGTTTGCCGCGCTCGCACGGGTCGGCGAGGAGCAGGGCGTGTTCGACGAGTCCGAGATGCGGATTCTCCGAAACCTCTTTCGTTTCGGCTCTCTTCGGACGCGCGACATCATGACGCCTCGCACCGTGATGTTCTCGCTCGAAGAAAACGTTACCGTCCGGGATGCGATCGCCGAGAGAGGCTCCATGATTTTCTCGCGCATCCCCATCTGGAAAGACTCCCCCGATCAGGTGACCGGTTACATTCTCAAAGACCAGCTACTGCTGAGAGCCGCTCGCGACGAGCTCGACGTGCCTCTGCACAGCTTTGCGCGCGAAGCGCTGATGGTTCCGGACACGATCCCCGTCGCGACGCTCTTCGAGAAGCTCCTCGACAGTCGTGAGCACATCGCCATCGTGGTCGACGAGTACGGCGGTACGGACGGCGTGGTCACCATGGAGGACGTCCTCGAAACGCTGATTGGGCTCGAGATCGTCGACGAGATGGATTCGGTTCAGGACATGCGAGCGATGGCCAGGTCGAACTGGGAGACGCGCGCGAAGCACATCGACATGGATAGCCAGCCGCCCGAGCCCCCAGAGCCTGAGCCAGCGGAGGGGTCATGAGCACGTCGCTGGCGAGCGGGGGCTTTCCTGCGACTCGGGCCGATCGATGGTTTTACGCGCTCAAGCCTGCGAGCTGGCCCAAGCTCGTCGTTCCCGCACTGTTTGGCCAGCTCCTCGGCGCGCGGGTTACGGGAGGGCTCGATCTGGCGGCGTTCGGCTGGGGTTTCGCGTTCACCGCGTTCGGGCTTGCGTTCATCGTGTTGCTCAACGATTGGGGCGATCGAGAGGTCGACGCCCTCAAGCGTCGAATGTTCCCGGACGGGTGCTCCCCGAAGACGATTCCGGACGCCATTCTCGACGCCAGGTCGGTGGCCGTCGCGGGCGCGCTCTGCGGGCTGGTCGCAATCGCACTGGCCGGCGGCGCGGAACGAGCGCTCCATCGCGGTTGGGCGACCGAGGCCGGCGTCGCATGCGTCCTACTCTTCGTCGCGTACACCCTTCCGCCGGTGCGATTGAACTACCGAGGCGGCGGAGAGCTTGCCGAGATGCTCGGGGTCGGCGTCGCGTTGCCGCTGTACAACCTCTACCTTCAGGCAGGGGCGGTTCCTGTTGCGATATGGCCCTGGATCGGGGGATTCGCGGTACTCAGCCTTGCGAGCGCGATCGCGAGCGGGCTCTCGGACGAACAGAGCGATCGCCTCGGCGGCAAGCGCACGTTCGCATCGACCTTCGGAAATCGGGCGGCACGGCGTCTGACGGAAGGTCTCGCGCTGCTCGGGATTCTCATCTGGGCGGCCGCCGCACTCTTCGGGAACTCACTCGTCCCCAGCTGGGCCGCGGCCGCTGCGATTGGAATCGCGGTCTGGAACCTTGCTGCGCTTCTCCGCGTGAGCGACCAGGCCGTCACCAACGCCTTTGCAGCGCAGTCCGAGTACAAACACTTCCTTCACCGAGCGATCTGGCATAGTACGACGGTAGCCGCGGTGCTCGCGTGGCTGCAGGCTAACCTTTCATGACCGCCAGCGCCCTCAAACACCCCGTCCGTTCTCTCGCGGAGATCGATGCCAGCATCGCCGATACGCCTCGCGGTGCGCTGACGCTCGATCGCAACCGTCAACGCGCGACCCCTCTCACGGAGCTCGTCGCGACGCTGGCAGACGCGGACCAGCGGCCGCACCTCGCCGCTGCTGCATGCGCTGTCGGCGGGGCGCAGCTCGAGGCGTTTCCAGGGAACCTGCTTTGGGACTTCGATTTCTATCTCGCCTCGGTGCACGACGAAGCGGTCCGCAGCGGCGATTACGCCGGTCACCTCGAGCGAACCACCGAGGTCACCGTCGGGTTGATGAAGCTCTACGGTCAGAGCTCCGCGATCCGATTCGAATACGTGCACGACTTCATCTACGGCTTCGATTGGGCCCGGTGGGTTCGTCGTGAACCGGAGGCCCGCGGTCGAACACGACCCTTCTCGCTCGAGTTTCTCAGTGAGAGTGACCGGCGAGGCCGTGCGATCCTGTGCCTCATCGAGAACGACGACGAGGTCTACCCAAAGCTCTCTGGTCCTGGCGCGAGAAACCCCTTTCCCTTCATCCGAACGCCGGACGAGGAGCTGCGCCTCTATCGAGGGCTCGCCGATCGCGGGTGCGTTCCCGTCGAGGCCTGGCGCGTGGACGCAACCCCAGATGCCTCGCGCGACTTCGACGCGATTCGCGAAGCGGCGGCGGACCGCCTCGGTCTCGAGCGCTAGCCGGCGAGCATCGCCAGCATCCAAAGGACCACCAAGAGGTTGAGCGAGATGCTCGACCACGACGCTGCCCGAAGCGGGTCTTCGGCCCTGGAGCCAACTAGGAGCGGGATCAGGGGCGGGATGGTGACGGCCGCACGAATCGGGCTCGAGATCCCGGGCGTCGCCAGAAACACGACGAAGCAGGCGAACGCAATGCCTGCGGACGCGAACCTGCGCGCCGCTGGGATCCCGTGGCGGACAGGCCACGTTCGTTTGTCCGCGCGCGCGTCGCTATCGGTGTCCGGCAGTGCGGTCAACACGTTGCTGCACACGCCGAGCAGCGCCGCCGGCCCGACCACCCAGAGTGGTGCCAGCGGTAGACCGGTTTGAAGGTAGTAGGCGAGCGAGGGGAGGCCGATGCCGATGCCGAGCCCCTGGAGCAGCTCGCCGCCGCCGCGAAAGCTCAACCGCACCGGCGGGAAGCTGTAGAGCCACATCAACAGCAGCGCAGCCAACCCGTACAGCGGAACCCACGCGCGGCCGAGAACGGTCATCGCGCAGGAATAGAGGAGCAGGGCGCCCGCCGAAACCTGTGCTGCCGCCCGGACTTTCGCCGCTGGGAGCTTCCCCTCTCGAATCACCCCCGAGCCGCCCGAGAGGAACGTGCGCTCGCCGGTGTCGGTCTCGTGGTCCGCGAAGTCGTTCGAGAAGACGACGAACAAATGGTCCAGGACACCCCAGCCTAGCGAAGCGACGAACCACGGGAACGAGAACCATCCGGTCAGATGCCACGCGGCGGCGTGTCCCAGCAAAAGGGGCACGATGATGTTGACGTGCGCCAGCGGTCGCGCAGCTTGAATCCAAGCATTCATCCAGCGTGGTCACTCGATATCACGTTTCGTTCCTGCTAGGGGATCGCGGTGGATGCGGGCTGCCGGGAACTCCTCACACGACCCGTGCAGTTCTTCACGGGTAAGGGCGGCGTGGGAAAGTCGAGCGTGCTGGGCGCGCTGGCGGTTTCCGCGGCGCGAGCCGGCAGACGGCCCCTGATCGTCGAGCTCGGCATACACACGAGCTCATCGCACTTGTTTCACGGTCCGAACGTGGGCTACGAGCCGTCCGAAGTGGCGCCAGGGGTATTCGCAACGCGAGTGCTGTTCCAGCCAGCCCTGGTCGACTACATCACGTCGAGGCTGAAGCTCCGGTTCGTCGCAAAACTGATCGCGCGCAACCATTCGCTTCAGAAGCTGTTCACGGCGGCTCCAGGGGTCGACGAGATCGTCACTCTGCACCGCGTGGCTGAGCTTGCGGAAAACGAGCGCTGGGGTCCGGTTCTCGTCGACCTCGAATCGACGGGGCATGCGCTGATGTTCTTCGATCTGCCGAGCGTCCTCGAGGTGTTTCTCAAAGACGGGCCGCTACGCCAGGTGCTCGACGGCGCGACGCGAATGGTGAGAGACCCCGGCCGCACCGCGGTGCACGTCGTCACCGTTCCAGAGGGTTTGGCGGTGAACGAGACGATCCAGCTCTATCGCGGCCTTCGGGAGCGAGACGAGCTCCAACTCGGATGCCTCTTCATCAATCGGGTTCCCCAAACGTGGCTCGACGACGACGAGCGTGCCTTGATCCACGAGGAGCTGGAAGCCGCCTCTCCGGACCAGCCGTGGTATCCTGACCTTGCGCTCGCGGACTACCTCGCGCGCCGCTCCGAGACCGCAGAGAAGTGCCTGCACGGACTTGCGCACGACATCGACTTGCCGACGGTGAAGCTCGATGCCTCGAACGCCGAGGGGCCCGGGATCGTGGACACGCTGGCGGAGAACTTCGACCGTGAGGGCATCTGGTGATCACCCTCGATCCAGCCTGCAGGCTTGCGTTCTGTGTCGGAGTGGGTGGGGTCGGAAAGACCACGTTTGCGGCGGCGATCGCGCTCCAAGAGGCGCTCACGGGAAAGTCCGTGCTCGTGCTCACGGCGGATCCCGCGCGACGTCTTGCGGACGCGCTCGGGATCCACCGCCTGGACGACGCTCCCTCGGTCGTCGCGCTGCCGGCCGCCGCGTCCGGGTCGCTGCGGGCAGCGATGCTCGAAACCAAGTCGAGTGCCGACGACATCATTCGTCGGGCGGCTCACGACCAAGAACGCGCGCAGCGCGTGCTCGACAACCGGATCTATCAGGCGTTTTCCAACACGCTTGCGCGCTCGCATGCCTACGCGGCCATGGAGCGCGTTCACGAGGCCATGGGCGACGACCGCTACGACCTCGTCGTCGTCGACACGCCTCCCGCCCAAAGCTCCATCGAGATTCTCGACGCGCCCGACCGTCTCGTACGTTTCCTGGACCAAGGAGTCGTACGCTGGTTTCTCCAAGTGTCCGGGGAAGCGCCAGGTCGTCGGCTGACGTTGGCGCAGCGACTTCTTCGAACCGTTGCGGGCGATTCACTCGTTTTCGCGTTGGCGGAGTTCCTCACGGAAATGTCGTTCCTGAGGGAAGGGTTCGCGGAGCGTGCCCGCGACGTGCAGGAGTTCATGCGCTCACCGCAAACCCGCTTCATCCTCGTGTCGTCGGCGGATTCCGTCGGCGTGGAAGCCGCTCGATCGGTTGCGACGGAAGTTCGTTCCAGGGGTTTTGCGCTCGACGAAGCGATCTTCAACCGTGGCTTCGTCGACGGCGTGGGCAAACTCGACGACGAGTCCGTCACATACCCAGAGCGCTTGGAGCCGATCGCACACAAACTACACGCGATGCACGACATGGTTGCGCGGGAACAGCGATTCAAGGCCGAGAACATGAAGACGCTACGGGGGGAGCTCGACGTTTCGGGCTGGGCGCTGCCCGAGGCATCCCGACCCCTTGCGGACCCAAGGGCACTTGCCCAATGGCTCCAGCAGGCTCGCTCGATCGAATGAGCGCCTGCGTGCGTCTGCGGCCTTTCGTGCCATTCTCCGCCCCAGCGGAAGCCTCATGGAACACATCATCGAACACGACCTCAGTCCGGAGCTCGCGAAGAAAGCCGCGGAAAAGGCCGCCGAGCACTACACGCAGAAGTGGGAAAAGTACGACGCCAAGGCCGTCTGGGCGAACGACACCCACGTCGACATCACCTTCAACGTGAAGGGCGTGAACGTGGCCGCCTCGGTCGATCTGGAACCCGGCCGAGCCGTCGTCGAGATGCAAAAGGTGCCGATGCTGCTTCGGCCATTCAAGAACATGGCGCTCGACGCCGTTCAACGAACCCTGGAAAAGTGGATTGCCAGGGCCAAGAACGGAGAGCTCGACTGAGTCGCTCGGGCCGGTGAGAATCCCGGCGTCGACGCGAACGCGGCCTACGCGCCGACGAACTGCTTGAGAGCAGCGTCGCCGTGCACGTTTCGAAGCTTTCGGAGGGCAAGCGCCTGGAGCTGTCGAATTCGCTCTCGGCTCAGCCCGAACTCCCGACCGATTTCGGCAAGCGTGTGCGATTCCTTCTCACCGATCCCGAATCGCATGCAGATGATTCGCTGCTCTCGCGGGTTCAGAGTCTCCAGCGCGCGCATGACCGACTTCGAGAGGTCTTCGTCGATGACGGTGTCCATGGGCGTCGCTCCCTCTTCGTCCGAGATGAGGTCGCGGAGCTCGCTGTTGCCGTCGTTTCCAACGGGCATTTCGAGCGAAACCGTGTCGCGCGAAATCATGAGGAGGTTCTGGACCTGGTCGGTTGGAAGCTTCATTCGCTTGGCGATTTCCGCGGCGGTTGGCTCGCGTCCGAACTCTCCCGTGAGTTTGCGGGTCATCGAGGTGACCTTCGTGAGCAGCTCGCAGGCATGAACCGGAATACGAATCGTGCGCGCCTGGTCGGTCGTCGCACGCGCCATCGACTGTCGAATCCACCACGACGCGTACGTCGACAGCTTGTAGCCGCGACGGTAATCGAACTTATCGATCGCGCGCATCAGGCCCATGTTGCCTTCCTGGATGAGGTCCATGAAGGGAAGACCGCGCTTGAGGTACTTCTTGGCAATCGCGACCACGAGTCGAAGGTTGGCCTCCACCATTTCCGACTTGGCTCGCTCGACGTCCGCATGCGCGGAAGAGACCAGCTCGTGGAGCTTCCGCAGCTTGTTCACCGTGAGGCCCGAATCCGTCTCCGCCTGCTTGCGCTCCGAAGGGCCTTCGGAACATGACTCGACGTACGAGGCGAGGATTTCGAGCACCGATTCGAACTGCTGCTCGATGACGGCCTCGCGAACGGCAAGCTCCCCGTTGGTCACGCGCTCGGGGATGTCGCCTAGCTCATCGACGTGGAACGAGCTCTCGAGGATGGCGTCGTAGATCGTCTGACGACCGCGCTCGATCTGCCGCGCGAGCTCCACCTCGCCTTCTCGCGTCAGAAGGCTCACCGCACCCATCCAGTCGAGGTAGGTCTGAACGGGCTCGGCGCTCAGCACGTTGGTGTTCTCCGACGCCTTGGTCGCGCGTCGACGATCGCCCTTGCGAGTGCGACCCGGCTTTGCGGTCACCTCGACCCCCGCCGCTTCCATGCGTCGAAGAAAGCGCCGAACTGTGCCCTGCGTGGCTCCGAGCTCCGCGATGAACTGCGACGCTTCATCGTACGTGATCCAGCCTCGGCCCTTCACCGAGTCGATCATCTCGTTCATCTTTGCGGCATTGCTAGATTTTTGTGCTGTCATTGCTGCTTCTCCGTGCTTCCTAAGCGTGTGGTACCACCCCATTGGAAAATTAGCAACTGTATGATCAAAAAAATCTAGCACAGCTGTGATAAGGGAATCACCCCTAAGGTTGATTTAGGTGATCGGGACGCCGATTCCGACTAGGCTGAGGCGGCTCTTATGATTGAATATTCATTCATTTTTCGGTTGCTCGGGGTCGAGGACACCTTCTAGGCTTCCCGCGGCATGGCTGACGAACAGCGCTACCCGGTGATGCGGTCGAAGGTGGATCCCCATTCGGAGACCTTCGAGTCCAACCGCGAAGGCAACCTCCAGGCGCTCGGGGAGGTCGTCGAAGCGCAGGCGAAGGCCAACCTCGGTGGCGGCGAGAAGTACAGCCAGCGCCATCTCAGTCGGGGGCGGATTCTCCCCCGTCAGCGCATCGAGATGCTGCTCGATCGCGACAGCTACTTCCTCGAGATCGCGCCGCTCGCCGGCCACGCGATGAAGGGCGAGGTCTCGGGTTCGTCGGTCGTCGGCGGGATCGGCATCGTGAGCGGAGTCGAGTGCTGCATCACGGCGAGCGAGGCGACGGTGAAGGGCGGTGCGATCACGCCGATCAGCATGCTCAAGAGCGGTCGTCTTGCCGAGGTCTGTGAACAGAATCGGCTGCCGGGCATCGCATGCATCGAATCGGCAGGCGCCGACCTGCCGAAGCAGGATCAGATCTTCGTGCCGGGCGGTGCGGGCTTTCGCCATCTGACGCGACGGTCCGAACAACGCATCCCGACGATCTGCCTCGTGTTCGGTAGCTCGACGGCAGGCGGCGCGTACATGCCTGGCATGAGCGACTACGTGGTGATGGTGAAGGAGCAGGCGCAGGTGTACCTCGCCGGGCCTCCGCTCGTGAAGATGGCGACGGGGGAGGTGACCGACCACGAGGAGCTCGGCGGTGCAGAAATGCACTCGGTCATGAGCGGTGTCTCCGACTACCTTGCGGAAGACGAGATGGATGCGATCCGGCTCGGTCGCGAGATCGTTGCGCACCTCGAGTGGGAGAAACAGGGACGCCTACGTCCTCGCCCCGTCGAAGCCCCGCTCTACGACCCGGACGAGCTGCTTGGCATCGCGTCCGCCGACATTCGGGTGCCGTTCGACCAGCGCGAGGTGATCGCTCGGATCGTCGATGGTTCTCGGTTCAGTGAGTTCAAGCCGCTCTACGGCAAAACGATGCTCTGCGGATGGGCCCACATCCACGGGTACCCCGTGGGCATCATCGCGAACAACGGCACGATCTTCAGCGAAAGTGCCAACAAGGGTGCGCAGTTCATTCAGCTCTGCAATCAAAGCAACGTTCCGCTGGTCTACCTCCAGAACACGACGGGGTTCATGGTCGGCAAGCAATACGAGCAGACCGGCATCATCAAGAACGGCGCCAAGATGATCAATGCGGTCTCCAACAGCACCGTTCCCGCCATCACGATCATGACCGGCTCGAGCTACGGCGCGGGCAACTACGCGATGAGCGGCCGTTCGTACGCCCCTCGCTTTCTCTTCACGTGGCCGAATCACAAAATTGCGGTGATGGGAGGAAAGCAGCTCGCCGGCGTGCTGGACATCATCCAACGGGATGCGGCGGCGAAGAAGGGGATCGAGGTCGACGAGCAGAAGCTGACGGTTGCCAAGATGATGACCGAGAAGATGATCGAAGATCAGTCGGCGGCTCTCTATGCGACGGCTCGGCTTTGGGACGACGGCATCATCGATCCGCGCGACACGCGTTCCGTCATCGCGATCTGCCTGTCGGCCGCGTACAGCAGGCCCGTCGAGGGCACGACTTCTTGGGGAGTCTTCAGGCACTAGGAGCACGAGCGCGTTGACCCACACGATTCGCAAAATCCTCGTTGCCAACCGCGGCGAAATCGCTCGCCGCATCATGCGCACCTGTCGCAAGATGGGTATCGGCACCGTCGCCGTGCACTCCGATGCGGACGCGGCGATGCCGTTCGTCGTCGAGGCCGACGAAGCCGTACGCCTCGGGCCAGCGCCGAGCAGTGAGAGCTACCTCCGCGTCGACAAGATCCTCGAAGCGGCCGCGCTCACCGGCGCCGATGCGATTCATCCCGGCTACGGTTTCCTCGCGGAGAACGCGGCCTTTGCGGAGGCGTGTGCCGGGGCCGGGGTGATCTTCATCGGACCGTCTCCTGCCGCGATTCGTGCGATGGGCCTCAAGCGAGAGGCGAAAGCGCTCGTTTCCGAGGCCGGCGTGCCCGTCATCCCGGGTTACGACGGCGCGGACCAGAATCCAGAGGTGCTTGCCGCGAAAGCGGTCGAAATCGGTTTTCCAGTACTGCTGAAGGCGAGCGCGGGCGGCGGCGGGAAGGGCATGAAGCTGGTTCGCGAGGAGTCAGGCCTTCCTGACGCGATTGCGTCTGCGGCACGCGAAGGGGAGAGCTCGTTCGGTGACGGCACGCTTCTCGTCGAGAAGTACATCGACGACCCGCGGCACGTGGAGATCCAGATCCTCGGCGACAGCCACGGACACCTCATTCATTTGAACGAGCGCGAATGCTCAATTCAGCGCCGTCATCAAAAGATCATCGAAGAGGCGCCGTCTCCTGCGCTGGACGCGAAGCTCCGCAAAGAGATGGGCGAGGCGGCCGTCCGCTGCGGCGCGGCGATCGGCTATGAGAATGCGGGAACGGTCGAGTTCATTCTTGCCCCCGATCGGAGCTTCTATTTCCTCGAGGTCAACACTCGTCTTCAGGTCGAACATCCGGTGACCGAGTGCCTGACGGGGCTCGACCTCGTCGAGGAACAGATTCGCGTCGCGCAGGGAGAAGCGCTCCGCCTGTCGCAAGACGAGGTTCCCCTCGAGGGCGCCGCCCTCGAGGTACGTCTCTACGCGGAAGACCCAGCGGTTGGATTTCTGCCCCAGAGTGGGCCCGTGGTGGATTGGCACCTTCCCGAAGCGGAAGGCCTTCGCGTCGACAGCGGTGTCGAGAGCGGAAGCGAAGTGGGCATTCACTACGATCCGATGCTTGCCAAGATCATCACCTCCGGAGCCAATCGTTCGGTGGCCCTTCAGAGGATGCGGCGGGCTCTGCGCTCACTCAGCGTGCAAGGGCTGACGAACAACCGCGACTTTCTGCTTCGGGTGCTCGACCATCCTGCGTTCATCGCAGGCGAGATCGACACCCACTTCATCGATCGGCACATCGACGACGGCCTGCTCGCCCCGACCCCAGCTTCTGATGAAGAGCACGCGGCGATGGTCGCTGCGCTCGCGGAGCAGCAGCGGAGCGATCGGACGCGGAGGCACGTGCCCTCGGTCCCCTCGGGGTGGCGGAACAACTACCACACTCCCCAATGGGTCGAGTACGAGGTGGGAGATCGCGACGTACGGGTCGAGTACCGTCACCTGGCAGGCAATCGGTTCGACCTCTCGGTCGGCGAGTCGACGCACGACGTTTCCGTCGTCGACTGGAACGAGCCGAACCTCACGCTCGTTGATGGAGCCCATCGACAGCGCGCCCGCGTCACGTTCGCGGGCGATCGAGTATTCGTTCACACCCTTGGTTACAGCGTCACCCTTACTCGAAAGCCTCGCTTCCCTGACCTTTTGGCAGCGGTTCCTGAAGGCGGCTGCGTCGCACCGATGCCGGGCAAGGTCATCGAGCTTCGCGTGGCAGAGGGAGACGAGGTCACCGCGGGCCAGGTGCTGCTCATCATGGAGGCGATGAAGATGGAGCACACCGTGACGGCGCCACATGACGGCACGGTCGCCTCCGTCAGCGTCGGTGCCGGCGACCAGGTCGACGCGGACGCGCTTCTCGTCGTGGTCGAAGGAGATTGAGGCCCGCCTACGCGGCGTCGAGGTCGGCGATCAGCTGGTCGCTCGTCAGCTGATTCGCAGAC
Organism: uncultured Myxococcales bacterium; assembly: GCA_965601515.1. Classification (GTDB taxonomy): domain Bacteria; phylum Myxococcota_A; class Polyangia; order Polyangiales; family Houyiibacteriaceae; genus SG8-38. The sequence goes on along the minus strand of CBFCWN010000001.1, from coordinate 8,240 downwards.
GCTCCCTGGTAGTACTTCATCAATCCCGCCTGTTCGTAGTGCGGTTTGATGCGGTCGCTCAGCAGACCGATCTCGCGGAGGTTCGGGACGAGACGCTTGAACGACACGTCTCGAAAGATCGCGAAGCCAGGCGAGTCGGAGACGAAGGCCGCCCATTCCTTCCGCGAGAGCTTGTGCTCGAACCACTCCTCGTAGACCTCGAACGCGAGGAAACGGTTGCGCATGAGGAGCGCGACCTCGAACGCCCAGTCCTCCCGCTCGCGACGCTCGGCGTCGCTGAGCTCGTTGCGGAAATGATCGCGAAGCGCGATGACCCCGTAGTGCACATGCCTCGCTTCGTCCTGGATGACCATCTTCAAGAGCTGTTTCAGCATCGGTTCGTTGGTCATCTGGTAGATCGACCCGAACGCTCCGAGGGCGAGGCCCTCGACCATGATCTGCATGCCGAGGAACTTCACGTCCCAGCGTGAGTCCTGGATCAGCGCATCGATGATGACGAAGAGGTTGTCGTTGATCTGGTAGAGCTTGTTTAGCTTCGTGTCGAGGTAGCGATGAAAGACTTCGACGTGCCGACCCTCATCGACGACCTGCGTCGCGCCGTAGAGCTTGCCGTCGAAGAACTGCACCGCCTCGGTGACCTGGGCCGCAGCGAAGAGTGCGCCTTGTTCGCCATGGAGAAACTGGCTGAGTATCCAGGATGCGTTGTCCGCCCGGAGACGTCGCTGCTCTCGTTCGTTGAGTCGGATGCCGGCGCTTCTCAGTCCTTTGAAGTCCATGAACTGGTCGGGGAGGATCGCCCGTTCCGCGTTCTCGGGGTCGACGTCGATGTGCCAGGGAAGGTCGTCGCCGTTCCACTGCTGTTCCTTTGCTCGCGTATAGAGGTCGCGCATCTCCGACTGATCCTTCGGGTAGCTCCAGTCGAAGTAGACACGGTGGTTCGAGGCCATCTTCGTCGGAACGCCCTGCTTTCCCCGTTGCAGGATCAGACCTCGCACTCCCGAAGGCGCCATCGAGCGCAGCACCTTTGGATTGTCCGTCTGGGTCATCACACTGAGGGCCTCGACGTAGGGTTCGACGCGTCTGCGGAACTCTTGGGGAAGGTTATCTAGGATCTTGTCGGCGAGCATGACGGGTCCTTTCCTTACAGCACATTGGCAAAGAACTCTCGAATCTTCGTGGAGTGCAAACGCATGATGTAGCGATCGAGGATCGGAACGACCGCTTCGATCATGACTGCGACCTTCTCGGGCGGCAGCTCGGACAAGCGATCGAACACGAGACGAACTTCTTCGTTGAGCAGTTTCGTGATCACGTCTTGGTAGAGTGCCATGTCTTCGACGCGAAAGCCGAGCTCGGGCGTGAACCCAAGGGACCGGACCTGACCGAACACCTCGAAAATCCATGCATCGGCGTCGGCGATACGGAGGCTCCCATCGACCCGTGCGCCGCCGACCAGCCCGAGCTCGAACGCTCGCTCGACCTCGGTGGCTTCGATCCCCGTTCTGTTGGAGATCTCCTCCGGAGTCAGAGTTGGCCTGCGGTCGTCGCCGGTCTTCAGCGACTCTGCCACGTTGTCTTTGACGCCGGCGAGGAACGCCTGCTGACTCGGTGAAAACACACGGTCTTCGCCGTCGAACAGCGCCTTGATTGCCTTGAGCGGCAAAAACTGTTCGTGCTGAAGCTTCTTGATCAGGCGCAAGCGCTCGAGATGCTCGTCGCTATACCAGGCCATGTTGCGACCTGTCTTCTGCCCAGGAGGAAGGAGCCCCTGTTGGATGTAGAAGTGGATCGCCTGCCGCGGAAGCCCTGTTGCTTCGCAGAGGTCTTTCATGCGGTAGCGCCACTTCTCCGGGTCGAGCTCAGTGGCTTCGACGTGAATGCTCATCGCTCGTCCACCCGGATGGTGGCGGTGCCGATCGGCCGCCCGATGCACGTCAACACGTATCCTTCTTCTCGCTCGGCACGGCCCAGGCAGTTCGGCTCCTCCATTTGAATGTCGCCATCTTCGACGCGTACGCGACAGGCGCCGCATCCGCCCATGGCACATGAGAAGGGAAGGTCCGCGCCGGCCGCGAGAGCAGCTTCGAGCAGGGTTTGTCCGGGCTCGACGTGGATGCCGAGCTCGCCACCGGCGCGCTTGATCGTGACGCGCTCGGTCGTTCGGCTGCCTTGGACGTCGGAGCGCGCCTCCGGACTCGTGAAGCGTTCTTCGAGGATGCGGTCGGCGGAGACTCCGCGGCGCTCCAGAGTTTCGTGCGCGGCTTCCATCATCGGTGTGGGGCCGCAGAGGAAGTAGCTCTGAGCTCCGTCGTCGGCGATGTCGAACACGTTCAGCCGCGACTCGAGAACGTGCGAAGCCAGTAGTCCGGACTCTCCCGTCCACCACTCGGGAGGATGTTCGAGGACGTGGTCGACGATGAGGCGCTCCCCGAACTCGTCGCTGAGCGCTTCCAGGCGTTGTCGGAAGATGACGTCGTCCCAAGCGCGACTGCCGTAGATCAAGGTCACGCGGCTTTCGGGTTCTTTGCGGAGAACGGTTTCCAAGATGCTGATCACCGGCGTAATGCCGCTGCCGCCTGCGACCATGACGAGGTGTCGGCGGTTGGAAGGGTGGGGCTCGACGGTGAAGTTGCCCGAAGGGCCGAGCACCTCGAGCGTCTGTCCCTCCGCGACGGTGTCGTTCAAGTGGTGGCTGACTCGACCTTCAGGAATCCGCTTCACGGTGATGTGGGTTGCCGCTCCCTCGATGCACGGTCCCGCCAACGAGTACGCACGTCGCAGCTTTTCGCCATCGACCGTGACGTCGACGCTCAAGAACTGGCCGGGTTCGAATGCGATTGGCGACCCGTCGGCTTCGGTGAGATAGATCGAGACGGCGTCGTTCGTTTCACGGACGACCCGAGTGACGTGGACCGTCCGCGCCATGTTGGGCGTTCGGCTCGGGAGCGACACCACGTCGCCCGGGGTGCGCGGTCGGACGATGACGGGGGAGGGCGTCTTTCCGCGGACGAGTCGGTCGCGAAGCATCCGCACGTCGAGGCGTGCCTGTTCGACGACGGGGCCGAGCCGGTCTGGAAGCGCACGCGCGGCAAGCGTAGCAAGCACATCTCGAGGGCCTCCTCGCTCGCTCCGGTGTTCGTCCACTCGTTCGAGGATGGCGCGTCAGGGCTCAAAGTGTCAAGTGTAACTAGACACTTTGCTGTCATCGCACGCTATAGTGCGGAATTGATGTCGTTTTCGGGTCCGCTGGTTTCCGCCGAGCACGCTCTCGCAGAGCTCGACACCTCCGTCGTGTTGGACGCTCGCGCCGCCCCGGGAGCGCGTGATGCGTGGCGCGGGGGGCACGCGCCCGGTGCCCGCTTCGTCGATCTGGAACGCGATCTCTCCGAGGTTGGTGACCCGGGTCGAGGCGGTCGGCATCCGTTGCCCGGGTGGACCACGTGGCTCGAGCGCGTCGGCAGTTGGGGCATTCAACCTTCGACCCCGGTGTTGATCTACGACGCGGACAACGGGGGCATGGCCGCGGCGCGCGCGTGGTGGATGCTGCGCGCGATTGGGCATCAATCCGTTGCGGTCGTCGATGGAGGTTGGGATGCGTTGCGCCGTGCAGGTGTTCGGGGCGAGACGGTGGATGTGCAGGTCCGAGAGAAGCGATCGCCGTACCCGAGCACGCGGGCGGCGTGGCCTGTGGTCGAACGCGAGCAGGTGGAGCAGATTCGAATGAACCCTGCGTGGACGTTGGTCGACGCGCGAGCACCCGATCGCTACGCCGGGCGCACCGAGCCGATCGATCCCGTCGCGGGTCACATTCCCGGTGCGGTCAACGTCTACTGGAAATCGAGCATCGACGCGCATGGACGGTTCGCGAGCGGAAGCGAGATCCATCAACGACTGCAGGAGGCCATAGGCGATACACCGCACGATCGCATCGTTTGCTACTGCGGCTCGGGCGTCACAGCGTGTCACCTCTTGCTCGCGATGGAGGCGTGCGGTCTCGGCGTGGGAAGGCTCTACGTGGGCTCCTGGAGCGAATGGTGCAGGACGCGCCCGGATGCTATCTCCCCTCCGTGACTGACGGAGTTTGGCAGTTTGATCTCAGGCTTCCCCGAAACGCCTACACGCCTCGTGAGGTGCCGCGCGCTGCGGATCTGTGGCGTCTCTGTCAGGACGCCGCGACGCTTGCGTCGATACGGTCGGACTGGCCGCCTCAGCGCTTTCGGAACGAGAAGGTGGCATTCATCGTGTACCGGATGACGATGGTCCACGAGGGCTCGAAGCCCTACGGCGCACTAATCCAAGCGAAAACGTGGGTTTCCAAGCTTCGGCGCCGAACGCTTTCCACGCGTGAAGTGCGACTTTCGACCGACGGCCAGCCCCTCGCGGCAGCGACTCAGGAGTGGGTCCACGTCGACTTCGAGACGTTCAAGCCGAAGCAGGGTACGCCGGAAACCGCTGCCGCGTTTCCTCCGGTCGACGTGGGTCCGTCCGTCACGATGCCCGACTACGACGAGACGCCCGGTTCCGGAAACGAGTTTCGTTTCGAGATGTGGCAAACCTGGTCGGACCCTCTCGCGCACGCGAACCACCCCGCCTACCTCGATTGGTGCGACGAAGCGACGAGTCGACACATGGTTGAAGCCGGGATCGATCCGGTGTTGCTGCGCCCCGTGGCTGAATCCGTGGCGTACAAGAACGCGGTCCTTCCAGGCGAGGAAGTGGTCGTACGTACGAAGCGCATCGGGACCGTCGGTTTGGACGCAGTCGTGCTTCGTCACGAGATGACGACGGAGCGCGGGTCGGCGGCGGAGGCGACCACGATCAGAACACTCGCAGACGGCGACGGCGCCCGTTGGATTCACGCGTGGGACTGACATGTGCACGCTGATCGTTCGGCAGGGGATGGACGAGTGGTGCGCGACTGTCGTCGCAGCAAACCGCGATGAGTTCTACGAACGACCGGCGAGCGGTCCTCAGGTGCTCTCCGAAGCCCCGCACGTCGTCGGAGGACGCGACGAGCGCGCCGGAGGGACCTGGCTTGGCTTCACCAACGACGGGCTCTTCGTTGGCCTCACGAATCAGCGGACCTTCCAGCCACCGAATCCGCGAGCTCGTTCACGGGGCGAGCTGGTCATCGATGCTCTGCGAACCGGGCACTACGACGGAGTGAAGGAGTACCTCGGCGGCCTCGACCCGCGCGAATTCAACGAGTTCAATCTGATTTACGGCGACGGGACCCGCCTTTCCGCCGCGTATGGGCGTGGCGACTCCCCCAAGGTCGAGTTCGAGCCGTTGGGGACGGGGGTTCACGTGCTGTGCAACGATCGGCTCGATTCCCCGGATTTTCCGAAGGCGGAAGAAGCTCGTGCTGAAGTCGCGTCGATCCCGAGCTCGCCGTGGGAGACGCTCGAACCGGCCCTCATCTCGGTGCTGGGCGATCGGTCGCTTCCGGATCCGGAGTCGCTCCCACCGTGGCCGGACGACGCACCGTTCGACGCCGAGGTCGCGCGACGCCTCCAAGCGATTTGCGTCGAAACGCCGGTGTACGGCACCGTCTCGTCGACTCTGGCTGCGATCAGTCCCGGTCGAATCGAGCGTTACGCGTTTCGTGACGGTCCGCCGGACTCCGGCCCGTTCGTCGACTTCACCGAGCTGGCGCGCAACGCGCGATGAACTCGAACGACGCCTCGATCGCGGTTTCGAGATTTTGTTCCAACGTGCGGCCGCTCTTCTTTCTCGGCTTGAAGGAGTGGTCGCCGTCCTCCATCCAAGCGAGCTCGATCGCATCGGATAGCGCATAGCCCTCGACCTCTTCGCGCGTGCCGAACGTGTCTCGTGTTCCCTGGACGATCAGCGTCGGGGTTCGCAGCGTCTCGAGGTGGGCCGTCCGCAGACGATCCGGTTTCCCGGGCGGATGAAACGGATACCCGAGACAAAGACAGCCGGCGGCACCGACGTCGTCTGCAATCATCGACGCGATCCGCCCGCCCATCGACTTTCCGCCGATCACCACGGTCGATGCATCGCCTACATCTCGAATCACGTCTTCGAATCGCGCGATGAGCTTCGGCGCCCGATCGGGTCCACGCCGTTTCCCATCGATTCGCCGCTTCGCCATGTAGTCGAACTCGAACCGAACCACGCGAATCCCGCGCGTCTCGAGCCCCTCCGCCACCACGTTCATGAACTCGGAGTCCATCGGCGCCCCCGCCCCATGCGCCAACACCAAGGGGACACGCGGCCCCCCCAAAACCTCTTCATTCTCGAGCACTTACAGACCAACCCGCGCGTTTTGCAAAGACGCCCGCGCGATCACTTCTCAGGCGGGGTCTCGCACGCACCTTTTCGTTTGATCGAAACGCCCGCGGCTTCGGCGGAGCACGCGTTCGAGTAGGTCTTGTCGTCGCAGCCGCACACCGGGGCGTAGTCCGCGGTGCATGCCTGGGGTCGTGTCTCGCAGGTCCCTGGCGTCGTGGTGGAACCACACTTCGCGTTCGCGGGGTATTTGCAGTAGAGACCGGTACCGCATCCACCGTGTCCCGGTGCGCCGCACTTGTCCCCCGCGGCGCCGGCCGCTACAGCCGCAGCGTCTTGGCAAAGACCTCGGTGGCGGATCGAAGTACCGTGCGAGTGCGCGACGCAGTCGTTGCTGTAGTTTCGGCCGTCGCAGCCACAAACGGGCGACCATTCTTTCGTGCAGACGGTCGGCTGTCGTACGCACTGACCAGGCCCGGAGACCTCACCGCAGTACTGTGCCTCGCTGTACTGGCAGAACAGTCCTTCCGCGCACGTCGCGGTAGCGCCGCCTTCGCCACATGTACCGGTACCCGCCGCGACCACCGCGTCGGGGCATTGACCTGAGGTGCGAGGCGACACCCCGTGGGAGTGCGCGACGCAGATGTTCACGTAGGTACGGCCGTCACAGCCACAGACGGGGCTATAGTCTTTGGTGCACGTGGTCGGCATCGGAAAGCACGCACCTTTGGCACCGCTCTCGCCGCACTCGGCGCTGGGTCCGTAGTGGCAGACGAAGCCTTGCTCACACGTCTCGCCTGGAGCCTTGCTACATTCGCCGCCGGGGCGGTCCGGGTATCGCGCAGGTTCGGACTTCTTCGCGCAGGAGGCAAGCAATGCCAAGCAGAGGAAAGGGAGCACCAGTCGAGGCATGCCTGCTTGGTATCGCCGAAGACGGATGGAAGCAAGCCCCTCCGCGTCAGCGGGAGGGAAGGGCGTCGACCAGCTGAGGGACCCATTCGCCTGCGGTTCCTCGAAGAAACGCCCCACGGCCCGTTCGCTGGACCATGGCGCTGAACGGATTCGGCTCCGGGTTCACAACGAGCATCGGGACGCCTCGTTGCGCCGCCATCGTTCCGATGTGCATGGGAAGCGACGTCGCTCCGGTCGTTCCAGCGATGATCAGCACCGATGCATTGCGAGCCGCCTCGATGGAGCTCTGGAACCGAAAGTTCTCCTCGTCGTAGCTTTCGTCGAACCAGAGAACGTGCGGCCGCGCAGGCGCACCGCAGTCGGGGCACACAAGCAGGCTCCGCTCCGCATCGGTGAGCGAGCGCCCCTTCTCCCAAGCGACGTCCACACCCTCGGGCAGCGGCACGGGCGCCGGCAAGCATTCGCGCGTGCAACGCATGAAGTCGATATTCCCGTGAATCTGATAGGTGCGCTCGAGGCTGTTGCCGGCCCTCACGTGCAGTCCGTCGACGTTCTGAGTGACCAGCAGAAACCCATGACTTCCGCGGTTCTCGGCACGAGCAATTGCGCGATGCGCGGAGTTCGGTTCGGCGCCGCGGCAGACGCCCCGGCGGTAGAGGTACCACGCCCACACCTCGTCCGGCATTTCGCGAAACGCCGTCATGGTCGCCATTTCCTCGGGCTGATAGTTTCGCGAACCGACACGCCAGTACCCGTCTTCGCCGCGAAACGTCGGAATTCCGCTCTCGGCAGAGACGCCGGCACCCGTCAGCCAAAGAACGAGGCCCTGGGTGTGATGGAGCAGGTCGCGCAGGAGGGGGTCGAGTGTCATCGGTGTCGAGGGTAGTGTCGAGTGAAGGGTGGGGGAAGGCGCAAAGTGCGCGGGTTGGTTTGTAAGTGGTTGAGAACACGCGGGTTTTGGGGGCCCCGCGTGTCCCCAAAAGAAAACGGCCGGCTCCAGGAGCCGGCCGTTTGGGTCACGCCTGCAATCGTGGAGGCTTAGTTGCCGATGAAGGCCGTGAAGCCGAGGATGGCCG